>DASSZQ010000159.1:0-27588 GCA_035702755.1 Solirubrobacteraceae bacterium | reverse complement strand
CGGATCATGTCGGCGGCGGCCACGTTCTGCTTGACGAAGTCGGTCATCGGCGTATCGACGAACGCCGGGCACAGGGCGCAGGACTTGATCCCGTCCCCGCCCAGCTCCTTGTTCATCGCCTGCGTGAAGCCCACCACGCCCGCCTTGGTCGCCGAGTACACCGACAGCCATGGCTCGCCGGACTTGCCGGAGATCGACGAGGTGTTGACGACGAGCGCGTTGCGGTGCTCGCCGGCGGCCTCCCGCAGGAGCGAGACGGCCTCCCGGTAAAAGAGGATCACCGACCTCAGGTTGACGGCCAACTGCATGTCAAGCCGCTTGGTCTCGATCTCGCCCACGGCCGCGCCGACGCCCACGCCCGCGTTATTGACGAGCACGTCGAGCCGCCCAAACCGCTCGCGGTGCTCGGCGACGACCTGGGCGACAACCTCCTCGGAGGCCATGTTTCCGGCGACATGGGCGACCCGGTCTCCATCCGCGGACAGCTGCTCGACGGCCGCCTGCAGCTTCTCCGGCCGCCGTGCCGCCAGCGTCACGGCAAAGCCCTCCTCCAGCAGCATCCGCGCGATGGCAAAGCCGATCCCGCTCGAACCTCCCGTCACGATCGCTGCCTTCTCGGCCATCGGGTCTCCTCGCCTCTACGTGGTCACGTCAGGCGCGGTATCCAATCAGGCGGGCGCGCGCGGCGTCCGCCCGTGGCCGGGAGCATGCGCAGGGTCAGCGGGACGGCCCCACCGACGGGGGCTACGCGCCGATCGACTCCCGCCGGGCCGCGCGCGGGTTGACGATCGGCCGCAGCGCCCGCTCCAGTTGCGGGCGCAGGTGCTCATGCATCGGCGGAAGCTGCAGCGCCTCCCCCAGATGCTCCGGATCCTCGTCGACGGCGAATCCGGGGGAGAGCGTGGCGATCTCAAACAGGACCCCGCGCGGCTCGCGGAAGTAGATCGAGCGGAAGTACTCGCGGTCGCGCACGTCGGTGACGGTTGCGCCCGCGTCGCGGGCCCGCCGCTGCCACTCCAGATGGTCCTCGTCGCGGGCCGCCCAGGCAATGTGGTGCACCGTCCCGGCGCCCGGACGACCGGGCTCGGCCGGCGGAGGGTCATACGACCAGGCAAAGCGGCGGTGGTCGCCGATGAGCTCGTAGCGCCCGCCGGCCACCTCGGTGAAGCCGAGCGTCAGCGTGAGCAGTCCGGCGCCGCCGGCCGGGTTGGAGCCGTAGGCGCGGGCCGCCTGCGGTCCGAGGATGGCGTGCTCGGCGGGGATGTCCGGATGCTCGGCGGTCAGCGGCGGGTTCGCCGGGTTGGCGACGACGAGCTCCAGGGCGAGGCCGTCGTAGTCGACGAAGCGCAGCGCGTCCTCACGCTCCTCGGTGGCCCAGCCGGCCGCCCGCAGCCGGTCGCCCCAGAATTCCAGCGACGCGGGGGCGGCGACCCCCAGCGCGATCGTGTGGATCATCCCCTCCCCGGCGCGGCCGCGCGCCGCCCCGGGGAACTCAAACCACGTCAGCAGCGAGCCGGGCGCGCCGGTCTCGTCGCCGAAGTACAGGTGATAGGCGTCCGGCGCATCGAAGTTGACGGTCGTCTTGACCAGGCGCAGACCGAGCAGCTCGGCGTAGAACTCCACGTTGCGCCCGGCGTCGCCGGTGATCATGGTGATGTGGTGCAGACCGTCGAGTTTCATCGCGTCTCCAGGGGCGGACGGGGAGGGGCACGTCAGCCTTGCACGCCGGGGCGCCCGGCGCCAGCCGAACTGAGCATTCCGGCCAGGTAGCCAACCATGCGGTGGGCAAGGTCGCCGCCGTGATCAAGCGCCGCCACCGCGCCCGGCGCCACCGCCTCGGCGCGGGCGCGGAGGTCGGCGGCCAGGACGGCGTCGGCGGCCGCCAGCAGTTCGGCCACCACGCGGACCGCGTCGGCGGCGACCGAGGGGTCAAAGGACCACAGCACCTCAAACCGCCGCCGGGCATCCGGCAGCGGCGCCGCTGTCGGCTGCTCCCAGGCGGCCAGGCACGCATGGGCGGCCTCGGAGCAGATCACCACCGTCCACTCGCGCGCCAGTGGCTGGCGCTGCGTCACCGGGATCTCAACCGGCCCGCCGGGCGGCTCGGCGCGGCCGGCGAAGTCGGCGAGGGCGACGGCGATGTCGGCGGTACGGGCGAGCTCGCGCCAGCGCCGCTCACTGCGGCGGTAGAAGTGCTCGCGCTGGAAGGAGCCGATCAGGACGCCGTCCCCGGCCCGGGCGCAGTACTCGTCCTCGATGGCGCGCGTGAGAGCGAGGACCGCGGTCTTGTCCAGCTCGGCCGCCGGCATCCCCGGGCGGCGCCGGCGCAGGCCGGCGAAGACGGAGGCAACGGCTGGCCGCGTCCGCCGCCGGGCGCGCTCGATGGCCGCCGGCAGCGAGAGCCCCTCGTCCCGCAGGGCGCGGACCTCGCGCACCAGCTCGACATCGCCCTCGGCGTACCGCCGATGGCCCCCGGGCAGCCGCATCGGCTGCGGGAACCCGTGGCGGGTTTCCCAGACGCGGAGTGTCGCGGCGGCCACGCCGGTCCGCTCGGCGAGCTGCGCCGTCGTCAGATGCCGGTTTGTCCCCTCGGCCATGCGGAAACGATACAGCTTGTGGAGATTTTTCGTACAAGTTATTACGCTTTATCGTGATATGGACCGACACCGGCCCAACCACAAGACACGGGGGACCTGAGCGATGCGAGTACTGATCACCGGAGCCACTGGCACAATCGGACTGGCGGTGGCCGACGCGCTGGCGGCCCGGGGCGACGAGGTCGCCGCCCTCTCCCGTGATCCGGAGCGCGCGCGCCGCGTGCTCGGCCCGCACGCCCAGGTGTACGGGTGGGCGGATCCCACGGGGGCGCCGCCTCCGCGGGACGCTCTCCAGGACGCCGACGCCGTCATCCATCTCCTGGGCGAGCCGGTGGCCCAGCGCTGGACCGACGAGGCCAAGCGCCGGATCCGGGATTCCCGGGTGCTGGGGACCCGGCAGTTGGTGGCCGGGCTCGCCGATCTGCCCGCCGGGGTGGGGCCGCGCGTCCTCGTCTCGCAGTCGGCGACCGGCTACTACGGTCCCCGCGACGACGCGACGCTCGATGAGCAGGCGGCCCCCGGCCATGACTTCCTCGCCGAGGTCGTCGTTGCCTGGGAGCGGGAGGCGCTCGCCGCCGCGTCCCGGCTCCGCGTCGCCATGACCCGTACCGGCGTCGTGCTCTCGCCGAGCGGTGGCGCGCTGGCGAAGATGCTGCCCTTCTTCCGGCTCGGAATCGGCGGTCCGGTGGCGGGGGGACACCAGTACGTGCCGTGGATCCACCTCGACGATGTCACCGGCGCGCTGCTTCAGTGCCTTGACGACGACGGCGCCGAGGGGCCAGTCAACGTGACCGCTCCGACTCCGGCCACCAACGCCGAGCTCTCGCGCGCGCTGGGGCGGGTGCTGGCCCGCCCGGCGGTCCTGCCGGTGCCGGCGCTCGGCGTCCGGCTGCTCTACGGCGAGATGGCCGAGATGGTGACGACGGGACAGCGGGCGATCCCGGCCCGCCTGCAGCAACTCGGCTACACCTTCCGCCACCCCGCCCTCGAGCCCGCCCTCCGCGACGTCCTCGCCCAGGGCGGATGATCGTCCACCGCCTGCAGCGCCGTCAGCGCCTTGACCGGCCGCTTGACGAGGTGTTCGCCTTCTTCGCCGAGGCCCACAACCTGGAGCGGATCACTCCGCCCTGGCTGCGCTTCGAACTGCTGGGGGACGGACCGATCGAGATGGGAGTGGGGGCGGTCATCGATTACCGGCTGCGCGTGCACGGGATCCCCATCCGCTGGCAGTCGCGCATCGAGGAGTGGGAGCCGGGCCGCGGGTTCGTGGACCGCCAGCTGCGCGGGCCCTACCGGCTGTGGCATCACCGCCACTGGTTTGAGTCCGAGAGCGGCGGCACGGTGGTTGGGGACCGCGTCGACTACGCGCTGCCCCTGGGAGGCCTCGGTGAGCTGGCCCATCCGCTGTTCGTGCGCCGGGACCTGGAGCGCATCTTCGACTTCCGCTACCGCGCCGTCGAAGCGCAACTGGGCGGAAACCTCGAGGACGAGCCGGCCGCACGATGACCGTTCTTGTGTGGCTGCGCCGCGACCTGCGGCTCCATGATCATCCGGCCCTGCGGGCGGCGCTCGAAGCGGCCGATGCGGTGGTGCCCGTGTTCTGCTTTGACGATGCCCTGATCCGCGGCCGTCACGCCTCCGGGCCGAGGACGCAGTTCCTCCTTGAATGCCTGCGCGAGCTCGACGAGGCCCTGCGGGCACGGGGCAGCCGGCTGTTCGTGCGCCACGGCTCGCCGCCGCGCGAGCTGGTGAAGCTGGCACGGACGGTGGACGCGGATGCCGTTCACTTCACCACCGACGTCAGTCCGTTCGCGCGCCGGCGACAGCGCCAGGTCAAGCAGGCGCTTGACGCCGCGGGCGTCCCCGTCTGTCCGCACCCGGGGCTGTTCGCCGTTGACGAGCTTGAGCCGATCCGGACGCGTAACGGCGACCCGTACACCATGTTCACCCCGTTTCACCGCAACTGGCTGGGGCAGCCGCGCCGGGACGTGCACGGCGCGCCGCGCACGTTGCCCGCCCCGCCCCCGCACGCCGACCCCGGGGCACTGCCGGAGCTCGCCGATCTGGGGCTGGCGCAGGAGGTGGACGACCCGGCGCCCGGCGGCGAGCGCGCGGGCCGCGAGGCGCTGCGCCGCTTTCTCGCCGGGCCTGTCGACGCCTATGACGATGGGCGCAACCGGCTGAGCGGAGACTCGATCTCGCGCCTGTCGCCGTATCTGCACTTCGGCTGCGTCTCATCCCGGGAGATCGAGCACCGGTTGCAGGGGCGCGGCGGCCCGGGCGCCGAGGCGTATCGCCGCCAGCTCTGCTGGCGGGACTTCTACGCGCACGTGCTGGGACACTTTCCGGCCAACGCCCGCTCGGAGTTCCAGGAGCGCTACCGCGGCGCGATTCGCTGGAGCCGGGCTGAGCGGCGCTTCGCCGCGTGGTGCGAGGGGCGCACCGGGTTCCCGGTCATCGACGCCGGGATGCGGCAGCTGCGCCTGGAGGGATGGCTGCACAACCGGGCTCGGCTGCTGGTGGGCTCGTTTCTCACCAAGGATCTCGGCATCGACTGGCGGTGGGGGGAGCGCTGGTTCATGCGGCTGCTCATCGACGGCGATGAGGCGTCAAACAACGGCAACTGGCAGTGGATCGCGTCGGTCGGCGTCGATCCCCAGCCGGCCTACCGGCGGCTGTATAACCCGGCCCGCCAGCAGGAGCGCTTTGACCCCGACGGCGCCTACGTCCGCCGATACGTGCCGGAGCTCACCGACGTCCCGGACCGCTACCTGACAGAGCCGGCGACCATGCCCGCCGACGTCCAGGAGCAGAGCGGCTGTCGGATCGGCATCGATTACCCGGAGCCGATCGTCGACCACGCCGAGGCGCGGCGGGAGGCACTCGCCCGCTATCGCGTTTAGGGTGTTTTAAGGTGGATCAGCGGGTACGACCAGGATATGGCTACCGCTAACCCCACACGCACACGCACCGCCGCCCCGGCGACGACGGAGACAACGCGGACCGAGACGGGGATGAGCCTCGCTCGCGGGCCGGCGTTGGTCCTGGGCACGATCCTGCTCGCCGCCGGCCTGTACTTCATGTACAAGGCGCACACGTTCCCGCGCTTCTCCAACTTCCCCAACGGGACGGCGCCCCGCGACGGGAACTTCTTCTTCGGCATCTTCGGCGCCAACGGGTGGACCGGTCTGTTCACGGCCGTCGCCGGCGGCGTTCTCCTGTTCGGCGCCGCCCACCACGTGCTGGCCAAGACGATGAGCCTCATCGTCGGCTGCGCCCTGGGCGCCGCGGCGGTCATCGCCGTGATCAGCGGCAACGTGCTGGGCATGGCCGCCGCCAACGGCTGGACCGAGCTTCTCTGGGCCGTCTGCGCCGTCATCCTGCTGTTCAACACCCTGTCGCCGCGGCGCCGGCGCACGGTCGTCGTCCATGAGGAGGCTCCGGCCCGGCGCGGGTATGCCGAGCCGGTCGCCCCGGCCGCCGGCACCGCCACCACCGAGCCGACCGCCCGCGGTGCCGCTGCACCGGCGGACCCGGCCATGGCGGGCGAGCGTCCCGTGGCCGGCGAGGGCCCAATGACCGGTGAGCACCCCGTCGCCGGTGAGGGCACGACGGCCGGTGAGCGCCCGACGACCGCCGGCGAGGGCGAACCGCTGGTGACCCGCGAGGGCGAGACGGCGGTGCAGCCCGCTACCGGCGAGCCGGGCACCGAGCAGACCCGGCCCCTGCGCCGCGCCTAACCGACGCACCGAGACTCTGGCACACCGACGGCCGCGTCCCACCCCGGTGGGGCGCGGCGGTAGTCTGGCCGGATGGGTGTGCGACCGGCGCTGATCGAGTTCCCCGCCGATGATCCGGCGCGGGCCCGGCGGTTCTGGTCTGAGCTGCTCGGCCAGCCGCTCGCCGACCGCGCCGCCGGCGAGGGGGAGGGGTGGCAGACGCGGGAGGGCGCCGCGTCAGTCGGAGTTCACGAGCGGGGGCGCGGGCCGGGGGACACGTTCTCGCTGCCGTACTTCGCGGTCGCCGACCTTCCGGCGGCGATGGAGCGCGTCCGGAGCCTGGGGGGCACAGTCATCCACCCCGGCGAGCGGTGGGCGGTGTGTCGCGACTCCGAGGGAACCCCGTTCGGCCTCGCCCTCGACGAGTCCGTCGGCGCGTAGGCGCCGTCCGCCTCGCCGCCGCCGCACCTTCGGCCGGGGTGCCTCGCCTGCGGCCTTAGTGGGCTGACGTGCGCGAGACCGGGACGCGGGACTGCGGCGCGGGCGTGCGCTCGTCGTGCAGGCCGGGCAGCTCCAGCTCCAGTCTCGCTCCGCCGGTGGCCGTCGCCACCGCGCGCGCGGTGCCATCGTGCGCCTCGGCGATGGCCCGGACGATGGCCAGCCCCAGTCCCGCCCCGCCCGCCTTGCGGTCGCGGGCGGAATCGGTTCGGTGGAACCGCTCAAAGACGCTCTCCAGCTGCTCGGCGGCGATCCCCGGGCCGTCATCCATGACGACGAAGCGGACGCGACCCCCCGGCCGGGACTGGACCTCGAGCCGGACGAGCCCGTGGGGTTCGGCCGTGTGCTCGACGGCGTTGCGGATCAGGTTGCGAAGCGCCTGAGCCAGCCGGTCCGGATCGGCGGTCAGCTTGGCGTTGGGGATGGGCCCCAGCTCGAAGTGGCGCTCGTCGCTGACGCTCGCCCCCCACCAGAGCTCCGAGACGAACGGCTCAAGCTCAAACTCCTTGCACTGCAGGAAATCCTGTCGCTCGGACCGAGCGAGCAGCAGCATGTCGTCGACCAGGCGAGACATGCGTGCGATCTCGCCCGCGACCAGCCGCTCGACCCGGCGGACCTCCTCCGGATCCGGCCGCTCCTGGGCGGCCAGCACCTCAAGCTGACCGCCAATCACCGTCAGCGGCGTGCGCAGCTCATGGGAGGCGTCGGCGATGAACTCGCGCTGCGCGGCGAAGGCCGCGCCGAGCCGGTCAAGCATGTGATTGAACGACTCGGCGAGCACCCGCACCTCACTGCCGCCCAGGCTGGAGGCCTGCATGCGTGGGTGCAGGTCGCCCTCGTCGACCCGGGCGGCGACGCGGGCCATTCGCCGCAGGGGCAGCGACAGCGACGCTCCGGCAAGGTAGGAGGCGATGAGCGCCAGCAACAGCGCCAGCGCGCCGGCGATGACAAACGACCGGGCAACGCCGTGCTCGGCCCGCTCCACAATCTCCAGCGGCTCGCCGGCCCCGATCCGCACTCGCAGCCCGCCCACCCGCACGATCCGCTCCTTGACCCGGACCTTGCCCACGTCCGCGACGTGCCGCGTGCTCACGCCCGTGGGGCCGCTCAACAGCGCCTGCTCCAGCGTGTTCTCCTGAGACTGCTGCGAGGCGGACTCCCCGTCGTCGGCGCTCTGGCCGCCGATCAGCTCCGGATGGTTGCTGGTGCTGCCATGGCCGGGGATGGAGGCGAACAGCAGCGACGACGTGCCGGAATACGGCTGCGCGCGCAGATAGCCACCGATGTCGGCGAGCAGCGTCCGCGGATCCCGCGGCCCCAGCGCGCGCACGACCGACTGAAGCTCGGTGACGTCGGCGGCGACGTCATGGTCGATCTGGTTGCGCAGCTCCTGGCCGGTGCGCTCATAGACGACGACGAAGATCACTGCGGCGGCCATCACCAGCACGCCGCTCACCCAGGCCACCAGGCGCCAGCGGATGCTGGTGCGACCGATCACGCCGTGTCCTCAAGCCGGTAGCCCCGGGAGCGGACCGTCCGAATCGGCGCCGGTCGCCCGCCGGCGCCGAGCTTGCGCCGCAGGTAACCGATGTAGACATCGACGATGTTGGTGGCCGGGTCGTGTCCGTACCCCCAGACCGCGCGCAGGATCTGCTGGCGATTGAGGACCTGCCCGGGGTGGTTCATGAAATAGGCGAGCAGGTCGAACTCGGTGTTGGTGAGGCGGACCGGCTCACCGTTGGTGCGCACGGTGCGGGTGAGGAAGTCGATCTCCAGCCCGGCGCGGCGCAGCGTCGTCGGCGGCGACTGCCGAGCGGCGCGCAGCTGGGCTCGGATCCGAGCCTCCAGCTCGGCCAGCGCGAACGGCTTGACCAGGTAGTCGACGGCTCCGGCGTCCAGGCCGCCGACCCGGTCCTCGATCTCCCCTCGCGCGGTCAGCACGATGACCGGGAGCCCCGGGCGGCGGTGGGTGAGCTCATGGAGGATCTCGATGCCGCTGCGGCCGGGAAGCATGAGATCGAGCACGACGAGATCGACGTGCTCCGCCAGCGCCAGATCGAGCCCGGTGTCGCCGTCCATCGCCGAACGAACCTCAAGCCCGCGCGCGCGTAGCCCGCGGTCGATGAAATCTACGATTCCGGGCTCGTCCTCGATCAGGACGATATGACCCACGCGGGCCATCATACGAGGCGTGGACACCCCGCAAATGGAGGCCTTCCACCCACGAAGAGACTTCTCATCAAGGGGTAAATGGTGGTTAAGCGAGAATCACCAGAGTCGATGACCATGCCTCGTGGTACGCGCGCATTGACCCCTGCCCGCCGTGATGCCGGGCTCCGCCGCCTGCACGTCCTCAACCGCGTGCTGATCGGCGGCGCCGTCGTCGTCACCGGTCTGCTCACCGACGTCGCCGCCAATGCCTTCCCCGGGCACAAGCGAACCGTGGGCAGCTCCTCGGTCAGCCAACCCGGCGCCGCGCGCACGTCCGGCTCGCACCGCCGCCATCACCGCACCCACCATCGCTCGGCCCACACCGGGCTCAGCGCACCCGCCCAGGCGCCGTCGGCGACCACCGGGACCGGCACGGCGCCGGCGGCCACGGCCCCGGCGCAGACGGCGACCGCCCCGGCCCAGACCGCCCCGGCGCAGACGGCGACCGCCCCGGCCCAGACCGTTCCGGCCCCGGCACCGGCGCCGTCTCCGGTCATCTCCGGAGGGTCATGACGGCGGGCGTCGCGGCGGAGCTGACCGCCGACGTTCACACCGAGACATGGCCGGCGCTGGGGACGACGGCGCTCGTCCGCTACCTGGGGCGCCCCTCCCCGCGGGTGCGCGCCGCCGTGGAGCGTGAGATCGATGCCATCGATGCCGCCGCCAGCCGGTTTCGCAGCGACTCCGAGCTGTCGCGGCTCAACGACGCCGCCGGCTCGGTCGTGACTGTCAGCCCCCTGATGGCGGAGGCGGTGGCGCTGGCGGTGCGCGCGGCGGATCTGACCGACGGAGCCGTCGACCCCACGCTGGGCGAGAGCCTGATCAGCATCGGCTATGACCGTGACTGGCGCGAGCTGACGGCAGTGCCGGACGGGGCGCCGCTGACGGCCGGGGATCGCCTGGTCGTTCACCGGCGGCGGTCGACGCTGTGGAACGAGATTGAGCTGTATGCGGACCCGCCGCGGATCCGCCTGCCCGCCGGGGTCAGGCTTGACCTGGGGGCGACGGCCAAGGCGCTCGCCGCCGACCGGGCGGCGGATGCCGCCCACCGGGCCGGCGACACCGGCGTGCTCGTCTCGCTCGGCGGAGATATCGCCACCGCCGGTCCGGCGCCGGAGGGCGGCTGGCTCATCCGGGTGACCGACGACCACCGGGACGGCTCTGAGGCGCCCGGACAAACGATCTCCATCCAGTCCGGCGGGCTGGCCACGTCCAGCATCGTCGCCCGCCGCTGGCGGCACGACGGCCGGACGATGCATCACATCCTCGACCCGCGCCACGGCGAGCCGGTGGGCGGCCGGTGGCGGACCGCGAGCGTCGCCGCGGCCACGTGCGCGGACGCCAACATCGCCTCGACCGCGGCGATCGTGCTCGGCGATGCGGCGCCGGACTGGCTCGCCGAGCAGGCGCTCCCGGCGCGTCTGGTGGCCGTTGACGGCACGGTCTCGGTGCAGGGCGGGTGGCCGGCATGATCGCGCTGGGAGCGACCGTGGGGCCCAGCATCTACTGGTACCTGACCCGGGCCAGCGGCGCCGTCGCGCTCATTCTCCTGACCGCCAGCGTCCTCGTCGGCATCGCCGCCATCGCTCGTCTGCGCGGCCCGGGCCTCCCGCGGTTCATGATCGACGGCCTGCACCGAACCGCATCGCTGCTCGCGGTCGTCTTCTTGGTCATCCACATCCTCACCGCGGTGCTGGACAGCTTCGCTCCCATCTCGCTCGTCGACGCCTTCATCCCGTTCGTCGGCGTCTACCGGCCGCTGTGGCTGGGTCTCGGCGCGGTCGCGTTTGACCTCATGCTGGCCGTGCTCATCACCAGCCTCGTGCGCCAGCGGCTGGGGCACGAGAGGTGGCGCGCCGTGCACTGGCTGGCGTACGCCAGCTGGCCGATCGCGGTGCTGCACGGGTTCGGCACCGGCAGCGACGTCCATCAGGGGTGGATGCTGCTGATCAACGTCATCTGCATCGTCGCCGTGCTCGTGGCCGTCGTTGCCCGCGCCGCCATCGGCTGGCCGGAGAACGCCCGGCTGCGGATCGGCATGTTGGGGGTCGCGGCG
This sequence comes from Solirubrobacteraceae bacterium, assembly GCA_035702755.1. GTDB lineage: Bacteria > Actinomycetota > Thermoleophilia > Solirubrobacterales > Solirubrobacteraceae > Palsa-465. The sequence continues at coordinate 16,507 of DASSZQ010000159.1, read as the reverse complement.
GCGTTTGCGCTGGGCCTCATCGTCTGGCTGCCCGGCGGCCCGCTGGGGAAGGGATGGGCGCGGCGCGCCGGCACGCCTCCCACACTGCTGCGCCCGGCGCACGGAGGACACGCATGAGCCTGCCCCGCCTTCTGCTTGGGGTTGCCGCCGAGCCGATGACCTACGACCGGCATGTCAGCGTCCACGGCCAGCGTCCCTCCGGCTCCGGCCGGACGGGCGGCGGCCCGGCGTCCCCGCTGGTCGCGGAGCTGACCCGCTCGGGCCTGCGGGGCCGAGGCGGGGCCTCCTTCCCCCTGTCGATGAAGCTCGACGCGGTGCAGCGAGCCAAGGGCACCCCGGTGGTGGTGATCAACGGCACCGAGGGTGAGCCGATGAGCGTCAAGGACCGGATGCTGCTGGAGTCGCTGCCCCACCTCGTCTTAGACGGCGCCTTCTGCCTCGCCGAGACCCTCGGCACCGACGACGTGGTGATCGCCATCGACGAGGGCTTCCGCGACGCGCTTGAGTCGCTGCGCCGGGCGGTCGCCGAGCGTCCGGACGTCGGCCGCGGCTGGGCGCAGCCCCGGCTGCTGACGGTTCCCTCCGGCTATGTCACCGGCCAGGAGAGCGCCATCGTCAACTTCATCAACAACGGGATTCCCCGCCCGGTCACCCAGCCGCCCCGGATCAGCGAGCGCGGCATCTCCCGGCGGCCGACGCTCATGTCCAACGCCGAGACGCTCGCCCACGTCGCCCTGATCGCCCGTCATGGGGCAAACTGGTTTCGCGAGCTGGGTCCAGAGGAGGAGCCCGGATCGCTGCTGGTGACGCTCAGCGGAGGCGTGCGCGCGCCCGGGGTCTACGAAATTGAGCACGGGTCACATCTGGCGTCGCTGATCGAGGCCGCCGACGGGCTTGTCGAGCCCGCCCGCGCCTTCCTGTTCGGCGGGTACGCGGGTAGCTGGATCGACGGCCAGGCCGCCACGAGCGTGCGGCTGTCCAGCGCCTCGCTGCGCCCGCTGCGGGCGGCGATCGGCTCCGGGATCGTCGTCGCTCTGCCCAAGAGCGCCTGCCCGGTCGCCGAGGTGACCCGAGTGGCCGCCTACATGTCCGAGCAGAGCGCCGCCCAGTGCGGCCCCTGTGTCAACGGCCTGGCGTCGATCGCCGACACGTTGGGCGACCTGTGCGAGGGCCGCGGCGGCCGCGACGCGTTCGGCGACCTGCGCCGCTGGTCTGAGCTCGTCATCGGCCGCGGCGCCTGCGCTCACCCGGACGGAGCGGCGCGGTTCGTGACCAGCGCGCTCAGCGTGTTCGCTGACGAATTTGAGGACCATGCCCGTCACGGGCTGTGCGAGGCGTGCGAGCACCGACCCGTCCTGATCACCCCGCGGCAGCGGACCATCGTTCGCTGACCGCCGTCCCCAAGCACGACTGACCGATGCACATCGAGATCGACCCCATCAAGTGCGAGGCCCACGGGCTCTGCGCCGAACTGCTCCCGGAGCGGATCACCCTCGACGAGTGGGGCTATCCGCTCATCGACGCCACGCCGATTCCCGCGGGACTCGAGGACCTGGCCCGCCGGGCCGTCAACGCGTGTCCGACGCTCGCGCTGCGCCTGCGCGCGATGCAGAACGTCAACCTCAACCAGGGTGGCCGCCCGACGGCACGGGCGGCGGCGGCCGCCGCCCGCCCGGCCAACGGGGACGTTCCGTACCGCGTCTACACCGCGCGCGGCCGGCGGCGCTGAGCTGACCGCGCCGCCGCGGGCGGTGCTCGTCAGTGGTCAGTGGTCGTGGTGGTGCAGCAGCGCCATGCCCACGCTTCCCGTCCAGGTCCCAAAGTCCGGGATCAGGGCGACGGCGAGCACGAGGCCGAGCACGAGCGCGGTGCCGAGCGACAGCCACCGGCCGGCCCCGCCGGGCAGGTGATCGCCGACCGGGGGGTGGGCCGGCCGCGCGCCGGCGGAGGTGCGCGGCGAGCGCGCCGCGATCATCTCCATGCGGGAGTCGTTGGAGACGCGCAGGAAGCGGAAGATCTCCGGCAGGTGGCCGAGGATGTGCAGCCCGGTGGCGCCGAGCCACAGGATGAAGCTCGCCTTGTGGATGAAGAAGACCTGCGAGCGCAGGCTGGAGCTTGGGCCGATGAACAACAGGACGACGCCGCTGCCGAAGACGAGCAGGGTCAGTCCGACGACCGCCGGCGCCAGCAGGCGCAGCGCGGGCAGCGGCGGGCCCTTGACCCGGTAGCGCCGGTTGTTGGTGTAGTACCGGAGGAAGCGATAGCCGGTGCTCGCCATCTTCAGAGCCACGGGTCCCAGCAGCAGGAACCCCAGGAACAGATGCAGCCACAGCAGCGAGCTGAGCTGGAGGATGGTGATGCCCAGCGCCGCCAGCAGGACGATCAGCACGAGGCCGGTGAGGGTGGTGAGGCGCTCGTTGCCCTCGGTGCCTCCGGCGGTCAGCCGCCGCATCGGCCCTCCGGGGCGCCGCCGGCCGCCGGGGCCTGGGTCCTGGGGGCGGCGAGCGCGCGCACGCGGCCGTGTCGAGACGTCATTCGCCATCGTGAGATGACTATCGGCAGCGGCGATAAGAAGGCGATAACCCGTCCATGAGAAGCCTCTTCTTTTCGGCCCAACCGCCTTCAGGCACCGCGACCGGTGCCCGGCGGGGCGTCCTTGAGCCGTCCGGCGAGAGCGCGCAGTTCCGCGACCGCCTCAGCCTCCAGCCGCGGAGCGAGCGTGAGCGCGTCCAGCGCCGCGTCGACCTGGGCGGGGCGCGTGGCGCCGATCAGCGTGCTCGCGGTTCGCGGGTGAAGGAGCGTGAAGGCAACGGCCAGGGTGGCGGGCGTGGTGTCCAGCCGCTGGGCCAGTTCGGGCAGCGCCGATCCGAGCGCGAGCGCGCGCCGGTGGCGGGGGTTGGCGAGATCACCGGCCAGGCGCCCGCCCGGCGGCGCGGCTGCCGCCGCGGGGTACTTGCCGGTGAGCGCTCCGCCGGCCAGCACGGCCGAGGGGACGAGCGAGGCGCCCGCCCGCTCCAGAGCGGCGTCCATCTCCGGATCCTCCACCCACTCCAGACGGGCGAGGCTGTAAGGCAGCTGGGCCGCGCACGGGGGTGGGATCGATACGCGCTCGGCCTCCGCGGCCGCCTGCGCCAGCGCGTCGGCGCTCCAGTTGACCACCGCCCAGGCGCGGATGCGGCCGGTGGCCAGCACCGCCGCGATCTGTTCCACGGCGACCGGCACCGGCAGCTCCGCGGGTAGGGTCGAGCTGTACAGGAGGTCGAGGCGGTCAAAGCCCATCCGCTCCAGCGACGCCTCCAGCTCGCCGACCGCGTCCTGATCCGGCCAGAACTCCCACCACAGCTTGTTGGAGACGACCACCGCGTCGCGGTCGGCGCCCACGGCCCGGAACAGCTCGCCGAACAGCACCTCCGAGTAGCCGGTGGGGATCGGCGCCCGGCCAGTCTCGTCGTCGTAGCGGGCGTCGTCCAGGAAGTCGATGCCGCGCTCCAGCGCGTGGGCGAGCAGGCGCTCGGACTCCTCGCGCTCCATGCGCTCAAACGTCCGCCAGGACCCGAGCCCGATCCGTGACACCTCCAGCTCCGAGGCGCCGAGGCGCTGGTGGGGAAGGTCGGCCATGAGGTCGTCAGCCTATCCGGCAGCGATCGCGTTGAACGACCGCGGCCGGGGTAACCCTCGACAATGCCCGGCTCCTCGTCCACCTCCTCACCCGCCCCCGCGGCCGCCCTCGGCGCCGTCAGCGGTCTCCGAACGTTCACGGCCCCTGGCGTACTGGCGGCCCGGGGTCGCTGGGGTCGCGGTCCGCTCTCCTGGATCCTCCCGCTGGCCGCCGCCGGCGAACTGCTCGGCGACAAGCTTCCGGTGATACCGCCCCGCAGCGATCCGGCCTCCTTCATTGCCCGGGTGACGAGCGGTGCGGCCACCGGCGCGGCGGTCGGCGGTGCCCGGGGCGCCGGCCTGGGTGCGACGGGCGCGGCGGCGACGACATACGCCTCGGAGCGGCTGCGCAGCCTGGTGGGGCAGCGGACGGGGATACCTGACGTGGCCCTGGGAGCCGCCGAGGACGCTGTGGCCGCGGGGGTCGCCCTCTGGGCGACGCGCGGGATCCGGGCCCGGACCGAGACCGAGGCGACCGAGTCGGCGCCCGGGGGCAGCGCGGACGGGTCCACGGCTCGGTCCGCAGCCCCGCCGGAGCCGGCGATGCCACCGGGGCCGGCGATGCCACCGGGGCCGGCGATGCCACCGCGGCCGGCGACGCCGCCGCGGCCGCTCGCCGCGGTCATCCGCGGCCTGGCCGCCGCGGCCGTGGGGACCGCGGCCATGACCTCGGTTCAGACCGCCTACCTCAAGGCGACCGGGGGCGAGCCCAGCGAGGTCCCCGCCGAAATGGGACGCCGGATCGTCGAGGGTGTCCTGCGCCGCCGCGTTCCGCGCCGGCGACGCGGCGCCCTCAACCAGGCCGTCCACGCGCTCTACGGGACCAGCTGGGGACTGCCGCTGGGACTCGTCGCCGGATCGCTGCGCCGCACGCCGCCGGCGGCGCCCCTGGGGGCGGCGTTTGGGCTCGTCGTCTGGGGGGCGAGCCTGGCGGCACTGCCGGCCCTCGATCTGGCGCCGCCGCCGTCGCGCCAGCCGCCGGCGGCGCTGGCCGCTGACCTGTTCATGCACCTCGTCTACGGCACGGCGACGGGGGCGGCGTACGCGGCGCTCGGCTCATAGCCGCACCGGCCGGTCCGCCGCAGACACTCAGGCGGCGACGGCGTCGCAGACGCTGCCCGCGTCCAGGATCTCGGCGCGCATGTTGCTCTCCATCATCCGCAGCGCCGCCTGGGCGAGGTCGGCATCGATGTGGGCGCACGCATCCGGGGCCACGACGACGGAGAAGTGGCGGACATAGGCATCGAGCGCGGAGTACAGGATGCACTGCTCGGTGACCTGGCCGGTGAGCACCAGCCGATCCACGTCGAGGTGGCGGAGCATGTACTCCAGCTGGGTGCCGTAGAAGACCGAGTGGCGGGCCTTGACGACGAACGGGGCGTCGTCCGGGGGGACGATCGGCTCAACCAGGCCGGGATCGGCGCCCTCCAGGGCCTTCTGAACCAGCTCGCGCCGGCCCGCCGTCCAATCCTGGTGGTTGTCGTTGACGTAGACGACCGGGAGGTCGCGCTCGCGCGCCTGGTGGATGAGCGAGCTCAGGTGCGGCACAATCTGGCGGACGGATTCCCGCAGCGGCTCGGCGTCCTCATGCTCGTAGCGGTTGAGCATGTCGATCACGATGATCGCCGAGTTCACCGTCGCTCCTTGATGTGGGAGGGGACGCCGGCGCAGGGTCTGGAGCGGGCGGGGGAGAGGGGAGTGGTCAACCGGGACATGGGGTCCCCGCTACCCGAGCGGCGCCCGGGGCTATCGCCGCAGCCCGCGATACGGCTTTTCTCCTCAGCCCTGCGCAAAAACCCGGACACGACCATCGGGTCCTCGGTCAAGCTTTGCCCATGCCCGACGGCCGGGAGCGGATTGAGTCGGAGGCCGAGGCGGGAATCGCCTCCGCGCACGACCGCGCACAGGCCGCGCACGAGCGCCGGCTGGTTGCCGCCGCCCGGGCGCAGGAGCTGGCGGCGGATCGGACGCACCCCAGGCTCCGCGGCGACGAGGCCGCCCGGCGGGCGGAGCGGGCCCTGGCCGACGCGCGCCAAGCGTTTGAGCACGCGCTGCGCGCTCAGGAACGGGCCGCTCGCGCGCACGACGCGGATGCCCTCGCGCACGAGCGGGCGGCGACGGCGGTGGAGCGCGTCGGCAACAGCGCGCAGGCCGAGCGGCACCGGATCGCCGCCGAGCAGGCCCGGGCGGAGGCCCGCCGCGTCCGCGCCGACGCGGATCACCAGCGAGCGGAGGCGTGACCGCCGCGCGCGGCGCACCGAGGCCATGGTCTCCATTGGCCCGTATGACACGCGCTGGCTGGAGCAACTGGCCATCCGGGCCGAGGAGCGCGCGTCGCGGGCCCGCCGCCACGCCCTGACCGCGCGCGGCCTGGCCGGCCGTCACGCGGCCCGGGGCGACCACGACAGCGAACTGATCTTCCGGCGCGACGCCGAGGGGCACGAGCGCGCCGCCGGCGCTCATGAGCGCACCGCCGCCCTCTACCGGCGGCGCGTCTCCCGGCTCACCGGCCCTGAATGAGGGCCGCGAGCTCCGCCTCGCCGCAAAAGCGAGGCCGGCCAAGGACGGCCGCGTCTGGATAGCGGGTTACCGGGCCCACAACCCCCACCACCACGAGGTCGACGGCATCGCCCACGGCGCCGCTTCAGCTCCCCTCGCCTGAGACGGCCGCGGCCGGGCGCGGATCGGCCCGCCCCGGGGGCGGGGGCGCCGACAGCTGCCGGTCGCGCCCGGCGCCGAGACCGGCGATGAGCTGCGGGATGACGAGCGCGATGAGCAGGACGAGCGTCGGCGTCCAGGAGTGCGTCGCCCCGTGGATCGCGCCCACTGCCACGGGGGCGACCGCCGCCAGCACGTATCCGACCGACTGCGAGAGGGTGGAGAGGCCCTCGGTGGTGGCGACGCTGCCCCCGCGGGTGACGATCATCATCAGCGCGAGTGGGAAGGTGGCGTTCTGGCCCAGGCCGAGGAGGATCACCCACAGGTAGGAGGCGGACATCGGCGCCACCAGGATTCCCGCCAGCCCCGCAGCGGTCAGGGCACAGCCGGCGACGACGAGCAGACGCTGATCGCGGTGGCGGGCGGCCAGCCCGGGCACGGTCAGCGCCGTGGCCAGCCCCACGATCATCGAGAGGCTGAGCAGCAGGCCGGCGTGCGCATCGCTGGCCCCGTGGCTCTTGAAGATGCTCGGTAGCCAGGCCAGCGTCGCGTAGAAGCCACCGGACTGCAGCGCGAAGAACAGGGTCACCTCCCAGGCCAGCCGGTTGCGCAGGAGCATGCGGGCGGTGTGAGCCGCCTCCGGCCCCGCCGGTTCAGTGCCGGGTGCCGGCGCGGGAGCCCCCGGCGCCGGGGGGGCGTCCGGTGGGCCGGTGAGGGCATCGCCGCGGCGCACGAGCGCCGGCAACCAGGCCACCGCCGCGACGGCGGCCGGGAGCGCCCACACGCCCAGCCCGGGGCGCCAGCCGCCGCCCAGCGCGTCGGCGACCGGAACGGTGACACCGGCGGCGAGCGCCGCAAAGCCGATCAGCGACGTCGTGTACAGAGCCATCGCGGTACCGGTCCGGTGGGGAAAGTCGCGCCGTACCAGGACCGGCACCAGCACGTTGCCGATGGCGATGGCTGCGCCGGCGACGGCGGTGCCGACGAACAAGAAGCCGGTTCCCGGGACCAGCCGCAGGAAGATGCCCACCGTGAGCGTGCACATGGCGGCGGCGATCGCCGTGTGCAGCCCGAGGCGCCGGGCGAGCGACGGCGACAGGGGGGCCAGCAGGCCGAAGCAGAGCACGGGAAGCGTCGTCAGCGCGCCCGCCCAGCCTGAGGAGAGGCCGGTGTCGGCCTGGATCCGGTTGAGCACCGGCCCGATGCTGGCGGCCGCCGGGCGCAGGTTGATGGCGACGAGCACGACCCCGGCGGCGAGCAGCGCGCCGGAGACACCGGCAGGGGTGCGCCGTCGGACGTTCATCCCCAAGACGCTAGTGATTGATCGACGCCGCGCCGGCCGGCCGACGGGGCCGGGTCAGTCGTCCGGGTGCCTCTCCTGCCAGCGCAGCGCGGCCGCCTCGGCGCTCGCCGAGGGCCGCGTGCGGGCCTCGGCGGCGCGCGCCGTCAGCCGGGTGAGGGTGTCCAGGGTCCCGGAGACCTGCCACACCTCGACCGCCTGCCCGTCGCGGAAGCGCAGCCAGGCGATGCCGTCAACGGTCGTCGCCTCTCCGGTGCCCGGCGCGCCATAGAAGTCGCGGGCCTGCACGCCGGACAGGCGGTACCGGGCGGCGAGCCGATCATCAGCGGCGATGACGTCGTCAACCTCCAGGCGGGCGTCGGGGAAGGCCTCCCACAGTTGGGAGTAGAAGCTCCGGGCGCCCTCAAGGCCGGCCACCCCCCGCGGGTAGCCATGCAGGAGCACATCCGGGGCGTACAGCTTCAGGTAGCCCTCCCGGTCCTGAGGGTCGTTGAAGGCGGCGACGGCGCTGCGCAGCGCCGCCTCATTGGTGTCAGGCAAGAGTTCCTCCCGCTGGCTGGTCGCAAGAACGTCGAGGTTCGCGACGAAATCTAACCGGACCTTATGCTTGGCGGCATGCCTGACTCTCCATCGTCGCTGGGCGACTTCATCCGCCGGCAGCGTGAACTCTCGGAGATGTCGATGCGGGAGTTCGCTCGGCTGGCGGGCATCTCCAACCCGTATCTGTCGCAGATTGAGCGGGGGCTGCGGGCCCCGTCTGAGCAGGTCCTGCACGCAATCGCCGACACGCTGAAGATCTCGGCCGACACGCTCTACGAGCACGCTGGTGTCGCCCCGGAGGCCGAGGGCCCCGCCAAGGTCGTCGAGGCGATCCGGGCGGATCCGAGGCTCACCGGGCGCCAGCGCCAGGCCCTGATCGAGGTGTATGAGGCGTTTGTGGGGGTCGGCGCCCGGCCCCGGCGGCCGGTTAACGCAGAACGGGCGCCCCGGGCGCCCGTTCCGGATAACTGACGGCGATGCCTAGAGGGCGATCAGCTCGCGGGCAGCGGCGATGCTGGCGCCGGTGACGTCGTCGGTGAGCTTCGCGTGGGCGTTGAACAGCCCGGCGACGGCGTCGACCTGCGTCTGGGCGCCGAGCTTGCGCTCGAACTGGGTCAGGCCGGCGACGTAGCGCTCGACGCCGTCGAGATAGGCGCCGGTGACCTTGCGGCTCGCCTCCAGGACGCGCTCGTTGGCCTCGCGGATCCGCTCACCGGCGGCCTCGAGGTCGGGATACAGGGTGTTCTGCTGCTTGGTGGACGTGGATGCCATGTGAGTGCTCCTCTGCGAAATGTCGGTGTCGTTTGGCTTCGCTAGCGGTTTGCGGGGTACCTGCAAATCAGCAAGCGGTGATTTCGGTATCGACCTGCTTGCAGGTTAGCATGAGTCAAGCTAACTAGCAAGCGATCGCCGCCGAAGTTGCTAAGGTCCGCGACCCCCCACCTGGGGGGTGCGGCAAATCGGAAAGGAACGACGTGGCCCCAGGATGCTCCCCCACCTTTGAGGAGATCGCCCTCACCGACTCGGTCACCGCCTGGATGGCGGCCGTCGAGGGCGTCAGCGCCTACTGGGCCGGCGCCATCCAGCGTCGCGCCACCCCTGCCGACCTGATGCTCGACTGGGTGCGCTGGTGGGGAGAGATGGCCGGGCGGCGCAATCCGGGCTGGAGCTCACCGCACGAGGTCGTGTTTGAGGCCCCGGTGGCGCGGCTGCGGGACTTCTCCACCGCCGGGCGGCGCAGCCGGATCGTGCCCACGCTGGTGCTCCCGCCCCAGGCCGGGCACGACTCCTGCATCGTCGACTACTCGGCACAGCAGAGCCAGATGCGCACGATCCTCGACACCGGCCTCACCCGCGCGTTCACGCTCGACTGGGTCGGTGCCACCGACGAGACCAAGGACGCCGGTATCGATGATTACCTCGACGCCATCGACCGCGCGCTTGACCACCTCGGCGGGCGCGCGAACCTCATTGGCGACTGCCAGGGGGGCTGGCTGGCCACGATCTACGCGGCGCTGCGACCGGAGCGCGTCAACACGCTGACGATCGCCGGGGCGCCCATCGACTTCCACTGCGGCGAGCCCGTCATCCACGCCGCCCTGAAGACGTTCGCGCCCAACGGCAACCTTGACTTCTACCGCGCGCTTGTTCAGGCCGGCGGGGGCACGCTGAGCGGTGAGCACATGCTGGCGGGCTTCATCCTCATCAAGCCGGACAACGAGGTGGGCCGCCAGCTCCAGCTGCTGGCGAACCTCGATGATCCCGCGCATCTGGAGCGCTACCGCGAGTTCGAGGATTGGTTCAAGCACACCCAGGCCATCCCGGGCGGCTTCTACCTGTGGATCGTGGAGCACCTCTTCCGTGACAACAAGCTGATCGCCGGTCGCCTCGAGGTCGGCGACGAGCGCGTCGATCTCGGTCGCATCGACTGCCCGCTCAACCTGCTCGCCGGAGCCACCGACCACATCACGCCCCCGGACCAGGTGTTCGCCCTGGCCGATTACACGGCCACGCCCGCCGACCAGGTCCTCCGCGACACGACCCCCGGGGGACACCTCGGCCTGTTCATGGGCCACGACTCGCTGCGCGACCACTGGCCGCCGCTGCTGCGGGCTGTCCTCAAGCACTCGCGGTAGGGGCGACCTCGGCTCCGGCCGGCCTCGGCCCGCGTCGGTGCGCCGGGTCCGGCCTCAGCCCGGTGTTGCCCCGCCCTGGCCGGTCTCGGGGCGCGTCGGCCCGCCGGGGGCCCAGCCCGGTCGTGAGCCGTCTGGTCGTGAGGCGGGCCCCGGGGGACCGGGCGCTACCGCATGGCAGTGAACAGGGGGTGGGGCGGAAGGGCTCGCGGGGTGTGACAGTGGCGGCAGCCGCCACCGCCGGCGATGATGGAGGTGCCCCTCGGGGGCGGGGCGGGGTTCTCGCCCGCATCCCGCCAGCTGCCGGCGAACCCCCTTCTTCACTGCTGCCGTTTCTCGCGGCACCGAGCCCATTCACACGGCATGGCCGGTGAACACGGGGTGGGGCAGGACGACGCGCTGGGTTTGACAGCGGCGCGACGGCCGCCCGCCCACGCGCTGGGGAGCCCGCGGCAGGGGGCGGAGCACCCCCGGTTTGTTCGAAATTCGGATCGCGCCATCGGCTTTCGTCTGTGAGTGAGGTATGGCAGCTGTTGTGTTCGAGATCGTCAGCCCGCATTCGAGTTTCGAACGGATGTGACCCCACCGGGGTCTCGCCCGCAAACCCAGGCAGTGGCCCGGCGTCTCCCGCCTGCATCCCGGGCGGCGGCCCGGCGTTTTGCCGACAGCGTCCCGGGCCGGCCGCCCGGCGACGCCGACCTGCCCCTTGTTCACTGCCAATGTCGTTTCGCCCGGATCCACCGGCGCGCGCCCTCGGCCAGACCCCCAACCCACCGAGTCGACCCGGGCCGGGCAGGGGACGGGGCGCACGTCAGGCTGACGTCACATGTCCATGCCGCCGTTGACGCCCCAGATCGCCCCGGTGATGTAGGACGACTGGTCGGCGGCGAGGAAGTGGACGACGCGGGCGATCTCGTCCGGGCGGCCCAGTCGGCCGAGCGGGATCTTGGCCTTGATGCCGTCCATCACCTTCTCCGGGATCGTCTCCATCATCTCGGTGGCGATAAAGCCGGGGGCGACCGTGTTGACGGTGATGCCGACCCCGTCCTCCTCCAGCTTGCCCGCCTTCTTGAGCTGGTAGGCGGCCTCGCGGGCCAGCGTCTTGGTCAGGCCGAACAGCCCGGACTTGGAGGCGGCGTAGTTGGCCTGTCCGATGTTGCCCATCTCGCCGATGATCGAGGAGATGTTGATGATCCGCCCGGACCCGCGCTCGATCATGTGCGGCAGCACCGCCTGGCTCATGAAGAAGGCGCCGGAGAGATTGACCGCCAGCACCTTGTACCAGTCCTCGTCGGTCATCTTCAGGACCGTCTTGTCGATCGTGATCCCGGCGTTGTTGATGAGGATGTCCAGGCGGCCGTGCTGGTCGATGACCTCGCTGATGGTGCGCCGGCAGTCCTCGGCGGAGCCGACGTTGCCCTGGTGGATGGTGGGGTGCAGGTCATCCTGGCTGAGCGTGTGGATGAACGACTCGGCCGCCTCACGGTTGCTCCCGTAGCCGGCCGCGACCTCGGCGCCCTGCTCGGCGAGGCTGCGGCAGATCGCGGCCCCAATGCCCCGCGTGCCGCCGGTGACGAACGCGACGCGTCCGTGCAGCCGGGGGCGGTGGATTGAGCTCTGGGTGGGGGTGGTGGATGTGGTGGCCATGTCCTCTCCCTCCTTTGTCTGGGGTCAGCGGCTGGAACGCTCGCCCAGCCAGTCGGCGAGCTCCGGCCAGATTTCGTGCTTTGCCTTTGACCCGGCCATCAGGCCGATGTGACCGCCGGGGCGGTCCAGGTGAGTGACGTCGCGGCTGGCGACGAGATCCAGGAGCGGCACCGTGCCGCCCGGGGGCGCGATGTGGTCGGCCCCAGCAGTGACCACGAGCAGGTTCTGCTCGATCGCCGCCAGGTCGACCCGCCGGCTGCGCAGCTGAAGGCGGCCGCCGACGAGCCGGTTCTCCTTGTACATCCACGTGATCCACTCCCGGTAGGCGCGCCCCGGGAAGGGTGGGTTGTCGGCCACCCACTTGGCCATCGCCTGATAGCTGTCGCGCGGATCGCGGCCGTCCAGGATGTTCTGGAACAGGCGCCGGTAGGTGGTCACGTAGTTGGTCACCGGCTTCATCAGCTTGTTCGCCCAGTCGATCCCGGCACCGGGGACGGCCAGGTAGCTGTCAGCGATCAGATCGACATCGAACTCATCGCCGCCCACCCACCGGGCGTACAGCGACCGGCTGGGATCGATCGGCGTCGTGAGCAGGATCGCGTTGCGCACCGCGCCGCCGGGATGCAGCGCGCAGTACATCGCGCACAGCGTCCCGCCGATGCACCAGCCCAGGAGCGTGAGCTCCTCCTGGCCGGCGCTGCGCAGGGTCTCGCGCACCGCCCAGTGCAGCTCATCGCACACAAACTCGGCGAGACCCATGTCGGCGTCCTCCTCGTCGGGAACGCCCCAGTCCACAAGGAACACGTCATAGCCCTCTGACAGGAGGAACTCGACGAACGAGTTGCCCGGGCGGAGGTCGAAGATCTCCGGCCGGTTGATGAGCGCGAACACCAGCAGCACCGGAACCGGGTGGCGGCGGACGCTTGAGCGATACCGGTACAGCGTCGTCTTGCGGTGCGTCCAGACGACGTCGCGGGGGGTGCCCCCAATCGCCGCGTCCGGTGTGGTCAGGATCACGTTGGCGAACTCGACCGTGGCCCGGGGGAGTCGGCTCAACGTGTCCAGCGCGCTCATGACGCGGCTCGCGACTCCTCGTCGGCCGGCGCGGCGCGCTTGGCGCCCGCTCGCCGAGTCCCGGCGCGGCGCGGCGCGGCGGCGGCGCCGTTGCTCTGGCTTGGGGGCTCGTCGCGCTCGCGCAGCTGGTCGCGCAGCTCCTCCAGCTCCTGCAGGACACGTTCCAGCTTGTCCTCGGTGCGGCCGAGCTGCCGGGCGAGGCGAACGACGTCGCGGCGGCCGGCCAGGCGCAGGTTGCGCAGCACGAGGTCCATCGCATCGTTGCCGAGCTTCGCCGCGGCGGCCGCGTTCTCGGCCAGCTGGCCGAGCAGCGAGGCAAAGCCCTGGGAACCGACGAGGTGCTCGCCGGCCTTCGCCGCCTGGGCCTCGGCCTGCTCATACAGGCGGGCCACCTGCTCGGCGGGGGTCGGCGTCTCCCGGTCGGCTGGCATCAGTGCCTCTCGCCCCGGGCCCGGCCGAGGACCGCGGCGGCCGCGTGCCGATCGGCGGCGGGTGTCAGGTTCCTCTCCACGGTCTCATCTGGAGCCTACCCCCAACCGGCGCTCCGGCCGCGACTTTTTTGGCCCCAACCCCGGCTGTCTACAGATCCGCGGTGGCGGGCTCGGCGATACGCCACGGCAGCGCCGTGCCCACCCGGTCAAGCTCGCGCCGGGCCCGCGCGTCGGCGACGAGCGTCAGATCGATGCCCTCGCACGGCACGAGGGTGCGCCAGACGGCAAGCTCGCGCACGCCGCCGGCGTCGAACTCGGCGAGCTCGCGCAGATCGAGCACGAGCCGGGAGAACGTGCCGGAGCGGGTGAGCGCCACGTCGGCGAGCCTGCCCACGCTGACCGCGTCCAGGCGCCCGGTCGGCGCCATCGTGAGCCCCCCGTTCGCACGGCTGAGCCGGACGCCCCACCGTCGGCGGCCGGGACCGGGCAGCCCAGCGGTGGCGCACCGCACCAGCTCCTCCGGGTCGTGGGCGACGGCATCGGCTCCGAGGGCCGAGGAGGCGGCGTTGCGGGGAGAACGGCCGGAGAAGTCGCACAGGACGATGACCGGCGGATCGGCCAACCGCCGCAACTCGCTGCAGATGGGGGCGAGGCGCAGGGCGTCCTCCGGGCCTGCCGTCACCGCCGCCGCCAGCTCAAATGCGCCGGCACCGGCCAGCGCCGCTCGCCGGTCGTCGAGATCGTCGGTGCCGAGCCGCTCCACGCTCCAGCGATCGGCCTCCAGATAGCCGGTGGCCACGCTCCCGTCGACGGCCTCGATCCCCGTCGCGCGGCAGGAGAGAACCGCGGCGCGCCCGGTGACATCGCGCGACGAAGCTGGGAGCCGGGCCGCGAGATCGGCGACGATGGCCTCGCCGATTCCGGCGGCGAGCCGGGCGCGGGTGCGGCCACCCCTCTGCTGGATGGTCTGAAGCGCCGGCCGGACGACGTCGACATACAGACGCCCCGTGGTGGCGCCGGCGTCGGCTGCGTCGGCGATGAGCCGGCGGGCGTGACCGATGTCGGCTGCGGCCACCGCCGCACTGAAGGCGGTGGCGAGCCCGGGGAGCGGGCGGTCCTGCAGAGACGCCGGGGGCGTCTCCCACGGCTGGCGGTGAGCCTCCACCCGTCAAGTGTAGTCGGCCCCGCAGGGGCGGCCGACCGCGTTTAGCGCCAGCCGGGGGACGGGTACGCCAAAATCCGACGCTTATGGTTCGTCGTCTTCAGTTCCCAAGGAACGCGCAGGCTCCGGCGGCAGCTCGGCGGGCGATCGATGATCTGGCTCCCGTTCTGGACGCTGACACGGTCGCCGACGCGCGCCTGCTTGTCTCCGAGCTCGTCACCAACAGCGTGCAGCACGGGCAGGGGGACAGCATCGTCGTGCACATCGATGCCGAGCTTCCCGGGGCGCTGCGCTGCGAGGTGATCGACGACGGCGGAGGCTTTGTGCCCCGTGCCCGCCAGGAGTCGGCGCCGTTCGGCGGCTGGGGCCTTGATCTCGTTGAGCAGATCGCCCTGAGCTGGGGCGTGCGCGAGGGTTCGACCCACGTCTGGTTCGAGCTTCCGGCGGCACGCGCGTCCCGGTAGAGGCCCGGAGGGCGGGTCAGCCGGTGACCGAGCCGCTGGTTGAGCCCGCGACCCTCTCTCCCGGGGCGCTCTCGCAGGAGTATCTGGGCTGCCTGCTGGCGGCGGACGGACGCCGCGCCCGCCGGCTCGTCGAGGACGGGCTGGCCGCGGGAGTTCCGGCCGCCACCCTGTATCTGGAGGTGATCGCCCCGGTCATGCATGAGATCGGCCGTCTGTGGGAGACCGCGCAGGTGAGCGTCGCCCAGGAGCACCTGGCGACGCAGATCACCCAGGCGACCATCGCCAGCCTCGGGCTGCACCTGGCCGGGGGCGAGCCCGTCGGCGCGGGCCGCGTCGCCGTTGTTGCGGCCAGCCCCGGCGAGCGTCACGCACTCGGCGGCCAGATGGTCGCCGATTTCCTCGAGGCCCAGGACTGGACCGTGCTGTCCCTCGGACCGGACACGCCGCTTCACGAGCTGGTCGGCCTGGTGAAGACGCGGGGGGCGGCGCTGGTCGCGCTGTCGACGGCGCTGCCCGGCCACCTGCTGTCGGTGACGCGTACCTGCCAGCTGCTGCGCCGGCTCTCGCCGTCGCCGTACATCGTTGTCGGCGGCCGAGCCTATGGCGGCGACGCAGGCCGTGCCCGGGCGGTTGGCGCCGACGGCTTCGCCGACGACCCGCGGGCGCTGCTTGGGCTCCTCGCCGCCGAGCTCTGATCTTTGATTCCCGGCGCTGATGTCGTCGCGTACCCGTGGCAGAGCGACACGGTCTACGCGGCAGAGGTCGACGACGACGGAGTCATCCTGCGCGCCAACCCGGCGCTGCTGGGGGCGGCCGGCGGCGGTGCCGGCGGTCGCCTGTGTCTCCAGGACCTCCTGTCCGGCGAGCAGCGCGCCGCCTTCGCCCGGTCGCTGGCCGACGCCGGGGAGCGATGGCGGCGGGCGATCTTCGGCTTTTTGATTGACGGCGGCGCTGAGGATCGCACCGTGTGGCTGCGCCGTGAGCCGGGGCGGTCGATCGAACTGGTCGCCGAGCCCGCCTGGACGGAGCGAGACCGCCTTGTGGGCCAGGTGCTGGCCCTCAACGACGACCTGATCGCCACGCAGCGCACGCTGGCCCGCCGCCAGCGCGATCTGGAGCGCGCGCAGGATGAGGCGGCGCACGCCGCGCGCCGGGTGCGCCAGCTGGAGGCGATCCTGCTCGCGGCGATCACCCCCCGCGAGGTCGACGGGGCGCTGCGATCGCTGCTGGCCATCGCCCAGGAACTCCTGCCGGGCGAGCGGGCCGACATCCTGCTCGTCGACGAGACCACCGACCGCCTCGTGCTGCGCGCCAGCGCGGGAGAGGCCGCGTCAGCGGGTGCGGCCACCGCCGACGCGGCCGTGCTCGCATCCGTTGCCACCGCGGGCACCAGCATCCTGATCGATGACCTGGCGCCGGTCGACGGCGCCACCGGATCGCTG
>DASSZQ010000267.1:0-2518 GCA_035702755.1 Solirubrobacteraceae bacterium | reverse complement strand
TCGGCCCAGGCGAGCGCGCAGAACGCCCTCTCCCCCGCCCGCAGCATGTGCCGAGCCCGGGCGCGGCCGGCCTCGATGCCGATCAGCATGTCCGTCTGCAGGCGGAGCGCCTGTCCCGCGCCGGAGGCCTGCGCTTGATGGCGCTCGTCGGTCACCGTCCACTCCGCGGGCACCCGGCCGTAGTCGAACACCGGCTCACAGACAAGCTCTACCTCGACGCTGCCCTCAATGCAGTTCACCATCCGCACCAGTACGTGCCCGGCATCCTCATCCGCGGGCGGCCGGGTGTGCGGCGTCGTCGTGTCCTCGCCGGCGCGGCGCACCATCGTCAGGGCGTCGCGCACCACCGCCCAACCCGTGGGGGTCTTCCAGGATGTCACGGTCGAATTGGTGCCCGGCTCGTAGATGCGATCGCTGGGCACGTTGATGCCGAACGGGCCGAACCGGAAGCTGCCACCGCCGCGGTCCAGGAGCGTGCCGAACACGCTGGGAGAGTCAAACCGCGGAACGCACAACCAGTCGATTGACCCATCCGGGGCCAGCAGGGCGCCGGTGTGACAGTTGGACAGAAACGCGTAGTCCTCGATGGGGGTGAACGGCGACGCCGCAGCCGGGCTGGGCGAGGCTGCCGCGTCCGGCGCCGGGCGGGTCGCCTGCGTCGCGGCACCGTTGGACCGCTTGGCGGGACGGCGGGTGGGCTTGATCGCAGTGCTCATTGCGCGATCGTGGGCGCCGCGCGCGCCCCCGGCATCACCCGTTGTGGGTGACAGGTGTGCGCTGCGTCGACACACCGCTGTGCGGGGGTGGCGGGCGCCCGCGCCGGACGCATGCGCGCACCCTTGAGACCCCCGCCGGTGACGCGCACGCTGTCGGTATGGAGTGGCTCGCACTCGTGGTCTGGATTCTCGTTGCTGCGCTGGCGGTGCCGGCGATGAGGGCCCCGCTGCCCTCGATGGCCGGTCAGGCGCTGGGGGCGATCGTTGGGCTCGTCGGCATCGCGCTGTTCGCCATCATCGGCGGCGCCGCGTTCGCCTGGGTGGCGGTCGGCGCCGCTTGTCTGGGCACGGTGTTCGCCGCTGTCGGTGCCCACACCCTCGTCGAGGACTGGCCTGGCACCATGACCGGCATCTCGTCCGGGGCCAAGGAGATGGCGGCCAGCCTGACGGGCTTCGCGCTGCCGTTCTTCGGCTGCGCGATCATCCTCTCGGCCATCGTCGCCGCCGTGCCCGCGGCCACGTTCCACTAAAAAAGACGCGCCGGTCGGCCCGCGGGAGCCTCGCCGGTTAACCTCTGCGGGGGGATGATGTCCAACTGGCGCACCGAGGCCGACTCCATCGACCGGGCGGTGTACGCGGCTGTCGCCGCCGGGGACACGCCGCGGCTCGACGTGGCGATGCGCGGGCTGTCGCGCGCCGCCGACTACTCGCGGCTGTCCCTGACCTCAGCCGCCGTGCTGGCCCTCGGCGGGGGCGCGCCCGGCCGCCGGGCTGCGCTGGCCGGGCTGACATCGCTCGGAGCCACCTCGGCCGCCGTCAACCTTCTCGTCAAGCCGGTGGCCCGGCGGCGGCGGCCGGAACGCCCGGACCAGCCCGCCAAGACGGTCCGGCCGGTCAAGATGCCCCGCTCGCGGTCGTTTCCATCCGGGCACACGGCGTGCGCGGTCGCGTTCGCCTCAGGCGCCGGACGGGCGATGCCGGCCGTGAGCGTCCCCCTGCACGCGGTCGCGGCGCTGGTCGGTTACTCCCGCATCCACACGGGCGTCCACTACCCGGGTGACGTGGTGGCGGGCGCGGTGATCGGCGCCGTGGTCGCCGACGCGATCGGCGCCGCGCTGGCGCGGCGCGGCGCCTGATGCCGTCCCGGCCTCAGCGGTCGGCGAACACCGTCGCCAGACGCGACGCCGTCAGCTCGACCTGAGCAGCGCGGGCACAGGACATGACGGCGAGCAGGACGGCGACGAGGCGGTCATCGGTGACCCCGGCGACCGACGCCAGCTCGGCCGCCCAGCAGACCGAGGGTGTCGGCCCGTCGACGGCAAGCAGCGCGGCCAGGCGGACCAGCGCCCGCACATCCGGTGCCAGGGCGCCGCTTGCCGGCGAGACCCCAGCGCCGGGAGCGGCACGCGACGTCCGCGCCGCGGGCGCCGACAGGACGGAGCCCAGGCACGACTCATCGGCCGAGGCGAGGCGGCGCAGAAGCGCCTCGGCTGGCCGCACATCGGTGGTCACGATCCCGCCCCGGATCGCGCCGGAGGCGGCGTTCCGGAGTCGCCCGGCGAGCCGAGAATCCGTCGCTTCGCCGTCTCGTACTCGTCCGGCGTGATGGAACCGGCATCACGTAGCGCCGCCAGCCGCTCCAGCTCATCGGTGAACCCGTTTCCGGTCGGTGCCGTTGCGGCCGCTGGGCGATGGCGGCGCTCTCGCATCGCCTGCATACGGGCGGCGAGCGTCTCCCGGAGCTCACCGGCCCGCGCGTCCGGAAACTCCCGGCGCGTCTGCCGCCGCAGCATTTCGGTGCC
>DASSZQ010000033.1:0-13257 GCA_035702755.1 Solirubrobacteraceae bacterium | reverse complement strand
ATCGCGCAGACCGAGGTGCCGGTGCAGTTTGAGGATGTCTTTCAGATGTTTGACGCCCGGACGCGGTCGGCGATTGATCAGAACCTGGTGGGGTTTGGGGATACGTTGGCGGGGCGGGGGTCGGCGGTCAATGACACGATCGCCAGCCTGCCGCGGTTGTTTGGGTATCTGCGGCCGGTGGCTCAGTATCTGGCGGCGCCGTCGTCTGAGCTGTCGCCGTTTCTGTCCAGTCTGGAGCAGTTCATGGGCACGGTGGCGCCGGTCGCCTCCACGAACGCGCGGTTGTTCACCGATATGGCGACGACGTTTGCCGCGATCTCCAAGCGCCCGTCGGATCTGAAGTCCACGATCGCGCGGTCGCCGAGCACGGAGGCGGTCTCGACGGCGTCGTTGAAGGTGCAGCGGCCGTTTTTGGTGGATTTGAACACGTTGGGGTCGCAGTTGGCGCCGGCCACGCAGGAGTTGAGGTTGGCGTTGCCGGATATCAATCCGGCGGTGGAGACCGGGACGCGGACACTGGCGCGCACGCCGTCTTTGAATGCCAATCTGCAGCAGGTCATGAATGCGCTGAAGAACCTGGCGTTGGCGCCGGGGACCAATGTGGGGGTCAACGCGTTGACCGCGACGGTGGACACGCTGAACCCGATGGTCCGCTACCTGGGGCCGTATCAGACGGTCTGCAATGACTGGAACTACATGTGGACCTATCTGGCCGAGCACATCTCCGAGGCCACCAGCTTCGGCTTCGCCCAGCGCGTCCTGTTCAACCAGGCCAACGCGTCTCAGCCCAACAATCTCGGTCAGCAGGGCGCGACGGCGCCGGCCAACGGCGGCGGGAGCACCTCCACCATCTCCGGCGGCAACGAGTACCTCCACAGCCAGAACTACGGGGCGGCGGTCACCAACTCCGGCGCCGCTGACTGCGAGACCGGCCAGCGCGGCTACGTCCTCAAGCTCAACCATTCCGACCCGCAGCACCGCGACCTCGGTCTGGACCCTCACACCCCCGGGGTGCAGGGGTCCACCTATGCCGGCCGCGCCCGCGTGCCCAAGGGCGAGACGTTCTCCCGCACGCCGACCACCGGCCCGCAGCTGCCCAGCGACCCGGCCAACCCGTGAGCGGCGCCGCCGAGGGACCGCGGCGGACCGGCGACCCGTCCCACCCGTGAGCCATCCGGCCCACGGGCAGGAACGGCGCCGTGGCCGGCGGCCTACAGCCGGCCGATCACCTTCTCAAAGGCGTTGGCGATGACCGCGTAGCCGTTCTTGTTGGCGTGGATGTTGGGCCCGCTGGGCGGTGTCTGGCATGCCCACGTCCAGCTGCAGACGGTCGCCACGTTGACCGGCAGCTGCTGGCCCTCCCACGTGACGGTGTCAGCGCTGTCGTAGGTGTGAAACGCACCGGCGACGTCGGCGGTCCGGAAGCCGGCCTTGCGGTCGGCGCCGGTCAGCTCGTCGTTGACCTGCTTGGCCAGCAGCGGCGACGCCGTGGCCAGCGCCTTGGCGCTGGCGTCAGAGCTGAAGTACCCGGCGAGGACCGGGTCATACAGGGTCATGTTCGCGAACCGGGTGCCCGCCGGCGCCGCCTTGCGAAGCGCCTTGAGGATCCGGGGGACGTTGCGGCCGATACTGGCGACCCCAGCGCTCACGCAACTGCCGACGTTGGAGGCGCTGGCGCAGCCGTCGACGTCGTTGGCACCGATGTCGATGGTCACCAGCGGCACCTCGCCGCGCTGGTGATGGGCCCGGAGGAACCGGACCGCCGCCTTCAGCTGCGATCCGCCGGGTCGGTGGCAGTGGAAGCGCCGCGCCCCGGGGTTGCCCTTGCCGGTGATCATGCTGCTCGTCGTCTCTCCCCCGCAGCCCAGCTTCACCAGCTGGAGGTTGCGGACGTGTGCTCGCTCTGCGGCGAATACATCGTCGACGTAGCCCTGATTCGTGTCCTGAAGGACGCCCCGGAAGTTGGGCTGCATTCCCTGGGAGAGGGAGTCGCCGAGCGCCAGGTAGTAGCGGTGGGCGGGCGCGGCCGCGGCCACGCCCGGGAGGGCTGCCAGGGCCGCCGCCACCGTCGCCCAAAGAAGGATCCGCCTGTACATCGTTCTCCTGTCCTGCAGCATCAGCTGCTGATCGTCTGTATGGCGCCTGGTTAACACGCGCGCGCCTGAAACGATGCGCCGCCCTCACCCGAGGTGCCTGGCGAGCAGGTCGCGCATCTCGGCGGCGTTGCGCACCGAGTAGTCCCGGTAGCAGTTGTTCATGAGCAGGTGGGTCTCGCGGGCCTCGCCCACGTGCTCGGCGATCGGCCCCGCCAGCTCCTCCAGCTCTCGCCGCGAATACAGGTAGCGAAAGCGTTCGGCGGCCGTCGGCGCCCCGCTGGCCCACGTCTCGTCCGACCGGCCGTGGAGCCGCACCACAAACAGCTCCGGATTGGTGATCGCCAGCAGGCGGGGCAGCCCGGACACCGCGGGGGCGTCGACGCAGACGAACACCAGGTCGTGTTCCTCCAGCAGTCTCAGGGTCCGCTCGCGGTCGCGGTCCTCGCTCAGCCAGCGCGGGGAGCGGAACTCCACGCACACCCGGTACTCCGGCAGACGCTCGCGCAGTGCCTCTATCTCACTGCGGTTCTCGCGCCGCGGGACAAACCACGGCGGATACTGGAACAGGACGGCGCCGAGCCGACCCGCGTCGTGCAGTGGCCGCAACGCCGCCGCGAAACGGCGCCACGCCTCGTCGAGCGCCTCGGGCGCCAGGTGCTTGGCGTAGACGTTGCGCTTATCAAGGACGTCCGGCGGAAGCTCCTCACGAATATCGGCCCACAGCGTGCGCGGCCGCGTTGGGTGGCCGGTCAGCAACGAGTACGCCTTGACGTTGAAGCGGAACCCCTCCGGCGTCCGCTCCGCCCATAGCCGGGCCTGCTGCTCACTCGGCGGGGCGTAGTAGGTGGAGTCGATCTCGGTCAGAGGGAACTGGGCGGCGTAGTAGCGCAGCCGCTCCTCCGCGCTCATCGTCCGCCGCGGATACCAGTCGCCGTCGTCGACGAGTGACCGGTCCGCCCAGGAACAACTCCCGGTCAACACGCGGTGGCCGTCGATCTCGACAGCCGCGCCGAGCACCGTGTCGTCACTCATATGGCTCGCCCTCGCTTCATCACGCGCGGGAAAGAGATTCCCACACCGACGACGACAGACGTGGGAGACTCGATGCTCCGGCTCCAACCCAAAGGGGGTTTCCATGGCGGACAGCGTCTATCGCGTCACCGAGGTCGTAGGGGTGAGCAGCGAATCCTGGGAGGCGGCGGCCAGGGCCGCGGTCGAGACCGCAGGCAAGAGCGTGCGCGAGCTCCGTGTCGCCGAGGTGGTGCGCCAGGACCTGACGATCCAGGACGGCAGCGTCCTCAACTACCGCGTCAGGCTCGGCATCTCGTTCAAGTACGACCCGGACTGACGGCGCGTCATCGACAGGCGGCGCGGGTCACCGGATCCGCGCCCTGTCGTCCCGGCGGGCAACCGCGCAGGTGAGGGCGAGGGGCGGACGGTGAGGCGCCGACTCTCACCCGCGAAGCGGCCCTTCCAGCCTGGGCGCCCGCCTACGTCTCTCCGGCTCTACTTCGGCAATTGGTGCGCGAAGCATTAGCCGGCTGCCATGTTCGCCGCCGGGCGGGATGTTCCCTCCCGCCGCCGCTCTCTGAGCCGTTGATCCTCCCCCAGCGCCGCAGTAGCCTGAGCCCACCGTCAGACGGAGGTGCCCATGCACGCAAGGGTGACGACGTTTCCGGGGCTGGCCCCGGAGCGCATCAAGGCGACGCTCGCCGAGTTCCGCGACGTCCACCTGCCCAAGCTCGAACAGGAGCCGGGCTACGCCGGGGTGTGGATCGGCGTCGACTATGCGGGGGGCCGGGCGATCGCCATCACCTACTGGGAGTCCATCCAGGCGCTGCGCGCCAGCGATGATCTCGCCGGCGAGGTGCGCGCGGCGGCGGTCAGCCGGGCCGGCCTGGATCGCAACCGCCCGCCGATCATCGACCGCTACGAAGTGGTCCTCGACCAGCACCCGGCGCCGGCATAGCGACAGCACCCGCCGCCGTCGCGGCAACAACGGCTACTGCGTCACGAGCAGGACGAGCGAGAAAAGCGCCGGAGCCCCCACGGAGACGAACAGGATCAGCCAGAAGATCCACCTGACCAGCGGGTCATCCGGCAGGATGCTCGTCCGGCGTCTCCCGCCGCCGCGCTGATCGGAGGCCTCCCCGTGGTCTCTCGTCGACTCCGTCAACGCCACAGACCATACCCGGCCAGGGGCGTGCCGTGGCCGGGTGTGTGCGCGCGCGGACCACCGTCACGGCAGTGCGGTGTCCCGGATCGCGTCCGCCGCTCGCAGCTGCTCATCGCTCAGCTCGGAGCGCCGGACCGGCGTCACCACCGTCCAGTGACGACCGACCGGGCACCGCTGGACGCGCCACGGCCCGAGACGCAGCGCCTTGATGGAGACCGCCGGGATCCAGAGCGTTGAGAACAGGTGCCCGTGGCGGCAGCGGACGACGACGCGGCCGCCGAGGCGGTAGCCCCGCAACCACAGCGGGACGGTCTCGGCAAGCAGCGCCCCGGCCACCATCAGCGCGCGTCGCCGATGCCTGCCCCTCCCCCGGTGCTCAGTCCTGTTGCGTCCCATCGCCGCCGCCTTTCCCCGCTCTCTCCCGCCGCCGCGGGGCCGAGAGTACGTTCTCATTTACGTGAATGCTTGCATCGATGATAACGCTCCGCGCGCGGGTTGACAACGCCGCCGGGGCGCCGAACGGCAACCCGGCGGATCGCTGGACGGCAACGCGGCGGGCCGCCGGACGGGATCGTGGGCGACGGCGTGCAGATCCGGGCCGGTGCCGGATGCTCACTCAAAGGCCGTGACAGTGACTGTTCTGCCGTCGGTCACTTTGAATTACCGAAAACCGGCTTACCTTGTCACGGCGGGGCAATGCCACTCACAAACGCTCAGGGTGAGTTGCCGGCCATCCCCTCGGCACCGACCGGTACATCCAGGTACCCGGCTCACGCACCCGCCTTTTGCCCAGGCTGCGGGAGTTTCCGATGTTCTGCCCCGGGTACGACCTAAGCCACGACACAGCTTTCCCAGTCTGGAGGTAGCGGGGACAATGGCTAAAGACGTTCAGGATGTCGTACGCAACGTGTTGCGTGCACTTGAAGATGCCGGTGACAAAGCTCCCGGCAGGTCAAACAACGGCGGCCCCGGCGGGCTGTCAGGACTCAAGGGTGTGGCCGCAGGCGCCGGTGCCGCGGCCCTGCTGCCGTTGGCGGTGAAGAACGCCGGCAAGCTGACGGACGCCCTCGGCCTGGATGGCGTCCAGGACCTCGCCCGGTCGCCGAAGGATCTGCTCAAGGGCGCCTCGTCGCACCTGGGCGATCAACTGGGAGACAAGGTGAGCGAGAAGGTCGACGAGGCCGGCGGCCCCAGCGGGATCCTCAAGGACACCGTCAAGGGAGCGCTGCCGTTCGGTGGCGGCGACAGCGGTGGTGGCGGCGGCAAGGGCGGCGCCCCCGGGGTCGGCAAGGGCCGGCGGATGCCCGTGCAGCAGAGCGTCGACATCGGCGCGCCGCTGGAGACCGTCTACAACCAGTGGACGCAGTTCGAGGACTGGCCGAACTTCATGCACCGGGTCACCCGCGTCACCCAGGAGGACGACTGCACCGTCTCGTTCGCGACGAAGATCTGGGGCAAGACGAAGGAGTTCACCGCCAAGATCGAGACGCAGCGCCCGGACCAGCGGGTCAAGTGGCGCGTCAGTCAGGGGATGACCCACACCGGCGTCGTCACCTTCCATGAGCTGGGACCGAACCTGACACGGGTGCTGCTGGGCATGGACGTGGAGCCGGGCGGGATGATCGAGAAGGCCGCCCGTGGCATGCGCCACGTCAAGCGCGCAGCCCGTGCCGACCTGCATCGTTTCAAGGCGTTCGTGGAGATGAACGAGCAGGAGACCGGCGCCTGGCGCGGCGTCATCGAGGACGGCGAACTCGTCGAGGAGCATGACCCCAAGTACGACCGCAACCGCGAGTACGCCGACATCGAGGAGATCACCGGGGCGAACGAGCAGGGCGACGAGGACGAGCAGGACGACGAGGACGAGCAGGACGAGCAGTCCGGACGCGGTTCCCGCGGCCGGACGAGCAGCGCTCAGTCCCGCAGCAGTTCGTCCCGGAGCAGCGGTGGGTCGCGCAGCGGCGGTTCGTCGCGGAGCGGCGGTTCGTCACGGAGCGGCGGCGGGTCGCGCAGCGGCCAGTCACGCAGCAGCGGTGGCTCAGGAAGCGGCGGCCAGTCCGGAAGCGGCAGCCGCAGCAGCTCGCGCAGCCGCAACGGCCACAACGGTGGCTCGTCGCGCGGCCGGAGCGGCTCAACCAGCACCTCGTCCAACCGTCAGAGCAGCCGGCGTCAGAGCCGCTCCCGTGACGGTCACGGCAGCTAGCGAAAGGAGCGGAAGATGGGTATTGACATGCGCCGGCCGCTCATCGCGGCGATCGAGGCGGCACTGGACGAGATCAACTCCAGCCCTCCGCAGAAGAAGCACAAGGGCGGTGCGGGCCGGGCCCTTCTCGTCGGAGCGGGATTGGTCACCGCGGGGCGCATCGCCATGAGTGCGCGCGGCCGCGGGCTGCTTGAGTCGCTCCAGGAGCGGCTGCCCACCGAGGCCATGCCGCACATGCATGAGGACGATGAGTCGCGCGACGACGACGCCGAGTTCGACGAGCCGGAGGCCGAGGAGGACGAGGACTTCGACGAGGAGGCCGACGACGAGCCTGAGGGCGAAGAGGACGAGGACTTCGACGAGGAGGCCGAGGAGGAGCCCCAGGGCGAAGAGGACGTCGATGACGAGGCCGAGGATGAACCGGTCGCCGAGGACGAGGGCGAGGACGTCGACGACGAGGCCGACGACGAGCCTGTCGCCGAGGACGAGGGCGACGAGGCCGAGGACGAGGAGGAGCCGGAGCCCGAGCCGGAGCCGGCACCCAAGCGCCGCTCCCGCAGCCGGGCGACCACAAAGAGCCGCCGATGACGCCGAGGCTGAATAGTCCCTGCACACACGGGTATCCACTTCGTACCACTCCCGCATCCCTGACATCCGCGTCGGGGACCCGGGGGATCGAACCACACTGGAGGTAGAGAAATGTCCGCGACCAGCCAGCGCGGAAGTTCGAGTCGTTCCAGGTCGTCCCGGGCGTCGTCGAACGGCGCTGAGTCAGAGGAGGCAAAGCCGCAGGCCGCGGGCCGCGGGCGCTCCGCCGGTACGCGCAGCGGCCGGGCGTCCGCCAGCAGCGGCAACGGCTCAGGTTCCGGCTCATCCCGGACCACGTCCAAGTCAAGCGGCGCGCGCTCCTCATCGTCACGTTCCAGCGGTTCGTCATCCGGCCGCAGCGCCGCGGCCTCGTCGCGCTCCGGGAGCCGGTCCACCGGTAGCGCCAGCCGCTCCGGTTCCGGCAGTGGCTCCGGGCGCTCCAAGAGCGGCAGCAGCTCGGCTCGCTCCGGCTCCGGCAGTGGCTCCGGGCGCTCCGGGAGCAGCAGCAGCTCGGCTCGCTCGGGCAGCAGCTCGGCGCGCTCTGCATCCGGCAGCGCACGGCGCGCCGCCACGTCGGGATCCGGCAGCTCCCGCGGCTCCTCGCGCGCAACATCTGCTCGCCAGAAGTCGGCGTCGGCAGAGAGTCGGCGCCCCTCCACTGAGGGATCGTCCTCGGAGAGCTCCGCACCCCGCGGCGGCAACGGCAACGGCGCCCGCTCGCGCAGTACGGCCCGGAGCGCTTTGACAAATGTGGTGGTGCCGATGGCCAGCGCCGCGGCCGGCGTTGCCGGCGGCGTCGTCCTGGGCCGCACCGCCCTGCAACGCAATCGCAAGATCTTCGGCATCCCGGTGCCGGGCGTGAAGGTGGACCTCGGCGACATGAGCAAGCAGATCGGCGAGGCCGGTCGCCAGCTCGGCAAGCTCGCCTCCGAGGTCAAGGCGGCCCGGGAGAAGGCGGAGAAGATCAGCCGGGCGATCAGCTGACGCGATCATGGCGACGACGGCCACGCCCAGGCGAAAGGCGCAGGCGCCCCGCCCGCAGCGACGCAGCACAGCCGCCCACCGGAGCGGCACTGCGCCGGCGCGGCGCGCGGGCAGCGCGGCAAACAAGGCCAAGAAGGGCGCCGGTCCCAGCCCCGTGCGAAAGGCGAAGGCCGGGGCCGCCCGGAAGGCAGCGAAGGCGGCGACCCATTCCACGGCCGTCGTGCCCTCCGGCGTCGGCAAGCGCGTGGCGCGCCGCGCCGCCGCGTACGGGTTGCGGAAGCTGACCGAGCGAGTCCGCGAGACCGGCGGCGAGGTCCTCCGTCTCGCGGCCACGCGCGCTGTGGAGGAGGGCCGTGAGGTCATCCACCGGGCGGTCACGCCCCAGCTGCCGATCCAGCGATCGATCGACATCGCAGTCCCGGTGCACGTCGCCTGGCGCGAGTGGATGGAACTCGAAACGCTCCCTGAGGGCGTCCACCGGGTTCGCGACCTCGAGCGCGACGGCGGCGAGCTGACCGGGGTGATCGACGGCGACCGGGACAGCGACTGGCGGGCCGAGATTCTTGACGAGCGCCAGGACGAGAGCTTCGCCTGGCGATCGGTCGAGGGATCCGACTGCGCCGGGCTCATCACCTTCCACCAACTCAGTGAGCGTCTGACGCGCATCGAGCTCAACCTCGACGTGCTGCCGACGACGCCGGCCGACGTGGTGGCGCTTCGGACGCATCTGGCCCATCGGCGGGCCGACATCGACCTGCGCCGGTTCAAGGCGCACTTGGAGCTGATCAACCCGGACCTCTACGACGAGGACCAGTAGGCAACACGACACGAAAGGGAAGGGATTTCATGGCATCGATGGCAATGCAACGCGGCGCCGGCGGTGGATACGTCCAGCGCTCGAGCTCGGCGGGTCTCTACGAGATCCTCGATCTGCTGCTCGACAAGGGTCTGGTCGTCGACGTGTTCCTGCGCGTCTCGCTGGTCGGCATCGAGCTGCTGACCGTCGACGCACGGATCGTGATCGCCAGCGTGGACACCTACCTGCGCTTCGCCGAGGCGGTCAACCGCCTCGACCTCACCGACTCCGGTGGTCAGGGCCTGCCGGAGATCATGGAGAACATCACCGAGAACGGCGCCTCGAGCAAGACCAAGGGCGTCCTGGAAGGTGCCAAGGAGACGCTGTTCGGCTCCGGCGATGACGACGATCAGGATGAGGGCGAGGGCGACAGCGAGGGTTCGAGCAGCCGGCGCCGCAGCTCCAGCTCGTCTCGCTCCAGCTCGCGCTCGGGCTCCCGTCAGCGGTCATCGAGCCGCGGTCGCTCATCGAGCTAGGACGGAGGACCCCCTGTGAGCACCGACAGCGCCACCTACGTGTATGGAGTCGTGGCCGGCGGCAGCCGGCCACCGAAGGCCCCGGGCATTGGCGGAGCCGAGCTCAAGCTGGTGCGGGCCGATGACGTCGCCGCCCTGGTCAGCGACATCGGCAGCGACGAGCTGACGTTCGGCCGTGAGGCGATGACCGCTCACGCCCAGGTGCTGGAGGCGGCGCTTGAAGTCGGCACCGTCCTGCCGATGCGCTTCGGCATCGTCCTGCCCGGCGAGGATGCCGTGCGGGCGGATCTGCTCCAGGGCCATGAGCAGGAGCTGCGTCAGCAGCTCCAGGAGCTGGCCGGGAAGGTGGAGTTGAAGCTGCGTGCCACCTATGACGAGCCGCGGTTGATGCGCGAGGTGGTCGCCGAGGATGCGGAGGTGGCGCACCTGCGCGATTCGCTGCGCGGCGCTCCGGAGGATGCGACGTATTACGCGCGGATCCGTCTGGGAGAGCTGGTGGCCGCGGGCGTCGAGCGCAAGCGTCAGGCGGATGGGCAGGCGATCCTTGACCTCCTGTCGCCGCTCGCGCTGGGGGTGGAGGTCTCAGATCCGGCTCATGAGCGGATCGTCCTCAGCGCCTCATTCCTCGTCGACGCCGACCGTATCGCCGAGTTCGACGAGGCGGTCGAGGGCATCGGACGCGCCCAGGCGGAGCGGATGCGCCTGAAGTACACCGGCCCGCTGCCACCGCATTCGTTCGTCGAGCTCAGCACCGCGGAGGTCTGATCCCATGGGCCTGTTCACCGGTCTGCTCACCCTGCCGCTGGCGCCGGTGCGCGGTGTCGTCTGGATCGCCGAGCAGGTCGCCGATGAGGCCGAGCGCCAGATGTACGACGAGGATCGCATTCGCAGCGAGCTCCTGCAGCTGGAGCTGGAGTACGACGACGGACTGATCGACGAAGAGGAAAGGACCATGCGAGAGAACGAGCTCTTGGACCGCCTGGCGCAGGCGCAGGCGCGCCGCAACTCCGTCCAGGCCGAAACCTGGGAGGAGTCGGCCGATGGCTGAACAACGCTCCAGCCGCAGCCGCAACGGAAGTCGTGGTAGCTCCAACGGGAGCCGCTCGGACTCCGGCGACGGCTCGGGCAGCCGGCAGCGCAGCCGGCTCAACGCCCGCGACGCCGTCGAGCGTGTGCGCGACGAATTCCCGGCGATGCTCGGACGTCCTGTGGAGTCGGTGCTGGGCGTGGAGCGCGGCGACGACGGGTGGCAGGTGACCATCCAGGTGGTGGAGCTGGCGCGCATCCCCAGCACAACCGATGTGCTCGGCGCCTACGTCGTCGAGCTTGACGAGGACGGCGAGCTGGTCGGATACCGACGCCGACGGCGCTACAACCGCAGTCAGACCGACGAGGACTAGCCATGTCCGGACTTGACCCGGCCCGGAGCCGTCCGGGCGCCGCGCTGCCCCAGCCCGCCGGCCGCGTCGCCATGCAGCCGGCCGGCGGCAGCGCCCCCTCCAACCTCGCCGACATCCTCGAGCGCGTCCTCGACAAGGGCATCGTGATCGCCGGCGACATCCAGATCAACCTGCTCGAGATCGAGCTGCTCACGATCAAGCTCCGGCTGCTCGTCGCCTCGGTCGATCGCGCCCGGGAGATGGGGATCAACTGGTGGGAATCTGACCCCAGCCTGTCGCGCAGTGCCGAGGACCTGGAGAAGGAGAACCGGCAGCTGCGCGAACGTCTGGAGCGGCTGGAGCGGGCGATCGGCGTCGGGGACGGTGAATCGTCTGATGAGAAGGAGGGCAATGGCGGACGATGACGCCCTGCTCGCCGCGCTGCGGCCGCTCCTCGCCGCGCACGTCGACGATGTCCCGGGACTGGTGTCCGGGGCCCGCCGGGAGGCGGAGGCGCGGGTGCACGCGCTGCTGGTGCAGGGCTTCACCGACGTGCTTCTGGAGCAGGCCCGTCGCCATCTCGCGACCCCCGCTCAGCAGCGGGCCCGGCCGTCGGCTCCGCCACCGCCACCCACGGGGCCCGCGCCGGCACCGGCCCGCGCTCCCGCCCGGGACACCACCGCCCTCGGCTGGTACGTCTACTGCATCGTCGGCGGCGACCATGCCCCGGTGCCGGATGAGCTGACCGGCATCGACTCCCACCACCACATCACCGCCTTCGAGCACGCCGGCCTGGTCGCGGTGGTGAGCCCCGTCCCCCTCGCCGACTACGGGGAGGAGCCGCTGCGCGAGCATCTGTCCGACATGAACTGGCTGGAGCGCGCCGCCCGCCGGCATGAGGGGGTGCTGGAGGAGATCGCGCGGGGCGGCACGACGATCCCCATGCGCCTGTTCTCCATCTACCGCGACGAGCACGGCCTGCGCGAGATGCTGGAGCGCGAGCGGGACGGACTGCGCCGGGCGCTGGCTCATCTGGCGGGAAAGACCGAGTGGGGCGTCAAGGCGTTCGCCGATGTCGATGCCACCGAGCCGCCGGCGCCACAGGAGTCGGTGCTCGGCCCCGGAGACGGCGCCGCCTACATGCAGAACCGCCTCACCCAGCGCCGTCGGCGCGAGGATGCCGAGCGTGTCCTCGACGAGGCGTGTCGCTCGATCCACGCCACGCTCGGAGCCGCGGCCGTCGACAGCGTCACCTCGGCTCCCCAGCGTCCCGAGGTCTCCGGCCACGACCTGCCGATGGTCCTCAACGGCTCCTACCTCGTGGCCGACGACGCCGTCGAGGAGTTCCACGCGGAGGTGGCCCGGCTGGGCGACGAGTTCACGTCCGCCGGGATCAGCCTCGAACTGACCGGACCGTGGCCGCCATACAACTTCGTTCCCGGAGCGATCGGAGCCGGCTGGTGAGCCAGGCCGCCCACCCCTCCCCCGCTCCGCCTGCCGCCGGCGACCGCACGCTGCACCTGGAGAGCAGCGGGCGCCGGCCCGGTTATGCGGGCACACGCGAGGTCGCGCTCATCGACCTGCTGGACCGCCTGCTTGAGGGCGGGGTCACGATCCAGGGCGAGATCACCCTGTGCGCGGCCGGTATCGACCTCGTCGAGCTTGACCTGCGGGTGCTCATCGCCGCGGTGGACAAGGCGGCCGGCCGGTGACCCTGCTCCTCTATGCGATCGGGCCCGCCGACGCTCCGGTGGCCGCCGGCCTGACCGGCCTTGGCGGCGCCCCCGTCGACACCATCGTGCATGCCGGCCTCGCCGCCTTTGTCGCCGGGTGTGACCGCGCGCCGGAGCCCCGGCCGGAGTCGTTGCTTGAGTACGAGCGCATCGTCGAGCGCCTCATGGACGACGCGACGATCCTGCCGGCCCGCTTCGGCACCGTGCTGGCCGGCGAGACTGAGGTGATCACGCTGCTACAGGAGCGCCGGGAGCGCTTTCTCGCCGGGCTGGCCCGGGTGAGCGGCGCCGTCGAGTTCGGCGTCCGCGCCGACTGGTCCGACAGCCCGCCCCTCGCGGAGGCGGCCGGCTCCGCCAGCGCGGCGGCCGGCGCCACCCCCGGCCTGGACTACATGAACGAGCGCCTCGCCGTGCGCCGGCGCGCGCGGGAGATCGCCACCGCGATCGACACGCCGCTGCGCGACCTCGCCCGCGAGCGGACGTGCCGGATCCTCACCCGTCCGCAGACGCCCGTGGTCGCCGCCTACCTCGTGGCCCGGCCGCACGTCGATGAGTTCATCGGCCGCTGCCGGGACGTGACGGAGGCCGTCGCCGGAGCCACCGTCGTCGGCACCGGCCCGTGGCCGCCGTACAGCTTTGTCGAACAGGAGCCGACATGACGACGCGGATCGACGCCGACCCTGAGAAGCTCGAGCGCGGCCTGGCCCAGCTCGTCCTCACGATCGTGGAGCTGCTGCGGCAGCTGATGGAGCGCCAGGCGCTGCAC
>DASSZQ010000009.1:0-2342 GCA_035702755.1 Solirubrobacteraceae bacterium | reverse complement strand
GTCGCGGCGCAGCGTCCAGATGCGCCCCACCAGCCCGGACACGAGCAGGTACTCGTCCTCCTCCAGCACCGTGAACGGCGGCTGGCGAAACAGCTGGTCAAAGCCCTCGTCGCGGGGCAGCCCGGGGATCCGCCAGCGCACGAGCCGCCCCAGCAGCGCCGTGTCGGACAGGCGCACGTCCCGGGCGGCCTGCCACAGGGCCTCGGCCGGCGCCGAGCACTCCCGGCGGTGCGCGACGCGCAGCGCGGGCGTGGGCAGCCACTTGTCCAGGTCAGGGACGCCGGTCACACGTCTGACCGTTGTAGCGATCCGGCATGATCGGTGCGTGCTGCGCCATGCCCTCGCCCCCGTCAACCGCTCGGCGGCGGCCGCGCTGGGGCTGCCGCGGACCCTGCCGGGAGCGGCCGGGGTGGCGCTCACGTTCGACGACGGGCCCCACCCGGAGGGCACGCCCGCGGTGCTTGAGCTGCTCGCCGGGGCGGGCGCGCAGGCGACCTTCTTTCTGGTCGGCGAGCAGGTGGAGCGCCGCCCGCAGCTGGCGGCGCGGATCGCCGCCGCCGGGCATGTCGTGGCGCTGCACGGCCACCGCCATCGCCTGCAGCTGCGGCTGTCCGAGCGCGGGGTGGGGGCCGATCTGGCCCGGGGGGCGGCGGTCATCGAGGACGCGGTCGGCCGGCCGGTGGGCTGGCATCGCCCGCCGTATGGCATCTACAGCCCCGCCGGGCTGGAGGCGGCCCGCCGGGCCGGGCTGCGGCCGCTTCTGTGGTCGCGCTGGGGCAAGGATTGGCGCAGGTTCACCACCCCGGGGCGGATCGCCGCCCGGGCCACCCACGGGCTGCTTCCCGGGGATGTGATCCTGCTGCATGACGCCGACTTCTACAGCTCGCGGGGGTCGCATCGGCGGACGGTGGCGGCCCTGCGGGTGATCCTCGCGCAGCTCAACCGGCGCAAACTCGATACCGTCCTGCCTGTCTGACACGCTTGTCAGCGTCTCGGCGCGCGGGTCCTGACGCGCTGAGCGTTCAAACGCCGCCGGCCGGCGCTTCTAGATTCAACGGCACGGAAGGCCCATCGCCATGACTTCCCTTCGAGCTTCAGCCTCTGAACAGACCACCCCTGACTTTGCGCGTTTCGCGATCGGCTTCGACGAGCGCGACCGCGCCCGGTTCCATGCCCTGATCGACGAGGTCCTCGACTCCGGCCGCTGGTCGGAGGCGGACATGAACGCCCGCTTTGAGGCTGCCTGGGAGGCGTGGAACGAGGTTCCGGCCGTCGCCCTCGGCGGCTGGACCGGCGGGGCCCTCGCCGCGCTGCACTTCGCCGGCGTGCAGGGGGAGACCGTGCTGTGCCCGTCGAACACGTTCATGGCCACGCCGCTGGCCGCCATCCGGGCCGGCGCCGAGGTCCAGTTCGTCGACTGCAACCGCGAGGACCTGTGCATGTCGTTCGCCGACTTCCAGCGCGCCGCCGAGCAGCACAAGCCCCGCGCCGCCTTCCTCGTGCACATCGGCGGCCACATCGCGTTTGAGAGCGAGCAGATCGCCGCCTACTGCGCCGAGCACGGGATCTTTTTGATCGAGGACTGCGCCCACGCCCACGGCGCGCAATGGAACGGCCGCAAGCCCGGGACCTGGGGCGACGCCGGCGTCTACTCGCTGTACGCCACCAAGACGATCTCCACCGGTGAGGGGGGAGTGCTCGTCTCCCGCCGCCCCGAGGTGATCGAGCACGCCCGGGCGTTTCGCAACTACGGCAAGCCCAGCCACGACGTCCCCGGGCTCAACTTCCGCATGAGCGAGTTCACCGCCGCCCTGGGCCTCGTGCAGATCGAGCGCATGCCGGAGATCGTGGCCTGGAAGAACGGGGTCGCCCGCGAGCAGTTGGACCCCCAGTACCCCAGCCGCTTGGAGCTGCCGGAGGGAATGACCTCAGGCCTGTACAAGTACATCGTGTTCGACTGGCTGGAACGCTCGACCGGGCGCGTATACGATGCTCCCTGCCACCGGATCATGGGGCACGACGTCGAGTTGCCCAACTCCGACTGGGTGGCACGCAACCACTCCTGCGTCCCCCTCTACTACCGACCGGTCAACTAGGCCATGCGCGTTCTCGTCACAGGCGGCTCCGGCTTCATCGGCTCCCACGTCGTCGACCGGCTGCGCGCCCGCGGCCATGAGCCGGTCATCTATGACCTGCGCCCCTCGCCGTGGCATTCGGGGGAGGGCGGGACCGGATCCCCGGTGGAGACGGTCCTGGGCTCGATCACCGACCGGGAGGCGCTGGAGCGCGCGCTGCACTCCTGTGACGCCGTCGCCCATCTCGCGGCCGTCGCCGACGTCAAC
>DASSZQ010000265.1:0-4725 GCA_035702755.1 Solirubrobacteraceae bacterium | reverse complement strand
GCGGGGACACGATGACCGGAGCCGTTGCCGCCGCGCTCGCCCAGGGTCACGGACTGCGTGAGGCCCTGGTGCTCGGCGCCGCTGCCGGGGCCGGCAACTTCCTGCGCCACGGGCTCGGCACCGGCCGCGCGCAGACCGTCGCCGAGCTGGCCGGGCAGGTCAGGATCCGCCCGGCATCGTGGTCGCCGCCATCGCCGAGAACGGCGGCGTGACATCGGCGCCGGCGACGATCGCCAGCGGCCCCGCCGACGCCACCCAGTCGACATGAGCCGCCACCGGCGTCGCCGCCGCCAGCACGCGCATCGCCTCGGAGATCGCGACCGGCCGGCCGACCGCGGCGGAGTGCGCATCGCTGCCGAGCACGTGGATCAGCCCCGCCCGGGCGAGCCCCATCATCGCCTCCTGCGCCTGGGCGTCCGTGAGCGCCGCCGCCGTCGCCTGCACGAGCGCTCCGTCGCCGACGAGCCGGGTCAGGCGGGCCGCCAGGTCGGCGCCGGCGTGGCGCTCCGGATGGGCGATCAGGCAGCGGAACCCGCGCTGGTGCAGCGCGCCGACAACGGCGTCGAGATCGTCGCCCAGCGGCCCCGGCGCCGGCTCCAGCAGGATCCACCGGCCCCCGCCGCCGAGCGTCAGCGCGGACAGCTCGTCGTCGTCCAGGTGGCCGGCGATCGTCGCCGCCACCTCGCCCCCGGGCAGGATCTGCGTGCGACAGCCGGCGGCGGCGATGGCCTGCACCAGCTCCGCCCGCCGGGCCGGCAGCTCGGCGATGCGGACGTCATGGTCGTGGCGGATGTGCGGCGTCGCGCACACGGCGGCGATGCCGTCGTCCTGCGCCTGGCGCGCCATGGCCACCGCATCGGCGAGATCGCGCGCGCCGTCGTCGATCCCGGGCAGGATGTGACAGTGCAGGTCGATGCGGTCCCCGGGCGTCAACCCCGGCGCGCGGCTCATGGCATCACCATCTCGCACCCGGAGCCCATCACCATCGGTAGTCGACCGACGGCGCGCTCGCGGCGGTGAGGCGATGTCCGGCGCGGCCCGCCCGTCCCGCCGCCAGGCGTCGACCCGGTCAAGGGCGTCCGTCGGCCGCTCCTCGGTGACCCGCGGAGCGCCGAGGTACACCAGCCCGGAGTCGCCGTCGAGGCAGACCGTCTCGCCCTCGGCGAGCATCCGGCCACCGAGCCGGATCGTCCGCGCCGCCAGGTCAAGCTCCAGCGCGTCGCAGCCGACCAGACACGGGATGCCCAGCTCCCGGGCGACCACCGCGGCATGCGACGTCCGGCTGCCGGAGCGGGTCAGCACCCCGGCGGAGACGCCGACGGCGGCGACATCCTCGGTGACCGAGTCAGCGCGCACCAGCACCGGCGCGGTCCCGGCCGCGGCCTGGCGTTCGGCGGCCGCCCGGTCAAGCGCGATCGGACCGATGGCGACGCCGGTGCCGGCGGCAACGGCGCGGGCCAGCGCCTCGCCCGCCTGGCCGGCGTCGACGCGGCGGCGGACGATGGA
Organism: Solirubrobacteraceae bacterium; assembly: GCA_035702755.1. Classification (GTDB taxonomy): domain Bacteria; phylum Actinomycetota; class Thermoleophilia; order Solirubrobacterales; family Solirubrobacteraceae; genus Palsa-465. The sequence goes on along the minus strand of DASSZQ010000265.1, from coordinate 3,219 downwards.
GTTCAGGTCAAGCCCGTCCAGGCGCTCCAGTCCCTGGGCCGGGGAGATGAGCCCCTCGTCGACCTGATCGACCGCGATCCGCAGCGCCGCCCACGGGGTGCGCTTGGCTCTGCGGGCCTGGAGCAGAAACAGCTGCCCGTCCTGCACGGTCAGCTCAAACTCCTGCGCATCGGCGAATTCCGCTTCCAGCCGCCGGCCCACGTCCTCAAGCTCGGCGATCAGGTCCGGGCCGGCGAGCGCCAGCTCACCGACTCCGGTGACCGTCTGGCGCCCGGCGACGACATCCTCGCCCTGGGCGTCGAACATGAAGTCGACATACATCCGCCGGTCGCCGAGCGCCGGATCGCGGGTGAAGCCGACTCCGGCCCCGGAGATCCCGCCGGCGTTGCCGAACACCATCCGCTGGAGGATGACCGCAGTGCCCAATGGCTCCGGGATGCCGTGCAGGCGGCGGTAGGCCCGCGCCTTTGGCGCATCCCAGGAGCTCAGGACGGCGCGAACGGCGGCCAGCAACTGCGCCTCCGGGTCCTGCGGGAACTCCACGCCGGCGAGCGCGGCGAACAGGCGCCGGTCCTCGGCGGCCAGTTCGCGCAGCGCGCGCGCCGAGAGCTCCCGCGGCGAGCCCGCACCGGCCGCTCGGAGCCGGTCGCGCAGCGCCTGGTCAAACGGGTCATGCGCCACCCCATGGACGACGGCGGCAAACGACTCGATCAGACGGCGGTAGCAATCCCAGACGAGCCTGGGATTGCCGGTCTGGGCGACCAGTCCGCCCACGGTCGCGTCGCACAGGCCGACGTTGAGCACCGTCTCCAGCATGCCCGGCATCGACACGGGAGCGCCGGAGCGCACCGACACCAGCAGGGGGCGCCGGCGGCTGCCGAACCTCAGTCCCGTGCGGCCGGCGATGGCATCGACGGCGGCCGCCACCGCCTCCGAGACCGCGATCCCCGCGTCGGCGCCGCCGCGGGAGGCATGCCACAGGCTCGTCGTCAGCACGGCGGCGTCCGGGACGCGCATGCCGGCACGCACCAGCCGCGCCAGACCGTGGGCCTTGGCGCCGATCGCGGTGACCGCGGGCACCGGTGCCGAGGAGGCCTCCACCACGTAGACATGGTCGCTGTGCCCCGCGCGCCCGTGAGCCGCCGGTGCGGGCGCGGTCTCCCGCCACTGATAGCCGCCCTCGGAGCGCACCACCCGTCCCAGTGTCTGCTCGCGCAGCAGATGCGCGCAATGCATGAGCGCGTCCGAGGCCTCCTCCAGGGCCCGCGTCAGCTCGACGACGACGAACAGGGTGGCGTGCGGACGCTGAGCGCCGGTCGCCAGGACCTCATGGACGGCCCGCTGGGCGGCGTCGACCTCCCGCTCGGTCTCGATGGCCGCGTGCGCCGCCGCCAGAAATGCATCCATGTCGTCACGCGGTCCACCCCGGTGCAGCTCTGTGCTCAGCTGGACGGCGCGCAGATACTCGCGCGCGGCCGTGAGCACGAGGCGGGCGATCCGCCGCACCTGCGGGACGACGGCGTCATCGGCCGGAAGTGCCGGCAGCAGCGTGGCGTAGAAGGCGGCCTCCTCGGCGCAGTCGGCGATGTCGTCGGCGGCATGCACGAGATCGAGCAGCTCGGACTGGTCCGGGGCCCGCGTCGCCTCGGTGCGCGCCTCGGTGACGAGGGCGTCGGCGTCGCGCTCGCTCGCCTGCGCGCGGGCGGCTGTCGCCCGGCAACGCTCCGTCTCGCCCAGGATCGCCTGCTCGACACCGTCGCGGGCGGCCTCGGCCAGCTCCACGTCGAGCTCCGCGTGTCGGAGCGCGAGCTCCTGGATCTCCTGGCGGGCCGAGCGCAGGTAGCCGATCAGCTCGGCGGCGGCCTGGTCGGCGATCAGCGACACCGACCTCCCGGCCAGGAGCTGCTCAGAGCAGATCCGCAGCAGCGCCTGCAGATAGCGACGCGCTGCCGGTGGACCGAGCACGTCGCGCAGCGACACACCGGCCCGGGCCTCCGGTGCGCCGGCGAACTGCAGCGCGGCGTAGACGAGCCCGTCACCGCCGGCCACCAGGAACGGGATGTGTCCCACATCCTCCTCCGCCGCCCAGCGCAGCAGGCCGATCGCCGCCCGGTTGCCGACCAGCCGCCGCAGCCGCTTGCGGGCGCGGTTCCAGTCGATGATGAACACCAGGCGCGAGCCCAGTCGCTCCAGGAAGCGCTGAAGCTCCGCGTCGCTGGCGCTCTCAAAGCGGCCGGTCACCAGATGAAACATCCCCTCCTCAAACCCCGTGGCCGCCCGGGAGCGGGTGTCCTCCCAGCGCACCGGCCACGGGTCAAGCAGGCCCTGAAAGAACAGCGCGCGCTCGAGGTGCACGTCGGTGTAGGTGATCGTCACCGCGCGGCCGGTCACGCGGAGCACCAGCACGTGGGCGTCCGTGGTCCCAAGATCGTTCTCGATCACCAGCCCGTCCTGCGTCGTCATCGCGATCGTGTCCAGGCCGGGGTGGCCGAGCTTCAGCCGCTCGGTGGCGTGGACGCCACGCATCAGCGCCTGCACGAGCTCCCGCTGGGCCGGATCCAGGTCATAGGCGCGGGCGCCTGAGATCGATTCCGGCGCGGCGTCGGCGGCCAGCTCGTTGAGGTGGCGGTGGGCGTCCATGACCACCAGGTGCAGGCTGTCGCCGCGCTCGCCCGGGCCGGCGCACAGCCGCCCGATGTCCTGCGCACGCAGAAGGTCTCCGTCGGCCGGCAACGTCGCGGCCACCGCCTGGCGGCGCGCGTCGAGCGTGGCGGCAGCGGGAACGTCGGCCGCGCGCAGCGGAGCGAGCATCCGGTCCACCTCGGCGACCGCGCGGCGCGCCAGCTGCGAGGCGCCCGGGATCCGGTAACGGCCATCGTCGACCTGCGCGCTTGCGGCGACGACATCGTCAAGGGCGGCGTCGCGGACGCCGGCGGCCAGCCGCTCGTCGCGCAGGTTGCCGATCCGCGTCGCTCCGTCGGCAGCCGCCCGCGCCGCCTGCACCAGCGCCAGCAAATACTTGACCCGTTCGTTGGCCTCCAGCGCCGACGCGATCAGCGAGGGCAGCAGCAGGCGTTCCTCGCCCAGCAGCCGGATCATCCGGTCCTTGGCCATGCCATCACCATCGCGTGCGCGGCAACCGGCGCAAACCCGTCAAACCCCCGGCACGGCTCCGTACCAACCCGGTCTTCTACAGCCGCTCGTCCAGGAGGGCCACCA
>DASSZQ010000224.1:0-9067 GCA_035702755.1 Solirubrobacteraceae bacterium | reverse complement strand
CCGATCGCCCCGCCGCGCTCCAGGATCTTGTACGCGCTGATGAACGCCTCCTCGTCGGCGAAGCCGCGGCGCACCGGGAAGACTCCGCCGTGGCTGAAGATCCACTGGGGCAGCCCCGGCGCGAACAGCTGGGACTTGGCCATGAACTGGATCCGCCGGCGGATGAACGCGGCGGTGAAGAAGTGGTCCATGAACGAGGCGTGGTTGGGCGCGACGATCACCGGACCGGCGGGCACGTTCTCTGACCCGATCGCCCGCGCCCGGAACGTGATCACCGCGTGGAGCACGGTCACGACCCGGACGACCTCGTAGACCTTCGCCTCCGGTTCGCGCGTGCGGACCCGCTCGTGGTAGCGGTCAAAGAACTCCGCCGGGCGGTCGTCGCGGTAGCGCTGGGGCTTGATCTCGACGTCGGGCACGGCGGCTACCCCTGCAGCGGCAGCACCAGCGTCGGCTTCTCGATCTGATGATCCGGGCTGGTGGAGACGACCGCCGTGCCGATGGCGAAGAACTCGATGACGTGCGAGCCCCACCCGTGGCTGCGCTCGATGATCCGGGCACCCACGATCCCCTCGGACTGCAGCTCGTCGGCCTCGTTCTGCATGCGCTCCATGGCCAGCTCGCGCGCCTCGTACAGCGCCTGGGTGAAATTGGGCATCTCGGTGTTGCGCCCAATCTGGCGCAGCGACTGCATCATCCCCTGACGGGCGACGTGGTAGACGCAGTTGCCCATCACCAGGCCCGCCGGCCGGTACCCGGCGCGCAGCAGGGTGGCGAAGTCCTGGCCGCTCATGTCAGAGGTGAACGGGCGCCCGTTGGGGGCACGGTGCAACTCGCCGCCGCGGTGCTTGACCGCGGTGCCCACGGCGATGAACTCGGCGAGGTCGGCGCCCCACTCATAGCGGCCGATGTCCAGGCGCACACCGACGATGCCGTCGGCGCCGAGCTGATCGGCCTCCTCCTCCATCCGCGTCATCGCCAGCTCGCGCGCGTGGTACATGGCCTGGGTGAGCACGGCCATCTCCTGGCTCTGGTTCCACATCGCCTGCTGGTAGCCGATGTGGTAGATCGAGCTGCCCAGCACGAGCCCCAGCGGCTCAAACCCGGACTCCTTGACGAGCAGGAACTCGTTGACCGACAGGTCGCTGGTGAAGAAGCCGCGCTCCACCTCCTTCTTCATCCGGGCGATGCGCTCCAGCCCGGACCCCGGGATCCCCGCCGTCGAGCCGGCCCGGTAGGCGGCGGCGTGCGGCGCCTGATCGCCGACGGCGGCCGCATCCGGCTGAGCCGGCTGGGCCGGCTGAGCCGGCTGGTCCTGATCCTGGTCTCGCCTGAAGAGCGGCATGTCCCCTCCTATTCGTTCAGGAGACGCTCGAGCGCCAGCCTGGTTGACTCGCTGTGCTGGGCCTGGGCGGCCAGGGTCTCGCCGAGCGCCTGAAGCCAGGGCTCGGTGTCCAACTGCTCGGTCTTGAGCACGATTCCGCCGGAGAGCCGCGCCGTCGTCGTCTGCACGGTCCCCTCGCCGGCGCGCAACTCCAGCCGCTGCCCGGCGGCGTCAAGCGTGATCCGGCGCACCAGCTTGGGCCCAAACAGACCGTCGCGGCGGCGCTCGACTCGCACCGCGCCCGGCACCGCCTCCTCCAGCTTGACGGCCAGGGCCTCGACGAAGGCGCCGAGATCGCCTGCGTCGGCACGCAGCGAGGCGGCGATGAGATCGATGTTGAGGTCGCCGTGCTCGTCGGTCGCCATGCCGCTCTCAGCGTACGCCCTCGCCGCTGCGGTCGGCGGCGTTGGTCAGATGCCGCCGCGTCCCACCATGAACGCGGCGGCACAGACCAGGACCACCAGCAGGCCCACGGCAAGAACGGGGAGCGGTGAGCGCCCGGGGCGCCGGCGAGCGAACTCGCGGCGCGAGCAGGAGCTCATGAACAGGCGTGATTGCGGCATGGTGTGGTGAGGGGGTGGCGGCTCGTGGCCGATCCAAGCCGGACGGCCACCTCGTAGTCAACCCGCGGGCGCGGACGGATCCCGGAATCTGCGGGGTTTTGCATCGTCGCGCCGGCCGTGCGGGGCCGAGTCTCTCGCCGGTCGCCGATATCGAATCGCTATAAGGTGTGGCGCCCCGCACCGGACGACCACAGGAGGACTGGCCAGTTGACCGACGTCGAAGCTCACATCACGGGCACCGTGTGGAAGATCGAGGTCGAGGTCGGAGACAAGGTGGAGGAGGGTGACGCCGTCGTGATCCTCGAGTCGATGAAGATGGAGATGCCGGTCGAGGCCGAGGATCCGGGCGTCGTCACCGAGATCCTGTGCACCGAGGGGCAGTCGGTGTCCGAGGGCGACACGCTCGTTGTCCTCGAGTAGCCCCGCCGGCGAGCTCCGGGTCGACGAGCCGGCTCCCCACGTCGCCCGGCTGACGATCTCCAATCCGGGCAAGCGCGGCGCGCTTGATCAGCCGATCCTCGACGCGTTCGCGCGCACGCTGCCCCAGCTGGAGGCACGCTGCGTGATCATCACCGGCGAGGGGCGAACGTTCTCGGCCGGCTATGACATCGGCGATCTGCGCGAGAGCGGTTTTGCCGACAACGCCGAGCGGCTCGTCGCCCACCCGTTCGCCGCCGCCATCGACGCCGTCGAGAACTTCCCCTATCCGACGATCGCCGCCCTCAACGGCCACGCGATCGGCGGCGGCCTGGAGCTGGCGCTCTCCTGCGACCTGCGCCTGGCCGCCCACCCCATCCGGCTCGGCATGCCGCCGGCGAAGCTGGGGCTGGTGTACTCGCACACCGGCATCCGCAAGTTCATCGACACGATCGGCGCGCCCCGCACCCGCGAGCTGTTTCTGGTGGGCGGCCGGATCAACGCCGCCACCGCCCACCTGTGGGGGCTGGTCAACGCCGTCCACGGGGTGGACGAGCTCGCCGACGCGGCGATCGCGCTGGCGAGCGAGATCGCGGCCAACGCTCCGCTGGCCCAGCGCGGCAACAAGCGCGTGATCCGGGCGGTGCTCGATGCCGAGGCCGAGCTTGACCCGGCGGTGGAGCGCGAGCTCCTGGCGCTGCGCCATGCCTGCTTCGGTTCCGAGGACTTCCGGGAGGGTGTGCGCGCGTTCGCCGAGAAGCGCCCGCCCCAGTGGCAGGGGCGGTGACCGCGGGATGACCGGGGCGGGCTGGACCGCGGAGCGGTTGGGGGACCCCGCCGGCCCGCTGCTGGCCGTGTTCGTCCACGGCGGCTTCTGGCGCGCGCGCTACGCCGCCGACACGATCGCCCCGCTCGCCGAGGCGTGCGCGGCCAGCGACCCGTACCCGTGGGTGTGGAACCTTGAGTACCCCCGCGTGGGCATGCCGGGCGGGGGCTGGCCGGGCACGGCCCGCGCGGTCGGCGCCGCCGTGGGCGCGGCCGTCGAGGCCGCCGGCGGGCGCCCGGTCGTCGTCATCGGCCACTCCGCCGGGGGGCACCTGGCGCTGTGGGCGGCCGGGGAGCAGGCGCGGGCGGCCGGGGTCGCAGGGGGCGCGGGGCCCGCCGCGGTCGTGTCGCTGGCCGGGGTGTGCGATTTGCGCGCGGCGTTGGGTCTGAGCAACGGCGCGGTGCGCGACTTCGCCGGCGGCGCCCCGGATGACGCGTTCCACGCCGCGGCCAGCCCGGCGGAGCGGTTGCCCCTGGGCGTTCCGGCGCTCCTCATCCACGGCGACGCCGACGCGAACGTTCCCATCGAGCAGAGCCGGGCCTACGACGCCGCCGCCCGGGCCGCCGGGGACGAGTGCGAGCTCATCGAGCTGCCCGGGGCCGAGCATTTTGAGGTGGTCGACCCGGCCGGGCGGGCGTGGCCGGTTGTCCGGGCGCGGCTTGAGGCGATCGCCGCCGGCTGATCGCGCCTGGGATGTTCGGCCGGACCGACGCCGGACGAGGGCGCGTCACCCCCGGGGGCGCGGCGGCCCTTGGCTATGAGCGCGTTTGCGCCGACACAGCGGCGGGCGATGAGGGGGATGCGGGTTGCGGGGGGCCTTGGGGGCTTACTAGTGCTGTACACCGGTAACTCCCCAAAGCCCCCTGTTCACCGCGCCGTTCGAGGTCCCGGGGCGGTCAGCCCACCGGTCCCGGGCGGTCGGCCACACCGAGGACCCTCCGCGGTGACCGCCGGCGCCGGCGCCCGGGCGCCCCTACGCTGAGCGGGCTCGGCTCCACTCAGCCTTGTGCGCCCGCTTGGCGGCCTGGTAGTCGGCCAGGGCCTGCGGCGAGTCGACATCGCCGAGCGTCGGATGCCAGGGGACGAGGTCCTGCGCGGCGGCGACGCCGAAGCGCTTGGCCAGCACCGAGCCCAGCGCCTTGACCTTCATCTCGCCAAAGCCGGGCAGCGCCTCCAGATTGGCCCGCAGGGCGGCCCCGTCGGCGGCGTCGCCCCACACGCGTCCGGCGTCGCCGTCGTACTCGTCACGGATGTGGACGGCGAGGTCGTGGACGCGCTGGGCCATCGCGCCGGGGAAGCGGTGGATGGCCGGCCTCTCGCGGAACACCGGCTCCAGGTCGGCCTGCGCCAGCGCCTCGGCGTCGATCGTCCCCAGGCGCTCCCGGAGCGCCAGCGGGCCGGCGAACGCCTTCTGCACCGAGACCTGCTGGTCGAGGGCAAAGCCGATCAGCAGCGCCATCGGATCGGTGGCGATGAGCTCGTTGGCCGCGTCGGAATCGGTGAAGTACAGCCGGTCCGGCATCGGCGCCGATCATAGACCTGCGGTCCAGAAATCTGATACGTCCGACCCCTCCCTTATGTTGCGGCCTCGATGATCGAGATCGAGGCCCGGCTTGACGAGCTGAAAGCCCTCGGGCTCCATCGTCGCACCCGCCTGGTGAGCGGGCCGCAGGGGCCGCACGTCCTGCTCGACGGCAAGCCGGTGCTCCTGCTGTGCTCCAACAACTACCTGGGGCTCGCCGACCATCCTCGTGTGCGCGAGGCCGCCGCCGATGCCGCCATGCGCTGGGGCATCGGCGCCGGCGGGTCGCGCCTGGCCTCCGGGACGATGACGATCCACCGCCGGCTTGAGGAGCGTCTCGCCGCCTTCCTGGGGCGCGAGCGGGCGCTGCTGTTCGGTTCCGGCTACCTGGCGACCGCCGGAGCGATCGCCGCCCTGGCCCGGCCGGGCGACGTCATCTTCTCCGACGCGTTCAACCACGCCTCGGTCGCCGATGGCTGTCAGCTGTCGCGAGCCGAGATCTTCGTCTACGACCACGGCGACGTCGAGCACCTCGCCTGGGGGATCGAGCAGGCACAGGGGCGGGGCGCGCTGATCGTCACCGACAGCGTCTTCTCGGTCGACGGGGATGTGGCGCCGCTGGCCGACATCGTCGAGCTGGCCCAGCATCACGGGATCCGGGTGCTCGTCGATGAGGCCCACGGGATCGGCGCGGTGGGGCCGGGTGGCCGCGGCGCGCTCGCCGAGTCCGGGCTGGAGGACGAGGTCGACGTCATCATCGGCTCCCTCGGCAAGGCGTTTGGCTCCTACGGCGCGTTTGTCGCCTGCGACGCCGCGATGGAGCGCTACCTGGTCAACGCCGCCCGGACGTTCCTGTTCTCCACCGCGTTGCCGCCGCCCGCCGTCGCCGGCGCGCTCGCCGCGCTGGGGCTGCTGCGCGAGCGGCCCCACCGCGTCGAGAAGCTTGCCGCCAACGCGGCCGTGCTGCGCCGCGGCCTGGAGCGCGAGGGCTTCGATGTCGCCGGCTCGCGGACGCAGATCGTGCCGCTCGTCGTCGGCGACGCCGAGCTGACGGCGAAGCTGGGCGAGGCGGCGCTGCTGCGCGGCATCTTCGCGCAGGTGATCCATCCACCGGCGGCGCCTGAGGGAAGCTCGCGGCTGCGTCTGGCGGTCATGGCCACACATCGTGAGGAGGAGCTCGCCCGGGCGGCGCGGACCCTGGGAGGCGTCGCCCGCTCGCTCGGCGTCGCCCCCCGTCCGCCCGCTCGGCCGGTTCCGGAGCCCGCACCCGCCCCCGCGCCGACGCGTGACCGGACGCGCCGCGCGCAGCCGATCACGGCACTGGCGGCCGATGAGGGCAGCGCCGCCCGCGGAGTCTTCGACTTCGAGGCGCCGGATCCCGTACGTCGCGCCGCCGCCTGATCAGAGTCCGGGAGGACCGGCCGCCGCCGGGGCCAGTCAGTCCTCGTACGGGGTGAAGTCCTTCTTCCGGGCGCCGCAGACCGGGCAGAACCAGGTGTCCGGAATGTCCTCAAACTGCGTTCCGGGGGGAATCCCGCCGTCCGGGTCTCCCTCCGCGGGGTCGTAGATGAACCCGCATGATTCACACATGTATTTCATCGGCGGCAAGGGTAGCCGCAGACGGGCATCGGCCGCCGTCCCGCGGGGACGGACCCCCACCGCAGGCCACCGCGCCCGCAGGCCGCGCTCGCGCCGCCGGGGCGGCCCGGCCCGCGACTGGGGTGTAGGGTCGAGGGCGTGGAGAACGTGCGGCCAGGCCCCGGGGAGGAACTGAACACCGGGGCCGAGACGGTTCCCCGCCGGGCCGCGACCGTCATCCTCCTCAGAGGCGGGGCGACGGGGCTGGAGGTGCTGCTCGCCCAGCGCAACCCCAGCGCCCGTTTCATGGGCGGCGCCTGGGTGTTTCCCGGGGGAGCGGTCGGTCCCGGGGACGGCGACGGGGACAGCGGACTGCGCGCGGCCGCCGTGCGCGAACTTGAGGAGGAGGCGGGCATCCACCTGGCCGACCCGTCCGAGCTGGTGGCGTTCTCTCGCTGGATCACCCCGGCCGCCGTCAAGATCCGCTACGACACGTGGTTCTTTTTGGCGCCTGTGCCCGGCGACACCGACCCCCGGATCGACGGTGCCGAGGTGGTCGACGCCCGCTGGTTCACCCCCCAGGCCGCGCTCGCCGCCGCCCGCGCGGGCGAGATCCTGCTCGTGTTTCCCACCATCAAACACCTGGAGCAGCTGTCGGCGTTCGCATCAGCCGAGGCGCTGCTCGCCCATGCCCGCGGCCAGACGGTGGCCCCGGTCCAGCCCCGGGTGATCGGCACCGGTGAGACGGCGCGGATCGTGCTGCCCGGCGAGCCCGGCTACAACGACTGACGGCGCCGAAGCGGCGTCAGGAGCCCTGGCGCCCGGACGTCCCCGGCACGACGGGGTGGATCTGCGGGTCACAGAGCGAGACGGGACGGGTGAAGACGAAGGGCCGGGTTTCGTTGGGCGGCGTGACCAGCAGCACCGTGTAGTGAGGACAGGCTCCGCCGGTCTTGGGGTTGAAGTCGTTGCCCTCCAGGACCGCCGCAGCCTCCTGGCCCGGCGCCAGATGCGCGACCGGGTTGACCTTCGCCTGTGGCGATAGGCCGCCCATGAAGCCCTGGGGTGTGCGCGGGACCTGGAGCTCCTGGTGGCCATGCGCGGTGGCGAGGTTGACCCCCGGATAGCCGCTCAGCGTGCAGGCCGCCGTGCCGCTGTTGCGAAACACCAGCAGCAGCCCGGCATGCCCGGTGGCCGCGCCCATCGACTTCAGCGAGACCGCCGTGTGGGCGGACGTGCAGCCGGACGAGGCGGACGCGGCGGTGGCGGGGGCGCTCGAGGTCGAGGTGGCGGTTGACGTCGCGGTGGTGGTCGTCGTGGGGCTCGACGTGGCGCTGGTGCTCGTCGTCGTGCTCGCCGTCGTGGCCGCCGCGGGCGCCGGGGAGGATGCGCTCGATGATCCGCCGGAGCCGCAGGCGGCAACCGCCAGCGCGGTCAGGCCGGCGAGCAGCGCGGCGCCGCAGCGCGAGGTGGGGGAGCAACGCATGGCCCTGAGGCTAATACGGACCGCGTTGCCGCGCCTGCGGGCGCCGCGTCACGCCGGGCTACGTGTCGCCGTTGAAGTTCGGCAACCCCGCCGCCTGGATCCAGTGGCTGACGGTGATGTTGAGCTGGGTGAACTCGCCGGTCCAGATGAGCACACCCATGGCGATGAGGACGGCGCCGCCGGTGCCGATGACGACGCCGTAGTGGCGTTTGATGACGTTGAACGCCGAGGTGGCGGTGCCGAAGGCGAGCCCGGTGATCAGGAACGGCACCGCCAGTCCGGCGCAGTAGACGGCGAGCAGGATGGCTCCCCGGGAGGCCGAGGTGGAGGTGCCGGCGGCGGTGAGGATCGCACCCAGGGTCGGCCCGGTGCACGGCGTCCAGGCCAGCGCGAACGCCGCCCCGGTGAGGACCGGCCCTCCGCGGCCGGCCCGCTGCATCAGCGAGGAGACGTGCCACTCCCGCGACAGGGCCGGGACAAACGGCGCCAGCATGAACAGGAGCCCCATGACGACGATGATCGCCCCGGAGATCTTCAGCCCGGTGGGCCCGGTCAGCGCGCTGCGCAGCGCCCGCTGGCCGAGCAGGCCAAGCACGATGAAGATGAACGAGAAGCTGGCCACAAACGCCAGGCTGGGGCCGATCACCCGCCGGGTCCTCACCTCGCCGGGCTGGCCCCCGGCGACGGCCGAGATGTAGCCGGGCACCACCGGCAGCACGCACGGCGACAGGAAGGAGATCAGCCCGGCACCGAACGCGACCGGAAGCCCGATTCCCGATGCTGCATCCATATCCCGTGCCAGACTACCGCCCGGGCCATGCGGAGCGGGTTAATTGCGCCCCAGCAGCAGGGCGATCCCCTGTCCGCCGCCGATGCACAGCGTCACCAGGCCAAGCTCTGAGTCGCGGCGCTCCATCTCGTCAAGGATCTTGGCCGTGATCGCCGCCCCCGTGGCACCGATCGGATGCCCCAGCGCGATCGCGCCGCCGTTGGGGTTGACCTTCTCCTCATCGAGCCCCAGATCGTCGATGACGGCCAGGGCCTGGGCGGCGAACGCCTCGTTGAGCTCGATGACCTCAATCTCCTCCAGCCGCCGTCCGGAGCGCTCCAGCACCCGGCGGACGGCCGGCACGGGCCCAATGCCCATGATTGCGGGATCCACCCCGCAGCTGGCGTAGGCCAGGATCCGCGCCCGCACCGGCGCCCCCAGCTCGGCCGCGCGCTCCGGGGTCATCAGCACAAGGGCCGCGCCGGCGTCGTTCATCCCGGAGGCGTTGCCGGCGGTGACGGT
>DASSZQ010000236.1:0-15997 GCA_035702755.1 Solirubrobacteraceae bacterium | reverse complement strand
CGCCGCGACCAGCAGGGCAAGGAGACGGGGGAGGGGGCTACGGGGGACGGGGAAACTCATGAGGTGTGGGCGAGGAGGGGGTCGACGGCCTGGGCGAACCACTGCCGGTTGACCGGGCCGCGTTGGAGGGCCTGGATCCGTCCCTGGCGGTTGATGACGAAGTTCTCCGGCACCCCGGTGGTGCCGAACGCGCGCACGAAGTTGCCGTCGGCGTCGGTCAGCACGGGATAGGTGATGTGGTACTGACGCGCGAACTGCTCGGAGGAGATGGGGTTGTCCAGGTAGGTGACGCCGAGGAGGGTGGCCCCGTGCTTGACGAGGCTGCGCTGCTCAGCGGACAGCAGCGGCGCCTCGCTCTGGCACGGCTGACACCAGGAGGCGAACACGTTGAGCACCACCACCTTGCCCCGGAAGTCGGCCAGCGTCTTGGTCAACGAGCCGGAGCTGCCGAGGACGGGCAGCGCGAGATGGGCGTCCGGGGCCACGGGATACCGGTGGCTGGCCACCTGAGCGTCGATCGACGCCGTGTCGGTGTGGCTGGAGACGCCGAAGACGAGCAGCACCAGCACCGCCACCGCCGCGGCTGCGATGACCCCGGGGAGCACGAACCGACGCATACCTCGCTTGATGGTAATGACCGCGCTGGGGAAGGTGCCTCCCGGGCTCCGACGAATACCGGGCCTCGATCAGGCGGCTAGTACGGATGGAGCCGGTGCAGTAATGGGCGAACGTGCCGATATCCGGGTAGCGGCACGTCAACACGCCGATACAGGACCACCAACCCATGTCACCACGGGACATATACGACGACATGCCGGACGGCACCGCCCAGCGCCAGCACAACACGCAGCGCCTGGCTGAGCTGGAGCGCGACGGCGCTGCCCGCCGCGCCCGGATCGCGCAGGTGATCGCGCTGGAGGAGCTCTGGCACGAGGTCGTCCAGGCCCACAGCACCCACCTGCTCTAGCCCGTCAGCTCACCTTGGCCAGCGGACGAGCTTTGCGCGGGGCTCCCGCCTCGGCGGGCTGAGCGCGCTGGCGTTCCAGCTCGGCGACGCGCGCCGCGATCCGATCCTCATCGGTGATCGCGTGCCACCGGGTGCTCCGGCGCTCGCCGGAGCGCCGCACCCGCCCCGCCGCCTCCAGTTCGCGCAGCAGCGTGAGCAGCTGCTGACGATCCCCGCCGGTCCGGGCCACGAGCTCGGCGGTGGTCAGGCCCTCGGTGCTGGTCAGGAGCGCCTCGAGCTTGCCCGCAGGCACCACCTCGGGCGGGCGCGCCGGCTTGGCGCGGCGACGGCCTGAGGAGGTCGTCGGCGTGGCGCTGCCCCGCGGCTTGCGGCCGGGGGCGGAGGTTGTGGTGGTGGTCGCCGTCCTGGGGGCGGTGCGGGCGCTCGTGGCCGTGGCCGTCGGCGCGGTCTGGGCGCTCATCGCGGCCAGGGCGGCCTCGAGGGAAGCGATTTCATTCCGGGCCTCGGCAAGGCGCCGGTCGATGGAGATGACGAGTTCTTGGCTGTCGGACATACGGCCGATGGTAGAAGCGATCGGCGACAGGATCCCCGGGGCGATCGGTAGGATTGACCGCCAGGCGCGGACGTAGCTCAGTTGGTAGAGCGTCGGCTTCCCAAGCCGAAGGTCGCGGGTTCGAGACCCGTCGTCCGCTTCAGTCGATTTCGAAAGAGGTAACGGACGCTCAGTCGGCGGGGCTCGCCCAGACCGCACCATCGGAGGCAGCTCGATCCTCGAGCCAGGCGGCCGTATCAGGTGGCAAGCCGCCATCGACAGAGAGCGGTGCGCTCGCGAGAATGAGCTGCGCCCCCGGCGGCGGCGCAACGGTTGCGGCCGAGATGTTGACGATGCAGACAAACCCGGGGTCACGACCGAAGGCGAGTACACCCTCAGGAGCATCGAGCCACGCCATCCGGCCGTCGCCGAGTGCGGGATGGGCGTGGCGGATGTGCAGTGCCCGGCGGTACAGCGCGAGCGTGGATTCACCGTTGCGAGACTGCGCCTCCACGGTCAGGGGTCCCCAGGACGGGGGCTGGGGCAGCCAGGTGGCGACCCCGGTGCCCGGTGAAGTGAAGCCGAAAGGCGGCCGATCGCCTGACCACGGGATTGGCACCCGGCAGCCGTCACGGCCGCGGTCGAAGCGGCCGGACTGCAGCCAAGCCGGATCTCGCAGCGCTTCCTCAGGGAGGTCTTCGACCTCCGGAAGCCCCAGTTCCTCACCCTGGTAGATGTAGGCGCCTCCAGGTAGAGCGAGCATGAGCAGCGCAGCCGCCCGGGCGCGCCGCAGGCCGAGAGCAAAGTCGGCGGGCAGGTCGAGCACATCGTTGACGCTGCGGAGCGGGCGGACATCCTGGGGCCGGGCGTACCGCGAGACCTCGCGCACCGTGTCGTGGTTGGAGAGGACCCATGTGGGAGGAGCGCTGACCGCCTCGTGGGCGGCGATCGAGGTGACGATCGCGTCACGCAGGCCGGATGCGTCCCAGGGAGCAAGAAGAAAATCGAAGTTGAAGGCGGTGTGAAGCTCATCGCCACGGACGTACCGGGCCAGACGCTCCGGGTTGTGCACCCACGCCTCCGCGACGAATATCCGCGGGGTGTCGTAGGCGTCCGCCAGCGCCCGCCACGAGCGGTAGATGTCATGGACGTCGTCGCGGTCCCAGTGCGGGTGGTCGACGGGCTCGCCCGGCGGCGGTGGCCACGGTGTCTCGCCGACGTCCGGGAGCTCCGGGGCCTTGGCCAGCCCGTGGGCGACGTCGATCCGGAAGCCGTCGATCCCGAGGTCGAACCAGAAGCGCATCGTGTCCGCGAACTCCGCGTGGACTTCCGGGTTGGCCCAGTTGAGGTCCGGCTGCTCCGGCGTGAACAGATGCAGGTACCACTGGCCGGGGCGCCCGTCCGGGTTGACAACGCGGGTCCACGCCGGGCCGCCAAAGCCGCTCTCCCAATCGTTGGGCGGCCGTTCGCCCGCCGGGCCTCGCCCGTCGCGGAAGATGAATCGCGCCCGCGCCGGGGAGCCCGGCTCCGCGGCGAGTGCCTGCTGAAACCAACGGTGCTGGTCGGAGAGATGGTTGGGAACGATGTCGAGCAGGACACGCAGGCCCAGCGTGTGGGCCTCTCGCAGCATGGTCTCCGCATCGGCGAGCGTGCCGAACGCAGAGTCGATTGCGCGGAAGTCCGAAACGTCATAGCCCGCGTCCTTCATCGGCGACGGGTACCACGGATTGATCCAGATCGCATCCACGCCCAGTTCGGCGACATACGGCAGCCGCGAGCGCAGCCCGGCGATGTCGCCGAGCCCGTCGCCGTCGCCGTCAGCGAAGCTGCGGATGTACACCTGGTAGATGACGGCGCTTCGCCACCATGCCGCCTGGTCGGCCCGTCGTGGCCGGACAGCCGTCTCGACGTTCACCCCGTCCCTCCTGCCGGATCCTCGCCTGCCGGCGGCTACCGGGCCGAGAACTGGTCAGCAAACGACTGCAGGGCGGACGGTTCGTCCGGCGGGGTGATGACGTGAACGGGGAGCCCCAACGCCCGCACGCGGGTGGGCACATCCCGTCGCAGCCACTCCGACCGCGGCCTGGGCAGCGTGGAGATGAGCACGTCGTCGTACTGGTCGCCGGAGAGGGCGGCCCGCACCGACTCAAAGGTGTCCTGCCCTCCAACCGATCCCTGGACGCGCGTCCCCGCCGCGCGACTCAGCAACCGCACGGCGCTCTCCAGCGTCCAGTCATATGTGGTGGTGGGATCGACGTTGGGGATCAGCAGGTGAAACTCTGTTGGTCGCTCGGCCGCCAGGCGCTTGACCTCCTGGAGCAGGAACGGTGTCGATGCGGTCAGGTTGGCCACGATCAGCGTGCGATGGGAGCCCGGCGCGTGCATTGCCCTCCTTTGCCTCAGGTCGAGGCAGTCTTCAGCGCGCTGATGGTGTGGTCAAGCCGCGTTCGAGATAACGGAACACCGGCCGGCCAGCCGTGGTCTCAGCGGCAGGCGAGGGCGAGGGAGTGACCCAGCGCGGTGGCGGGATCAATTGCTAGAGCCGGTAGTCGCGCAGCCCGCGCCAGTACTGGCGGCTTCATGTCAGCGGAGATCTGTCCGCGGGACCGGCGCCGTCGATTCGTCGCCAGAGGGTTGACCCGTCCAGCCTTGTCATGGACTCGATGTACCCAGCCGCGGCCAGCTCGGCCAGCTCGGCGCGAAACGCGGAATACGGAATGAGTCCGATCCGGCCCAGCGTCGCGTATCCGATGCGGGTGTACAGATCGGACGTGGTCACCGGCTCGGTTGTCACTGCCGCCAGCAGCTCCGACGCGCGTGACATGCGCACACCGTAGCCGGACATGGCAGGGGCGTCGAACGGGCCACGGGGGTGGCCTATGATCAGAAGCCGGATCCTGACCACAGACGACGGCGAAGGGCCGATGCCAGACACGGGATCGCCGCAGCAGGACGCACAGTCGGACTTCGCGCGTGAGCGCCGCCGTCGCGCGTTGTCTCGGATCATCTCCCGTCTGCGGATGGAGCCGGATGACGTCTCCACCATGCTGCCGTTTGAGGAGGTGGTGGCGGCGTTGGGGCGGCGCAGCGAGCGCGACCTGGGGCTCCACTCGATCCCGCTGGACGCGATCGTCGGCACGGTCGATCGGCGACACACCGAATTCGACCGCCAGTTTCGTCCTGTCTCGTCAGGCGTGAGGGGCCGCTGGGAGGGGATTGCCGCCGCTCGCCGCCGGGGACACGCGATGCCGCCGATTGACGTGTACCGCGTCGGCGAGCTGTACTTCGTCAAGGACGGCCATCATCGGGTGTCGGTTGCGCGCGCCATGGGTGATACCCACATCGACGCCTACGTGCGCGAGGTGCGCACTGCGGTGGGGGCGGACAGCGAGCTGCGCCGCACGGAGCTTCCGCTCAAGGCGCATGAGCGGATCTTCCGTGAGCGCGTCCCGCTGCCGTCGGACTTGCAGGCGCAGATCAAGCTGTCGGACGAGTGGCGCTACGCCCAGCTGGCGTCAATGATCGAGTCCTGGGGATTGCGACTGAGCTATGCCCGCGGCCGATTGCTGTCGCGGCAGGAGATCGCCGAGGCCTGGTTCCGCGACGAATACGAGCCGGTGGTGCAGGTGCTGGCCGAGGCCCAGGCGGGCGGCGGTGGAAGCGAAACCGAGCGCTATCTGCGCATCGCCATGCTGCGCTATCTGCTGCTCCAGACGCATGAGTGGACCGACGATGTGGTCGAGCGACTGCTGGGGGAGGTGCGCCCACCGAGCAGCAGCGACGACACGATGGTGCACCAGATCCTCAAGGAGATGAGCTGACCCCGTCCCAGCCGCGTCCGGCATAGCCGAACGGCGCTGGTTGGTCTGATCGGCGGGCGGTACAACCCCTCGCGCCGCGCATCGGGCGCGGCGAGATGGAGGAGACGGTCACGTGTTCGACGCAGCGCGCCGCAGTGTGCTCAGATCGGAGAAGGTGTCGCGCGCCGTGCTCGCCGCCACGCTCGTGCTGGCGGGCGCCGCGGTCACTGCGTGCGGTGCGGTGAGCAGCGCCGCCCAGGGGCCGGCACAGCTTGTCTACTACACACCGATTGACTCCAACGGCACGAACGCTCGTGCCGCCAAGACGTGCAGCGAGCAGTCCGGTGGCCAGTACAACATCACGCTCACGCCGGAGGCCAACAGCTCGGACCAGTCTCGCCAGCTGATCGTCCAGCGGCTGGCGGCGCACTACTCCGACATCGACCTCATCAACATGGACACGATCTGGACGGCCGAGTTCGCTGCGGCCGGCTGGCTGAAGCCGATCACCGGAGCCAACCGCCGCGAGGCGCTCACGGGTGTGCTGCCGATTGCCGCCCAGTCCGGTGAGTACAAGGGCACCCTGTACGCGATTCCTCTCAACACCAACGCGCAGCTGCTGTGGTACCGCAAGGACCTCGTCCACACACCGCCCTCGACCTGGGCGCAGCTCATCGCCGACGCCAAGCGGCTCCCGGCCAGCGACGGGCTGATCGAAGAGCAGGGCGCCGAGTACGAGGGCTACGTCGTCTGGTTCAACAGCCTGCTGGCGTCGGCCGGCGGCCGCGTGCTGACGGCTGACAACCAGCCGTCGCTGGGAGCGCCCGCGGTTGCGGCGGCGCGCATCATCAAAGCCGTTGCCACCTCCGGCCGGGCCGATCCGTCGCTGTCGACCGACCAGGAGGATCAGGGACGGCTGGCATTCGAGGCCGGGCACGCCGCGTTCATGCTCAACTGGCCGTATGTCTACGCCGCGGGGCGCACCGACGCAGCAACCAGTCCGGTCACGAAGCACGTGTGGGAGAACATGGGCTGGGCGCCGTACCCGGGCGTGTACCCGGGCGTGCCGGGCAAGTCGTCAGTCGGCGGAGCCAACATCGGCGTCTCGGTCTATAGCCAGCACCCCAACCTGGCGATCAAGGCTGCGCTGTGCATGACCCGTTACCACTGGCAGAACGAGGAGGCGATCAACGAGGGACTGCCACCGGTCACGATCGCGTCCTACTCCGATCCGCAGGTGGTGAAGGCGTATCCGTTCGCCAGCGTGCTGCTCAAGCAGCTTGAGCACGCGACCAACCGGCCGGAGACGCCGCTGTACTCCGATGTGAGCCTGGCGATCCAGCAGACGCTGCATCCGCCGGCGAGCATCCAGCCGGAGCAGTCGATCAAGGCGCTGGGCTCCTGTCTGAAGACCCTCATCAACGGAGGACTCTGCTGATGGCCACCGTCGCCGGCACTCACACAACCGTCGCACCGGCGCGGCCGGCGCCTCCGGCCGCCGGGGGGCTGACCGGACGGGCCCGCGCCGAACGGCGGCTGGGGCTGATGCTCACCCTGCCGTCGGTGCTCGTGATGGCGCTCGTCGCCGGCTTTCCGATCATCTACGCGTTCTGGCTGTCGCTGCACCGCGCCGACCTGCGGTTCCCGGCGCTGGACCGCTGGATCGGCCTGGACAACTACATCTCCATCCTCACGTCACACACGTGGTGGACGGACGTCGAGAACACACTGATCATCAGTGTCATCTCGGTGCTGTTTGAACTGGTCCTCGGTCTCCTCATCGCCGAGGCGATGTACCGCGCGCTCTATGCGCGGACATGGATCCGCGTCGCCGTCCTCGTTCCCTACGGGGCGGTCACCGTTGTATCGGCCTTCGCCTGGAAGCTGGCCTTCGACCCGGCGACCGGTTTCGTGCCCTCGCTGCTCAACCTGTCGACGCCGCCCCTGACGACGCGGGGCGGCACGTTCTTGGTGATCATCGCCTCCGACATCTGGAAGACCACGCCGTTCATCTCGTTGCTGATGCTCGGTGCGCTGGCGCTTGTGCCGGAGGATCTCTACAAGGCGGCCAAGGTGGACGGGGCCACCTCGCTCCAGCGGTTCTTCCGGATCACGCTGCCGCTGATCCGGCCGGCGTTGATGGTTGCGCTGCTGTTCCGCACGCTCGACGCGTTCCGGATCTACGACGCGGTCTACGTCATCGGCAACGGCGCCAACAACACCGCCAGCGTGTCGCTGCTCGGATATCAGGTTCTCATCAACCGACTGGACCTGGGGCTCGGATCAGCCATCGCGGTCCTGATCTTCATCTGTGTGGGGATCATCGCGTTCGCCTTCTTCCGGTTCCTGGGCGCCAGCCCCCAGCGGAGGTAGGGCAACGATGACGCCGGAGAACACGCCGACCCGGAGGACGCTGTGGATGTTCGCCGCGATCGCGGTGCTCCTGTACGCGCTCATCCCGGTCATCTGGATCGCCTCGCTGTCGCTCAAGACGCCGGAATCGATCGGCGACGGGAGCTTCTTCCCCACCCACTGGACGCTCAGTAACTATTCGACCGTCTTCCATACCGGGTTCTTCACGGCTGCGCTGCGCAACTCAATCGGCATCGCGCTGATCGCCACGGTCCTCGCGCTCGTGTTCGCCTCGTCGGCGGCATATGCGATCACCCGGCTTGACTTCCCGGGCAAGACGCTCATCCTCGCGGGTGCGCTGGCGGTCACCATGTTCCCGGCCATCTCGATCGTCGGCGGCCTGTACAACGTCTGGCGAAACGTCGGCCTGTTCGACACGTGGCCCGGGCTGTTCATCCCGTACCTGTCGTTCTCGCTGCCTCTGTGCATCTACATCCTGTCGGCGTTCTTCCGGGAGATCCCGTGGGATCTGGAGAAGGCCGCCCAGATGGACGGCGCCACGCCGCTGCAGGCGTTTCGGCAGGTCATCCTGCCCCTCGCCATGCCAGGGGTGTTCACCGCCGGCATCCTGGCGTTCATCGCCGCGTGGAACGACTTCCTCTTCGCCAACGTGCTGACGACGTCCAATGCGGCGCGGACAGCGCCGGTGGCGATGGCCTATTTCACGGGGGCGTCCCAATTCCAGCAGCCGGCCGGCGCGATCGCCGCCGGCGCGATCGTCGTGACCGTTCCCATCCTCATCATGGTGTTGCTGTTCCAGCGACGCATCGTTTCCGGCCTGACCGCCGGTGCGGTGAAGGGCTAGTTACAAAGGAGCTCGTATGGCGGACATCGTTCTCGACGGCGTCGTCAAGCGCTATCCGGACGGCTTCGAAGCTGTCAAGGATCTCAACCTGGAAATCGCCGACGGCGAGTTCATGATCCTCGTCGGCCCGTCTGGATGTGGCAAGTCGACAGCCCTCAACATGATCGCCGGACTCGAGGACATCTCGGCCGGCGAGCTCCGGATCGGCGGCACGGTCGTCAACAGCGTCGCGCCGCGCGAGCGCGACATCGCGATGGTGTTCCAGAGCTACGCGCTGTATCCCCATATGACGGTGCGCGACAACATGGCCTTTGCGTTGAAGCTGGCCAAGACGCCGAAGACCGAGGTCGACCGCAAGGTGCAGGAGGCGGCCGAGATCCTCGATCTCACCGAGCACCTGGCGCGCAAGCCAGCCAACCTCTCCGGCGGGCAGCGCCAGCGGGTCGCGATGGGGCGCGCCATCGTGAGGGATCCCAAAGCGTTTCTGATGGACGAGCCCCTCTCTAACCTCGACGCCAAGCTCCGCGTTCAGATGCGCGCTCAGGTGGCGCGGATCCAGCGTCGGTTCAATACGACGACGGTCTACGTCACGCACGATCAGGTGGAGGCCATGACCCTCGGCGACCGGGTGGCGGTGATGCTCAGCGGCGTACTGCAGCAGGTCGGCACACCCATGGAGCTCTACGAGCGTCCCGCAAACCTGTTTGTGGCCGGCTTCATCGGCTCACCGGGCATGAACTTCATCCCCGCGAATCTGAACGACGGGTCCGTGCGCCTGCCGATGGTTGACGTCCCGCTGCCGCGCGAGGTGCACGATCGCATCGCTGAGCGCGCGCGGGGCCACCGGCTGATCGTCGGAATCAGGCCCGAGGACTTCGAGGACGCGAGGCGGGTCGATGCCGACAGCCGCGCGCGGGGAGCCACGTTCCGTGCCCGGCTCGACCTCGTCGAGGCGATGGGTGCCGAGTTCTACGCTCACTTCGGCGTTGACGCCGCGCCACCGGCCTCCGCCGAACTCGATGAGCTCCGCGAGGAGGCGGGGGGAGTCGAGGAGCTGTCGGACACCGGCGGCACCGTGCTGGTTGCGCGCCTCAGCCCGCAGAGCCGCGCCACGACTGGCGAGCAAGCCGAGATCTGGCTCGACGCGACCAAGCTGCATTTCTTCGACGCGGACTCCGGCGAGGCGCTGACCCGGACGCACTGAGGGCGCCGGGTCGCGCCGCCGGGAAAGGCTCGGCGGAGACGCCTTTCAGCCGGCGGCGACGCAGCGGCGTAACGCCTCGGTGATCCGGGATGCGGCGGCGACCACCATCCGCCCTCCGAGGTCTCCACCGCTGGCAACGAGGCCACCGGCCAGGTCGAGGCTGACGGCGGCGGCGACAGCGCCCGCGCGATCACGCACGGGGGCAGCCACGGCGTCATGGCGCTGGGGGTGCGCAGACGGGCCGATGGCCCACCCGTCGCGCCGGACGCACTCCAGATCGCAGCGCAGATCGGCGAGGCAGCAATGCCCGGAATGCACGAGGCCGTCGCTCCACAGGGTGGTGACCTCGTCGTCGGGACGGCTGGCGAGAAGCACGCGTGCGGCCGCGCTGCCGTCGAGGGGAACGGTTGCACCCGGCGCCGGCCCGGGGTCGATCTCACCGCACGGGCGATGCCGCCGATTGATGTAGACGATCCGCCCGCGATCCCAGGCGACGAGGCTCACCGTGACGTTCTGGCGGTCGGCGAGCTCGCGAACGACGGGACGGGCGCGGGCGCTGAGGTCGCTCGTGCGCAGAAGCACGGCAGCGAGCGACAGGTTGCGCCAGCCGAGCCGATAGCGACCGTGGCCGACCCGCTGCAGCAGCCCGATCGCCGCCAGGCTGGCGAGGGCGTCGTGGGCGAGGGACTTGCCGACGCCGAGCCGCTGCGCGGTCGCTGTGACGCCCCACTCCGGTTCCTCGGCCGTGAACAGATCCAGCACATCTCCGGCTCGTTGAAGCGTCTGCAGCATGGCGCTCAGATGCCCGCAGTCGCGGCTGGGCGAGGCGTCAGCTCAGTGAAGCGCCAGTGCGCCCCGACGCGTTCCGCGTGAGGCGGCTCGGCCCCGGCCTGAGTGCAGGTGCGCGCCGCCACCTGGACCGCAAAGCGCGCGGCGGACACGGCTGCGGTCAGGTCGGTGAGCTCATCGCGCCCGCGACCGGCCGCTGCCCACGCGGCGAGCCATGCGGCGCCAAGCGCATCGCCGGCGCCGATCGTGTCGATGACCCGCGTGGGCACGGCGTCGACATGGGCCTCGCCGGCGGGACTGAGAACTGTGACGCCCCGTGGCCCGCGGGTCAGGAGCACGATGCGCGGACCGCCGCGCAGGAGGTCGCGCGCGAAGTTCAGTGGCGGTTGGTCAGGCTGGAGGTAGCTCAGGTCCTCCTCACTCGCCTTCACCACATCTGCCTTTCGCAGCATCTGCCGCAGCCGGGCGCGGTAGGCGCTCGGGTGCTCAGCGGCGTTCGGCCTGCAGTTGGGATCAAACAGGAGGAGCGAGCGTTCCTCGCAGGAGCGCACGAGCGTCAGGAGTGCGGTCGCCTGGGGCTCGACCACAAGGCCGAAGCCGCCGACATAGACGGCGGCCGGCGGGTTGCGCACGGCCTCGAGCACGTGCGCCGGCTCGAGCCCGGCCGATGAGGTGCCCGCGAGGTAGAAGCGGTATTTGGCCACGCCCTGCGCATCGACTTCGACACGGGCGAAGGTTGTGGGGTCGTCCGTCAGGACGATGCCGTTCAGCGAGACGTCCGCCTCCGCCAGACCGAGCCGCAACGCCGTCCCGTGTGCATCCCGTGAGATCCGGCCGACGAACAGCGGATGGAGACCGAGTCGGCCAAGCGTGCGGGCGGCGTTGTAGGCCCCGCCGCCGAGGAATGTCCTCGTGCGGCCGCCGGACTCAAGCACGATGTCGACGAGCGCCTCGCCGGCGACGGCGACGCTCGGGCTGGACGTGACCATACGACCACGTCCAGGGTCTCCCGGACCCGTATCCGTCCCTCCTCCTCTTCTCGTGTGGGGGCAGCCTTTACCGGTCGCTCGCCGGCTGGATGGCCGACGTCACAGGCAGGCGTGGAACCGGTTCCAGTATTGCGTCCACGGGCTTTGTCGTCAAGCTGGTCGCAGGTTACAGTGGGACCTGTGGGGCCACAATCATCAGAATCAAGGATGCGGGCGCCAACGATCCGTGATGTGGCCCGGCGGGCCAACGTCGGCATCGGCACGGTTTCCCGGGTTCTCAACGACAGCCCGCTCGTCAGCGCCGATGCACGTGAGCGGGTGCGCAGGACGATCGATGAGCTGGCCTACCGGCCGAGTTCGACGGCACGCGGATTGTCCCGGGGGCGGACGCAGACGGTCGGTGTCGTCGTGCCGTTCTTCACCAGCGGGTCAGTGCTGGAACGCATGCGCGGTGTCGTCGAGCGCCTCAACCGGGAGGGGGACTATGACCTGCTCCTCTTCGACGTCGAGACGGCGAAGCAGCGTGCTGCCGCCTTCCGTGATTTTGCGCGCGGCGACCGAGTCGACGGACTGCTGATCATCTCCATCCGGCCGTCCGATGATGAGGTCGCTGCCCTGCAGCGCGAGGGCCTGCCGGTCGTTCTCGTCGATGCCCGCCATCCGGCCATGTCCCGGATCGTTGTTGACGACGTCGCCGGTGGCGAGCTGGCGGCTCAGCATCTCCTTGGGCGCGGGCACCGCCGCATTGGCTTTGTCGGTGACGCTCCGTCCCCGCTGGGGTTCACCTCCAGTGAACTGCGACGCAAGGGGCTGCGGCGGGGGCTGCAGGCAGCCGGCGTGGCGCCGGAGCGAGCGCTGGAGGTGCGGGGACCCCACAGCCGTACTGAGGCGCGCCGCCTCGCCGAGCGGCTTCTGACGATGCCTGACCCGCCGACCGCCGTCTTCGCCGCGTCCGACGTGCAGGCCCTTGGTGTGCTTGAGGCGGCGCGGGCGCTCGGGCGCCGGGTTCCTGACGACCTGGCCGTGATCGGCTTCGACGACATCGAACTGGCCGAGCTGCTCGAACTGACGACGGTCCGCCAGCCGCTTCGCGAGACCGGTGTGCGCGGCATCGAGCTGCTCCTCGCCGCGATCCGGGATCCCACAGCGGCGCCGGTGGAAGAGCTGGCCGAGCTCACCGTCGTGGAGCGGCGCACGACCTGACGCCGGGGCGCCCGGGCGAGGATGTCCGTGATGTCCGAACGGAGCTGGCACGTCGCCGCCAGCGCGGGTACAAACGCATGGCCGGTCGGCCGTGCGTCGGCCCACTCCCGGCGTCTGGAGCCAGATCGTGTCAGCGCATACACCCCCGGAGCATCTAGGGCGGGATAGGTCGCCCGGCACCGGAGCGGCTGGAGCGACATCGCCCAACGGCGCGCGCGAGGTCGACGAGCGTGATCTGGCGGCGCGGGTGGCGGCGCTCTCGCTGAAACAGAAGGTGCGCCTGCTCACCGGCGCCGACCTTTGGACCTTGCACGCCGAGCCGGCAGTCGGCCTGCGCCGGATCGTCACGTCTGACGGCCCCGCGGGCGTCCGAGGTGGGGCGTGGGACGAGCGCGATCCGGCTGCGAACGTGCCATGTCCCACCGCGCTCGCGGCCTCCTGGGACGAGCCGCTGGCGGTAGAGATTGGTCAGCTACTCGCCGAAGAGGCGCGGCGTAAGGGAGTCGACGTCGTGCTCGCCCCAATGCTGAACCTCCAGCGCAGTCCCTACGGCGGGCGGCACTTTGAGTGTTTCTCCGAGGATCCGCTGCTCGCCGGCAGGATCGGTGCGGCGTTCGTCCGCGGGGTTCAGGCCGGCGGGGTCGCCGCCACCGCCAAGCACTTCATCGCCAACGACTCCGAGCGCGAGCGCATGACGGTCGATGTGCATGTCGGCGAGCGCGCTCTGCGCGAGCTGTACCTGGCCCCGTTCGAGACCGTCGTGCGCGAGGGCGGCGTCTGGTCGGCGATGGCGTCGTACAACCGTGTCAACGGCTGCCCGATGACCGAGAGCCCGTTGCTGCGCGGTGTGCTTCGCGGCGCGCTCGGCTTCGACGGGGTGGTGATGTCGGACTGGTTCGCGGCGCGGTCCACGGTCGCATCGGCGCGCTCTGCGCTTGACCTGGTGATGCCCGGTCCGGACGGCCCGTGGGGCGGGGCGCTGCTGGCTGCCGTTCGCCGCGGCGCCGTCGATGAGGCGATGATCGACGAGAAGGTGCTCGCACTCCTGCGCTTGGCGTCACGCGTCGGCGCGCTCGACGGCCGAGAGCGGGCGACACCACGCCCGCGGAAGCCGGCTGACACCGCCGCCGTCCTCCGTCGCGCCGCGGCTGCCGGCTTCGTCCTCGTCCGCAACGACGGCGTGCTCCCGCTCGACCGGGCGGTGATCGGCCGCCTGGCGGTGATCGGCCCCAACGCGGCCACCCCTCGCACGCTCGGAGGCGGGAGTGCGACCGTGTTCCCGCCCTATACGGTGACGCCCCTCGCCGGGCTGCGCGCGGCGCTGGGGGACGAGGTCACCGTCGATCACTGCACCGGCGCGCGCGCCGGAGAACGCCTCCCGGTCGCCGGGCCGGGATGGCTGCGACGCCCGAGCGGGGAGGCCGGCGTCGAGGTCCGCTTCGTCGCCGTCGACGGCTCGTTGCTGGGCACCGAGAATCGAGCGACCGCGGCGCTGCATCTGTCGCGGTCGCTGCGCCACAACGGAGCGCTGGCCTGGCTGGAGATCCACACGGTCATCCGGGCGAGCGCGTCCGGCCCGTATGTCATCGGCGCCAGTGGGATCGGGCGATACCGGTTGTCGATCGACGGCCGGGTGGCGTTCGACACGCGGCTGACACCGGCGCCCGGTGCCGATCTCGTCGAGAGCCTGGTCGTGCCCCCGCAGGCGGTCCACACGATCAGCCTGGCGGCCGCCCAGTCGATCGATGTCACGCTCGCCCACGAGGTGGGATCAGCGGCCGCGGAGATGGGCGACGTTGACCTGAGCATTGCGCTCAACCTGCTGCCGCCGCAGGCCTCCGGCGACGCCGAGATCGACCGCGCCGTGGCGCTGGCGGACGCCGCCGACGTCGTCGTCGTCGTCGTCGGCACGTCGGAGGAGGTCGAGAGCGAGGGGTTTGACCGAGATTCGCTTGCGCTTCCCGGGCGCCAGGACGAGCTGATGAGCCGGGTGGCGGCAGCCAACTGCCGGACGATCGCCATCGTCAACACCGGTGCGCCGGTCCTGCTGCCATGGGCCGATGACGTCGCCGCCATCCTGCTCACCTGGTTTCCTGGGCAGGAGTTCGGCCACGCGCTGGCCGACGTGCTGCTGGGACTGGCCGAGCCGGGCGGACGGCTGCCAATGACCTGGCCGTCGCAGGAGACGGGTCTCCCCTCAACGCGGCCCGTGAATGGGACGCTCTCCTATGGCGAGGGGCTGGGTGTCGGATATCGCTCCCCGTCGTGTGAGGCCGCCTTCGCGTTTGGGCACGGCCTAGGCTTCTCCCGCTGGGAATACCTGGCGATGGCGGCTCCGGGCGAGGTTCCCGCGGGCGCGCCCGCCGAGGTCGCCGTTGAGATCCGCAACACGGGGTCGCGCCGGAGCCGGGAGGTCGTCCAGGTGTACGCGAGCCGCCCGGACAGCGCGCTGGACCGCCCGGCCCGCTGGCTAGCGGGTTTTGCGCCAGTCTCGGCTGACCCGGGAGAGACAGTCTGCGCCCGGGTCCCGCTGGCCGCCCGGGTCTTCGAGCACTGGGATGCGGAGCGGGGCCGGTGGGCGGTCGAGGCGGGCCAATTCCATCTGGGCGCCGGGCGCTCGTGCGTATCGCTCTACCTGACAGCGGAGGTGACGGTTCGCGACGCAGTGTCCGCCACTCGCCCAAGCGCCGCGTCCGGCCGCCCCGGTGCTGCCTGTTGTGAGTGACACGCCGGCGGGATCTCGGGCGGCGGTGACGAAGGGAGCCCGGCGAGTGCGGAGCGTCGGCTTTGTGCGAAATCAGGGATGGCGCGGTGGGATTTCGTCCCTGAGTGCTGTATGGCGGCGGGTTTGTTCCAGATCGTCAGCCCCGATCTGCATTTCGAAACCGCTTGACCCCACGGGAGCCCGCGCGCCGCCCGCCCCCTTCTCACGGCTGCCGTGCTCTGCTCTGTCCAGCCGGTTCATCGACGGCGCGGCGGTCTTGAGGGGCATCCGGCTCCGTCGGGTTGACCAGCGTCACCTGCTCGTCGGTGGTCCAGTCCAAGCCTGCTGTGGGTTCGCGCCCGAACAGTCCCAGTCAGCCGTTGGATCGTGTTTGGTGGGGGCAGGGAGTTCCCACTCTGTCACTGACACAAGCAGGCGCAGGATGCGTTGCCCGGTGGGTGTGCTGAGGTCGATGCCGTCGCAGACGCTGGCGAACGCGCCGCCGGCGGCGCGGATGCGTTCGATCGCGTCGACCGCTTGGGCGAGCGAGTCGCCGATCTGGTGGAGGCGGGCGATCACGATGCCGCTGCTT
>DASSZQ010000210.1:0-39514 GCA_035702755.1 Solirubrobacteraceae bacterium | reverse complement strand
AATGATCCGCCGGGGACCATGAAGTAGCTGCTGGCGTCCCCCCAGCTGGAGAACGGGGTGCTGACCGGCTGCGGCGGGCAGGCGGCGAGAGCCGCTCCCGTGCTGGCGAAGAGCGCAACGCAGGTTGTGGCGGCGATCCGGCCGACGGTCTTGCGTACACGCGGGTGGATAACCAAGGGCATCTAGCGACGAACCTCCATCTGAGCCACCGTCCGTGGTGGCAATGAACATGGTTATCGGTAGCTGGGCCGTCTCGCCCCGAGACCCCTGGCTTTGCGCCCCCGCCTCACGACGGGTTAGCCCTTGTCGACCTGACGGTCATCGGCAGTAGGAATGGTGAGGTTTAGGCCGACTCGACGTTCGTATGAGCCGGGGTCAGGAAGGCGGCCCCCGGCGGCCCGCGACGGCGACGGGGCTACCGGGCGCCCCAGGCGTACGTCTGCTTGGCCAGACGCAGATACACGAAGGTCTCGGCGCCATGGACGCCGGGGATGGCGCGGACCTCGTTGTTGACGATCGAGATCAGCTGCTCGTCGTCTTCGCACAGGAGCTCGATCAGGATGTCGAACGATCCGGCGCAGATGACGACGTACTCGGCCTGGGGCAGCGCGCTCAGCCGAGCGGCGATCTCCTCAAGGTCGCCGTCGGCCTTGATGCCGATCATCGCCTGGCGGCGGAACCCCAGCATCAGCGGGTCGGTGACGGCGACGATCTGCATCACGCCCTGGGTGATGAGGCGCTGCACGCGCTGGCGGACCGCCGCCTCCGACAGCCTGACCGCCTTGCCGATGGCGGCGTAGGACCGCCGGCCATCCTCCTGCAGCTGTTCAATGATCCTCTTGGACACCTCGTCCAACAGGAGCCCCTTGCGATCCGCCGTGGACGCCATCGTGGGCTGCATCTTCCCCACGATCTGCCCCGTCCGTCAACCGATACCGTCGATCGTGGGCGGGTTCGCAACGGATTTCGTAGGTTTTCGGTCAGCGAACAGACCAATCGTTGCAACCCGGTTTGAAACCGCCCCCAGTCGTTGACATGCTCCCGCCCGGTTTCAGTCAGAGATCCCGGCCCCCTCGCATTGCGGGATCTCCCAACCGGAGGAGATAGACGGCGATCCATTGTGAGCGCCGCATGGATAGATGACCTTGGGACCCTCGTTGATCGGAGGCACGGCGCTGGCCATGGATGAGGCCGAACGGCGCCGCCGGCGATCCCGCCACCGACCCTGCGCGACGGCGCAAGGAGGAGCAATGAACCTGACACAGACACGGACGGGGACCCGGCAACA
This sequence comes from Solirubrobacteraceae bacterium, assembly GCA_035702755.1. GTDB lineage: Bacteria > Actinomycetota > Thermoleophilia > Solirubrobacterales > Solirubrobacteraceae > Palsa-465. The sequence goes on along the minus strand of DASSZQ010000210.1, from coordinate 38,226 downwards.
GCGACGGTCCGAAGTCAGCGACCGGTGGGGGAGGCGTTAGGTGTCCGCGGAAGTCATCCAGCCACCCATGACGAGAACGGCCGCCGCCACGCCTGACGGCACCGCCACCGAGGCCGATGTTCGCCTGGAGGGTGTCACCAAGCGCTTCGGTGACACCATGGCCGTCGACGATGTCACCCTGGAGATCGCCCACGGGGAGTTCTTCAGTCTGTTGGGACCGTCCGGCTGCGGCAAGTCCACGACGCTGTCGCTGATTGGAGGCTTTGAGCAACCCACCGCAGGAAGCGTCCTGCTCGGTGGCCGTGACGTGGCCCATACGGCCGCCTATAAGCGCGACGTCAATACGGTCTTTCAGTCCTACGCGCTGTTCCCGCATCTGACGGTGTTTGAGAACGTGGCCTTCGGCCTGCGGCGCAAGCGGCGGGGTAAGAGCGAGATTGCCGAGCGGGTGCAGGAGGCGCTTGCGCTCGTCGACCTTCCCGGCTTCGGCGAGCGACGCCCCGCGCAGTTGTCCGGTGGCCAGCAGCAGCGCGTGGCGCTGGCGCGGGCGCTGGTCAATCGTCCCCGGGTCCTGCTGCTCGACGAGCCGATGGGCGCGCTCGACGCCAAGCTGCGCAAGCAGATGCAGGTGGAGCTCAAGCGGATTCAGTCCGAGGTGGGGATCACCTTTCTGTACGTCACCCATGACCAGGAGGAGGCGATGGCCATGTCAGATCGCCTCGCCGTCATGAACTCCGGACGGATTGAGCAGGTGGGTCCCCCCCAAGAGGTGTACGACCATCCCGCCACCGAGTTCGTGGCCGGGTTCCTCGGCGCGTCGAACCTGCTGTCCGGTACCGTCGCCGACCGCGCCCGGGGCGAGATCTCCCTGGGCTCCGGGCACATGATCCGGGTGACGCCGGAGCGGATTCCCGCCGGCCGTGACCAGGTCAAGGTGGGAGTCCGCCCGGAGAAGCTGCGGCTGGGGGCGCCCGCCGACCCCATTGCCGATGGTGACAACCACCTTGACACCCGCGTGCAGGTGGCCACCTACCTCGGCGTCAGCCACCAGTACACGCTGGAGGGCCCCGGCGGCAGTCGGCTGACCGCCTATGTGCAGAACATGGAGGCCGACGCTCCCGGACCGGGCGCCGCGGTCCGCGTGGCCTGGCGGCCAGAGCACAGTTTCGTCGTCTAGACAAGGACAGACATGAGCGAGAACACCCCTGAGCAGCACGACCACCTCGATCCGGCGCTGGTGCGCGGGCTGACGTCCCCTCGATATTCACGCGCACAGTTCCTGCGCTCGGCCGGGGCGGGAGCCGCCGGCCTCACGCTCTCCGGCGTGCTGGCAGCCTGCGGCGTGTCGGGAACCGCGGCGACGGGCAAAAAGCAGTCCGGCACGGACTGGGCGGCCTGGTGGAAGAAGCAGAAGAAGCAGGGTGTGCTCGATTTCGCCAACTGGCCCCTGTACATCGACACCAGCCACGGCCAGCACCCCTCCCTGAATCAGTTCCACAAGGCGACCGGCATCACCGTCAACTACTCGGAGCCGATCCAGGACAACCAGAGTTTCTACGCCAAGATCTCGCCGACGCTCCAGGCAGGCCAGTCGATCGGCTACGACATCATCGTCATCACCAACGGCTGGCAGCTGACCGAGCTCATCGACAACGGCTGGTTGATCCCACTTGACCACTCCCAGCTGCCGAACTTCTACAAGTACGCCGGCCCGCTGTTCAAAAACCCCAACTACGACCCCGGCAACAAGTACACGGTCGCCTGGCAGTCAGGCTTCACCGGGATCGGCTACAACCCCAAGCTGACCGGGCGGGAGATCACCAGCGTGCAGGACCTGTGGGACCCCAAGTTCAAGGGCCATGTGGGGATGATGAGTGACAACACCGAACTGGGCAGCGTGGGGCTGCTCGCGCTCGGCATCGATCCGGCGACGTCGAAGGTGTCGGACTGGAACAAGGCCGCCAAGATCCTCCAGAAGCAGCGCAACCAGGGGATCGTGCGCCAGTACTACGACCAGAGCTACATCAAGGCGCTGGAGAACGGCGACGTCTGGATCACGCAGGCGTGGTCCGGCGACATCTTCCAGGCCAACGCCTCCGGCAGCCCGGATCTGAAGTTCGTCGTGCCCAAGGAGGGGATCATGCACTGGACCGACAACATGATGATCCCGATGCACGCGTCGCACCCGGTGGACGCCCTGGCCTGGATGAACTTCTACTATCAGCCGAAGATCGCCGCCGAGGTCGCCGACTGGGTCAACTACATCACCCCGGTCCCGGACGCCAAACAGATCCTCATGAAGTCCGACCCGTCGGTCGGCAAGAGCCCGCTGGTGTTCCCCACGTCCCAGATGAAGGCCGCGGCCCACGAGTACTACGTGTTCCAGAACTACAACGAGTACAACACCTGGAACGGCGTCTTCAATCCGATCATCCAGTCCTGATGCGCCTGGCGGTCCCATCGGCGGCGGGGAGGCGAGGACGCGGGGCGCCGTATGCGCTCGCCCTCCCGGGCGGGGCGTGGCTGCTCCTCTTCTTCCTCATTCCCATCCTGGCCGCGCTGTCGGTGTCGTTGCAGACCGGCAACCCGGTCAACGGCTTCCAACTCACCTGGCACTTCGGCGAGTACAGCACCGCGATCTCCATGTACGGGACGCAGTTTGTGCGGTCCTTCGAGTACGGGGCGATCTCCACCGGCGCCGCGTTCCTCATCGCCTATCCGATGGCGTACTGGATCGCCTTCCACGGCGGTCGGCACAAATCGACGTACCTGTTCCTGATCCTCCTGCCGTTCTTCGTGTCGTTCGTCATCCGGACGCTGGCGTGGCAGTTCATCCTCTCCGACCAAGGGTTCGTCCTCACCACCCTGGAGAAGGCGCACCTCATCCCGGCGGGCACGCATGTGCTCTCCACGCCGTTCGCCGTCATCGCCGGACTGACGTACAACGCGCTGCCGTTCATGGTGCTGCCGCTGTACGTCGCCATCGAGAAGATCGACCGGCGGGTCGTCCGAGCGGCGACGGACCTGTTCGCCCGGCCGGCCACGGCGTTCCTGCGCGTTGTCCTGCCCCTGTCGGCACCGGGGATCTTCGCCGGCTTTCTCCTGGTGTTCGTCACCAACGTCGGTGACTACGTCAACGCCAGCATTCTCGGTGGGCCGGGGACGACGATGATCGGCAACATCATCCAGAACTCCTACCTCAACGACCTCAACTACCCCATGGCCTCCGCCCTGAGTTCGATCCTGATGGCGGGCCTGCTCATCGTGATCTTCCTCTACGCCCGCACCTTCGGCGCGGCAACGCTTCAGGAGTACGCGTCGGCATGAGCACAGTCACGGTCAAGCAGCCCACCGCTCCGCCCGTTCCCGCGGCGCCGCGGCCCCGCATCGGCGTGCGTCGCCTGGGACGGTTCATCCTCCCCGCGTACACATGGCTGGTCATCCTCTACACCGTCGTGCCCATCGGAGTGATGATCGCCTACGGCTTCAACCAGGCACCCTCCGGCCGCCTGACCTTCTCCTGGTTGGGGTTCACCACCCAGTGGTATCAGCAGGTGTTCGACATCCCGGACCTGACCGCCGCCCTTGAGCACTCGCTGGAATTGGCGTTCGGTTCGACGGCGATCGCGCTGCTGCTGGGAACGCCCCTGGCGCTGGCCCTGGCGCGCTACCGCCGCTTCCGGGCCCGGCCGCCGATTGAGGGAACGATCTTCCTGGACATCGCCGCCCCGTCGGTCGTTGTCGGCGCCTCGCTGCTGTCGTTCTTCATCTCGCTGAACATCGCGCGCGGCCTGGTGACGATCCTCATCGCCCACGTTGCCTTCAACATCGCCTTCGTCACGGTCGTCGTGCGCGCCCGTGTCACCGGGCTTGACCGCTCGCTGGACAAGGCCGCCGCCGATCTCGGCGCCAATCCGTGGACGGCGTTCTTCAAGGTGACACTGCCCCTCATCTTCCCGGGGATCGTCGCCGCCGGTCTGCTCGCCTTCGCCATGTCGATCGACGACTTCATCATCACCCAGTTCGTCGCCGGGCAGACCGTCACGTTCCCGCTGTGGGTCTACGGCGCCGTCAAGGTGGGGATTCCCCCCCAGGTGTTCGTGATGGGGACTCTGATCTTCCTCGGCGGCATCATCCTGGCGATTCTCAACGCCATCTTCCAGCGTCGCTCGCCCGCGGTCTGAGCCCGCCGCCGCGGTGCGAGCACGCCGTGCCGCGACCATGGTGCGCAGGGTCGGCGGGCTGTGCCCATGACCCAGTCCGCCGTCCTGCTTGACCTCGACGGGGTGCTTGTCGATTCCCGGGCCGCCATCACCAGTTGCCTCAACGGCGCCCTGGGCGAGCACGGCCTTCCCGGCCGCTCCCCAGCCTCCCTGCAGCGCTTCATCGGCCCTCCGCTCGCGCGCGCGTTCGCCGAGATCACCGGTGAGGATCCGGGCTCGGCGCTCGTCGCCTCCTGCGTGGCCGCCTACCGCCGGCGCTACGCGCAGGAATCGCTGACCCTCACGCAGGTCGTCCCGGGGATTCCCGAGACGCTCGTCGACCTGGGCGAGACGTATCGGCTTGCGGTCGCGACTTCCAAGCCGCTGGCGTTTGCGGAGCCACTGCTCCAGAGGCTGGCGCTGCGCTCTGCCTTCAGCGCGGTCGCCGGCCCGGACCTGAGCGTCGCGGGGGAGGAGAAGGCGGTGACGATCGGCCGGGCGCTCGGCGAGCTCGGCCGCCCGGCGCGCGCGGTGATGGTCGGCGACCGGTCGTTTGACGTCGTGGGCGCGCACGCGCATTCGCTTCCCACCATTGGGGTGGGGTGGGGAATCGGCAGCCGCGAAGAGCTGACAACGGCCGGTGCCGCGGTGGTCATCGACACGCCGGACGAGCTTCCGACGGCCGTCTGGAGGCTTCTGTGAGACGCCGCTTCTGGCTAATCCGGGTGAGAGTCCCGAGCAGCGGCGGACTGAGCGCTTCTCCCAGCGGACAGGTACGTGGCGAGGTGCCCGCCTGAGCGCGCCGGAACCCATGGCCTGACCATCGACGACTCCGGGAGCGGATCCGCGATCCACGTGGACAGCTGAATGGGGGCCTTGAGTGTTCAGATGGAATTTCGGCGAATGTCCGATCGTTCATCTACCGTCAGCGGGGCCGAACCCACTCATCCCTCAGGAGGAAAGTCTTGTTCGTACGGGTGACGGGCGGCCTCGCCGTGGCGGCTGCCACAGCGCTGGTCGCCAGCGGGGGCGCTTTGGCCTCCAGCAACCACATCAAGCCGGTCAAGCATCCGACCGTAAAGCACCACGCCGGTTGGCAGATGACGTGTAAGACGGTCGCCAAGCGCAGCCACGGCAAGGTCGTCGAGAAGGGCGGCAAAGTCGTCAAGACGCGCAAGTGCACTTTCCACAAACTCAGCGTCAAGTTGAAGGCCGGTCACGGTACGCAGACCGCTGGTCCGCGAGGGCCGCAGGGACCGCAGGGCGGGCAGGGACCTCAGGGACCGGCCGGCCCCCAGGGACCACGGGGCGACCGCGGGTCTGACGGATTGAACCCGGCGCTCCCGGTCCTCAACGTCCCCAGCATCGCGTCCAGCAGCGGTACCAACCCCAACCCGGACTCCGGAGACGCCGGCGACTACGGCTTCTACTACAGCGGGGAGGGGTCAGGGGGCTCGGCGGCCATTGAGGGCGGTCAGTTGGTGCTTCAGGGCAACGGCGTCGACCCAAAGACGGCGCAGGGCGGCATCGGTATCGCAAAGGCCTACGACAACCTGCCGCTGAGCCGGCTGAGCGCGCTCAGCTACCAGTGGCACGTCGACACCACCAACGGTGATCAGGCGCCGACCATCCACATCACGGTGATGGGTGCGACTCATGACTCACATTTCGCGTCTGGGTTCACCAACCTGACCTACCAGCCCTACGTCTCCTCACAGATCGTTCCGCTGACCGGCGTCGACTACACCGCCGATGCGTTCCTGGGCAACTGGTACTCCACCGATGAGAGTTCCATCAGCAGCCCGGGCGGCCAGGACAACCCGCAGCCGCTCAGCTACTTCGTCCAGAACGACCCCGGCGCGGTGATCGTGCAGATCAGCCTCGACAACGGCGGCACGTCCGGCGGGAGCGGCACGTTCGTCGCAGGTGCCGACGACCTCATCATCGGCACGGGCAAGTCGTTTGATCGCTACGACTTCGGCGGCTAATCGAAGACCTGACCCACGCTGTACGCAAACGGCCGCCTCCGGGCGGCCGTTTCGCGCTTGGCAGAGAGTGCGGGCTGAGAGGCGACGACCGGAATCGAACCGGTGTAGACGGCTTTGCAGGCCGCTGCGTAGCCACTCCGCCACGTCGCCGAGGCTGACAAGGGTAGCGGTGGCCGCCCCGGCGCGGCCGACCGAGCCCAGCAGCGCCGGCGGCTCCGGTGCAGCCGACCGGGCACGCGTGACGCTCAGGCGGCGCGGAGCACGACGAGGTTGCCGGAGGGATCGCGCACGGCCACGGCGTCAGGGCCGGCCGGCTCGGCGGTCAGCCCCGCGGCGTCGATCCGCGCGCGTACCCGGTCAAGCTCGTCGCGGTCCGGAAGGCGCACCTCGTAGGAGCGCAGGCCGATCGCCCCGGGGAGGGCCGGAGCGCCACCGGCGCTGTTCCAGGTGTTGAGACCGAGATGATGGTGATAGCCGCCGGCCGAGACGAACAGAGCTCCGGGGTAACTCCGGGTCGTCACGTCGAACCCCAGGACGCCGTGATAGAAGGCCTCGGCCTCACCGATGTCTGACACCTGGAGGTGGACGTGGCCCATGGTGGTCCCCGCGGGAGCGAACGGCGGTACCTCCGGCTGAGCGGCGAGCTCGCCGGCGACGTCACGCAGATCCAGTGGCAGGGTCGCCATCTGCAGCTCATCCCCGCTGCGGCGCCACTGCTCGCGCGGGCGGTCGCGATAGAGCTCAATCCCGTTGCCGTCCGGGTCAGAGAGGTAGAGCGCCTCGCTCACCAGGTGGTCGGAGGCGCCGTCAAGCGGCCAGCGCTGCTGCGCCAGCCGCGCGAGGGCGTGGGCGAGAGCGACGCGGGAGGGCAGCAGGATCGCCAGGTGAAACAGCCCGGTGGCCCGCCGGTCAAGCGCGGGTGCCGACGGGTCGCCGTGAAGGGCCACCAGCGGCGGGCCGCCGGCCACGCCGAGGCCAAGATCGCCGTCCGGAAGCTCCCGCGGGGAGAGCCCCAGCATCCGCTCGTAGAAGTTCGCCGAGCGGGCCAGGTCGGAGACCGTCAGCCGCACGGTGCCCATCGTCGTCGTCGCGGCGATCTGAGCCGGCGCCGGCGCGGTGGCGTCGGCGGTGGGGAGCGGACTATCGGTCATGGCAGGTCCTTTCGTTCGTACGCGTTACGCGGCGGCGACAGCAAACCGGCTGTGGTGCTCCACCAGGCCCTCCACCAACTCGGCCAGCCGTTCGCGCGTCTCCGGATCGGTCAACTCGCCCTCGGCGGAGAACAGGTCCTGGGCGCGGGCGACCGCCAGCTCCGTCTTGAGCACCCGGGCTCCGGCGACTCCGAGCGCGTTGCGCAGGTGATCCTGTGCCCACATCGCGCCGTAATCAGTGATGCTGGCGCCGATCGCGGCCACCGGCTTGCCCCAGAGGGCGGCGTCTGGCCCGTGCGGCCGCGATGCCCAGTCGACGACCTGCTTCACCTGCCCCGGCATGGTGGTGTTGTACTCCGGCGTGGCAAACAGCACGGCGTCGGCCGCCGCGATCTCCGCCCGCAGCCGGGCCACCTCGGCGGGCGCGTCGTCGCCCTCGCGATCCTCGTTGAAGGGCGGGAGCAGCTCGAGGTCCTCGTAGATCTCAAGCTCCACCCCGGCGGGTGCCACCTGTGCGGCCGCCCGGAGCAGCGCCGTGTTGTACGACGCTGCCCGCAGGCTTCCTGAGATTCCCAGGATCCGCATCGGTCTACGCGCTCTTGACGGCCGAGACGCTCACCAGCAGCTTGACCTCGTTGGCGACGAGGAGGTTGCCGTTGGGAAGGGTCTGGTTCCACTTGAGGTCGAAGTCGCGGCGATCGATCGCGCTGGAGAGCTCCAGGCCGATCCGCTCGTTGCCCCACGGGTCCTCGCCGTTCTCGGCGAGCTCGCCGGTCAACTCGATCGGCTTGGTGATCCCCTTGATCGTGATCTCCCCGCTGAGCGTCACCCGGCCGTCGGCGCCGGCCTCGGTGGTCGTCCCCTGGAACGCGATCTGCGGGTGCTGGTCGGTGTCGAAGAACTCCGGCCCCTTGAGGTGCCCGTCCCGGTTCGGCTCGCCCGTGTCGATGGTGGCGACCTCGACGCTGCCCTTGAGGACGGGAGCGTCACCGCTGGCGTCGATCGACCCCTCAAACGTGCCGAACTTCCCGCGCACGGTGGCGATGCCCATGTGGCGGACCTCAAAGCCGACGTTGGAGTGGGTGGGGTCGACGTTGTAGGTCCCGGTGGGAATCGCCTGCAGGTTGGTTGCTGACATCACGCGTCTCCTTGGCAAAGATGATTGACTGTGCAACCAATAGTAGCACGAAAGGTTGTGTGGTCAAGCATCTGTGCCAGCATCCGACCCACAGGACCGCGGTGTGGGGCCGCGGGGTTCAGGGTCGCCGGAGCGGCCGAGCCGGTGCCGCCGGGCCGGGGCCGCCGGGCCGGAGTCACCGGGCCGGAGCCGCCGAGCCGCCCCGGGCCGGACCGCCGGGCCTGGTCAGTCCACGACCGGCGGGTCCTGAAGCGTGCACGGCCGCCCCGGCTGGGCGCCCGGCAGGCGGCTGAGCAGCGCTGCGAGCTGCTCGATTTCCGCGGGGGAGAAGTGCTCCAGGAAGAGGCGCCGGATGCTGGCCACGTGCGAGCAGCCCGCCCGGCGCAGCTTCTCGTAACCGAGGTCGGTCAGTTGCGCGTAGGAGACGCGCGCGTCGTTGGGGCAAGCGACGCGCTGGATGAGCCCGGAGCCGACGAGCCCGTCGACGAGGCGGGTGATCCCGGAACGCGTCAGCATCGTCCGCTCGGCCAGGGCCGACATCGGCAGATGCCCTCCCTCGGCCTGGGACAGGTAGAGCAGCACCTCGTAATCCCGGGTGGTCAGCCCGTGTTCGGCGACCAGTTCGGCATCGAGCACGCGCACGATCGATGCGTGACTCTGCAGATAGCTGCGCCACGCCTCCAGAGCCGCGCCCTCAAGTGTGGTGTCGATGATTGCTTCCATCGAGGTCGATTCTAGTTGACCGGTCAACGGAACGGACGAGAATTGGGCTCCAGTAGGCTGGGCGTCGTGGACGAGATCTCCCCCGGGTTGTGGCACTGGACGGCCCGTCACCCGCACATCCACGCGGACGTCAGCTCGTACTACCTGTCTGAGGAGCAGGTCCTGCTCGATCCGATGCTGCCGGCGGAGGGCGTGGAGTGGTTCCGGCGCCAGCGCGCCGAGCCGCGGCACATCCTGCTCACCAACCGCCATCACGATCGCGACTCATGGCGGCTGCGGGAGGAGTTCGGCTGCGAGGTGCACTGCATCGCCAACGGTTGCTATGAGCTCGACGGCCGGGGCCCCGTGACCCCGTTTCAGTTCGGCGATGAACTGCCGGGCGGCATCGTCGCGCATGAGGTTGACGCCATCTGTCCGGACGAGACCGCCCTCCATATCCCCGCCCACCGTGCCCTCGCGTGCGCGGACGGGGTCGTCCGCTGGCCGGGGATCGACGGGCTGACGTTCGTCCCGGACTCGCTCATGGACGATCCTGCCCAGACCAAAGACGGCTTGCGTCAGGCCTACCGGCGTCTTCTGGACCTCGATTTTGACCTGCTGCTGCTGGCTCATGGCAGCCCGGTCACGCATGACGCGCGGGACGTCCTGCGGGACTTTGTGGCCGACGGGTAGGCGGACGGCCCCGCGGGGCCGGGCGGTCGCCGGTTCGCGGCGTGCCCGCGGGCCGCTGGCTGCGCTCGGTACGGCACTCTGCCTCGCGGCGTGCGGTGCGCACGCCGGCCGCTCCTCGTCGACGGCAGCCGCCGCTCAGCCGACGACCGGCTCGAGCACCGCCACCACAACGACCTCCCGTTCGAGCCCGGGCGGGCCACTCAGTTCCCTGCCGCTCAGCGTCTCGCCCGCCACCGGGCACCCCACGTCGGTGCTGCGATTCGCGTTCAGCCCCCACGCGCGCAGCGGCCGCGTCGGCCAGGTAAGCATCTCGTTCACGCTGATCGTCTCCGGCGGGCACGGCTCCGGCTGCGTCGGAGCGCACTCGGAGGCGGTGCCGGTCGCCCGCCCCGGGCAGCCTGTCAGCGTCGGCGTCGGACCCACCGAGCTCGGCGGCCCATGGTGCCCGGGCACCTACCGCGCCCGGGTCGACGAGCTGGCCCGCCCGTCGTGCGCCCCCGGGCAGATGTGCCCACAGTTCATCCGCATCGTGGCCGTGTTCGGCCCCAGCGGCTTCCGCATCGAGCGCTGAGCGCCGCGGCGGGCGACGCGCCGCTCCGGCCCACGGTCACGTCCAAAAAAAGCACCGGCGGTGCGGCCTCAGTCCTCGTCTGGCCAGCGGCCGTGCCGGTCGAAGTAGGCGCGGGCCTCCTCCTCCTGCTGGCGCTCGCGATCGCCGCTGACGCCGAGCCGAAACAGCCAGTTGAGCATCAGCACCGACAGACCGCCGCCGACGGCCATCGAGAATCCCTCGGTCCCAAAGCCGCCGGGCGAGAAGATCAGCAACCCGATGCCGGCCAGCACCATGATTGCCGGGATCCCGTACCGCACGAACAGGGCGGCCGACGACGGCCGTGACTCATTCGATGTGCGCTTGCCGCTGGGCACGATCAGGATGGTAGGTCGCAGGACCCTCCTTACCCACGATCTCCGGCGAAACGCCGGCCGACGAAATCGGCGCCGGCCCTTCAGCCGGACTTCAGCCGCCTCTCGATCTTCCGACACCAGTCGATCGCCCACTCGTTGAACCCCACGCCGAACTCAACCGTCATCCGGTGCAGCGGGTCGTCGAAGTCGCATGCGTCAAGCTGGACCCGCAGGTCGGCGAGGCGCCGCTCATGCGTCGCGCGCATGCGGCCCAGGACCTCCAGCTGCTCGGCGCGGTCCAGGACCCCCGCGAAGCGCAGCCGCAGCAGAGCCTCATGGCGCATTTCCAGGACCGGCTCGGAGGGATCGGTCAGCCACCGCGCCAGCGCCTGCCGGCCCGTCTCGGTCAGCGAATAGGCGTGGCGCCGGGCGCCGCCGCGCGGGTCATCGCGCACGCTGACCAGCCCCGCCTGCGTCAGCCGCCGGAGCTCCGGGTAGATGCCGCCGACGCTCGCGCCCCAGTACAGGCGCGTTGAGCGCTCGATTTCGGCCTTGATCGCGTAGCCGGTGACGTGCCCCTCGGCGATCATGCCCAGGAGGACGCGCGCGGTCTGATTGAGCGGGAGCTCCGGGGGGCGGGAAGGCAGGGTGGGCGAGGCGCCGTCAGCCATGCCCGCAGTATGAGCTGTTACCGCCGGGAAATCAAACAGGCTGAGATATCGAACTGATGGCTCAGTCTGAGCTATATTGAACTCAACGAGCGAGGTGGACATCACGAGATTCCCCCCTCGAACGTGAACGCCGTGGCTCGCCGGCCGCGGCAGACCCACTGGAGGTTTTCCATGAATTCCCGTTTTCTGACCAACATCGCGCTTGCCCTCTACGGCGGCTTCATGGTCGTCGCGTCGCAGGTCTGGGCCCCGGCCGTGTTCATGTGGCTGATGTTCGCCGGCGGCGTCGGCGCCGTCGTCCTCGCCGGCAGCGTCCTCATCCCCGGCCGCGGGATCTCGCAGCGCGCCCTCGACGGCGCCATCGGCATCCTCGGCGCATGGACGATCGTCGCCGGCCTCGTGTTCGCCGGTTCGACGGTGACCTGGCTCGGCTTCGCGTCCGGCCTGGCGTTTGTCGGCCTGGCCGTCATCGGCCTTGCGCTGCACGAGCTCTACACCGAGCGGGTCGTGCACTCGTTTGAGGTCCACGCCCCGGCCGCGGAGCGTGAGCTTGCCGGTGTGAACTAGCCGCCTGCCACAAGCCACCTCCGGGTCACGCCCCGCGAGCTCAACGAGGCTCGCGGGGCTCTGGAGGCTTAAGGAGTCAGTGAGCCAGGGGGAGAGGGGAGCGCAGTGCGGCGTTCGCCTGCGCGCGCGTCAGGTAATGGTTGACGACCAGCTGGGTGAGGACGTGGCGCTGGCGCTGGCGGGCCAGGGCGTAGTGCTGGAGCGGATCGTAGGCCGACGGGGCCTGGAGCAGCCCGGCGAGCATTGCCGCCTCCGGCCAGGTCAGCTGCGCCGGTCGCGTGTGGAAATAGCCCTCGGCCGCCTGCGTGACGCCCCAGTACCCGTTCCCGTAGTAGACGACGTTCAGGTACATCTGCAGGATCTGCTGTTTGCTGTAGCGCAGGGCGAGCTTGACCCCCAGCCCGATCTCGCGCAACGTGGAGCCGAGGCCGCCGTGGCCATGGCCATACAGCTGCTTGGCCAACTGCTGGTCGATCGTGCTGCCGCCAGGATCCTGGCTGGTCTGCAGCGTCGCCAGCGCCGCCCTGCCGGCACCCGTCAGCACATTGATGACCACGTTGTCGTAGAAGTGCTCGTCCTCGACGGCGATGACCGACGCGACCAGACGGTGGGGGGCGGGCAGGATCCCTGGCGTCTCCCGGTTGGCGACCATGATGCGGCGCGTGCGCGCCTGGGCATCGCTCACGCTCCGCAGGCTGATCAGGTAGACGGCGCCGGCCACCAATCCGGCGAGGACGATCGCCAGCAGGACAAGCACCGCCCGCCGCAGGACCACCAGCGGCTTGACGTGGCGGCGTTGGACTAGAAGTCGCACGCCCCCAATGATCCTGGATGGCGGACGCGGGCCTCGGCGGCGCGGTTACCCGAACGTGCCCGGAGCGCCGGTCCCGCCGGCGTCCGGCGTCGGCGTGGGCGTCGGTGTCGGTGCCGGCGGCGCGGGTGCGGGCACAGGCGCCGTGACGGTCACGGCCCGCGCGGTGGCGACGCCGCTGCGCCGGGTGTAGGTGACGGCGACCTGATCTCCGACCTCGAGGTCGCTCGCCAGGCTGGGCAGGATGCCGGTGGAGAACGCGATGGTGGCGCCGGAGGCGGTCTGGATCGCAAACGACCCGCCGCCGGGCGTGATGGCGGTGACCGTCCCGGCGGCCGTGACGGCGCCCAGGTAGCTCACCGTCCGCAGGGTCATGGTTCCGAAGCGATCCTCGCTGTAGCCGATGCGCACCCGGTCGCCGACCTGCGTGCCCGCGGTCAGCCCGGCGGCTCCCGCGAGCTGGAAGGTGAGACTGTGCCCATAGCTGGTGCGGTCCCTGAGCACCGAGGGAAGGATGTGGAACCGGCGGTAGGTCCGGCTCAGCGCGTCCGGGGCTCCGTCGTCAAGCCATCCGGCGCCACCCTTGGGGTTGCCGCCCCCGCCGCCGTCGGAGGTGCCAAAGAAGCGCCCGTCGATGTTCATGAAGATATGCACGCCCGGGTCGTCGTACAGGGTGACCTCGTCCGGCGGCGTTCCGGGACCGCGGGCGATGAGCCTCTCCTGCAGGAGCTGGCGGATCACGCCGGCGTCGTTGGGGACAGGGCTTCCGGCCGCCCAGATGCTCGCCGCCGAGAGGACCGCCGCCACGGCGCCGGAGCAGTCGTAGCCGCGCCGACGTCCCGTGTACCCCGGGCCTCGACTGCCCAGGCTGGCCACCCCGGCCTCGGCGTGACCGCCGGCCCACACGTACGGGTAGTCCTGGTGGGTGACGGCTGTGGCGGCGGTCGTCAAGGCGTTGATGACGCCCATGCGCCGACCCGCCGTCTGGATCGTCAGCGAGCTCCAGCCGGTCAGCGTCACCGTCCCCTTGGCATGGCGCAGTCCGGGAGCTGGCGCCCGGGCCAGGGCGCCCGCGGGGATCGTGAGCGCGCAGGCGAGCACGCTGAGAGTGGCGGCAAGACGTCTCACAGAGGATCACCCGGTTCATCGGCGCCCGAACCCAGCGCTTGAGAAACCGGTGCGTCGCGTGGACGCTGCCCACCCACGAGGGGACCCGGCGCAGTGTCACGTGGGGTGAGGAGCGTGCGGTGTGATGATCGTCACACTCACACCCCGGGGAGTTACCTCTGAAAGTCGCGGTCGGCGTTGATCAGCCGCGCGCCATCGTGGGGAAGTCCGGACGGCGACTAGGACCCGGCGGGGACCCCTTCGGAGGCCGCCGGTATCAGTCGCCGACGTGGAGCCCTGATCGATACGGCATGGGACGCGGCGGTCAGCGCTGGGGCTGACGTCGCGTCCTGCCGGCGGTGACGTACACCGGCTGGGTGACGGCCGCGGCGCGCGCCCGCCGGTTCCGGCGGACGTAGAAGCCTCCGATGCCAAGCCCGGCGACGAGTGATGACACTGCGTTGATGACGAGAATCGTGGTCATGGTGTGTGAAGAGTGCCCGAGCTTGGTGAACGCCAAGCAGCGCGGATCGTCATAACTACGTAAGAGCTCGCACCGCCTAGCGCTGGGTCTCCTCGCGCTCCGGGGCGGCCGGTCCGACACGTTCGGCGGCGGGGGCGCGGGACGGCTGACGGAGGGAACCGGCGTGCGCGCGCCGCTCAGGCGCGCGCCGGGACTTGATCACGCTGGCGGCGGCGGTCACCGCCAGCACGCCGGCGACCACCGCCAGCGAGACGCCGGTCGTCAGCTGCGGGATCGCGTCGCTGCGCTCATGGCCGAACTCAAGCATGAGCTTGACGCCGATGAACGCGAGGATCACCGCCAGCCCCGTCGACAGATAGACGAGCCGGCCGAGCAGCCGGGCGACGAGGAAGAACAGCGCGCGCAGGCCCAGCAGCGCGAACGCGTTGGCGACGAACACGATGTAGGCGTGATTGGTGACACCGAACACTGCCGGGATGGAGTCGAAGGCGAACAGCACATCGGTGGTGCCGATGGCGATCAGGACGAGCACCAGCGGAGTGAAAACCCGTCGGTCGCCGAGCCGTGTCATGAGCCGCGGCCCGTCGTAGCGGGCGGCGATCGGCAACACGCGGCGCGCCGCGCTGACGAGGACGTTGCTCTGCGCCGACGGGTCCTGGTCGCGATGCCGAAACAGCTGAACGCCGGTAATCGTCAGGCCAAGGCCGAAGACGAGGAACATGAACGAGAACGCGGACAGGAGGGCGGCGCCGAGTGCGATGAGCAGCGCCCTGAGCCCCAGGGCGATGACGATTCCCACCGTCAGCGCCTTCGGCTGCAGCGCGGCCGGGACGCTGAACGCGCCCATGATGATCACAAAGACGCACAGGTTGTCGACCGACAGGCTCTTCTCGACCACGTATCCGGCGAAGTACTGGGCTCCCAGATCCCACCCGGCCACGACGCCGAAGACGACCCCAAACAGGATCGCCACCGCGATGTAGAACGCCGACCATCGGACCGCTTCGGCAAAGCTCAGCGCGTGGGGCTGCCGTCCCAGCCGCCACCAGTCGAGCGCGAGCAGGCCGGCGATCGCGGCGAGGGTGAGCGTCCAGCCAAGCGCGGTCACGTGCAGGGGTGCAGACATCAGCGCCGCCCCGCCGGCTAGAGGAGGGCCGAGACGCCGTGGACGGCCGCGGCGCCGAGCGCCAGCACCAGCGTGAGCCCGGCGATCTCCAGCGCGATCCCCACGGCGGCGATCAGGGCGTCCTCCAGCAGCACGCCGAGCGCGAGCACCACCACGCCGAGCGCGGGCAGCGTGTCCAGGCCGCTGAACGGCGGGGCGACGAACGCTCCCGCGGCGCCGAGGACGACGAACAGGCCGAAGACGATGTCGCTGACACGACGCCGGAAGATGAAGGTGAGGCGGGGCCGCGCGATCCGCTCCAGCCGGCGGATGAGCCGCATCAGCCCGCTGATGAAGCGCTGCTGTCGATCGCCGCCCAGCTCAAGCGCCCGCCAGCGACGCGGCAGCCACACCTCCTGCCGGCCCGCGATGAGCTCCAGCGCAATGAGCGCTCCGATGATCTCGAACACGTGGGTGACCCCGCCCGTCGGCAGCGGGAGCGCCGGCACCGCCAGCAGCACCACGAGGAGGATCGCAAAGCTCTTATCGCCGAAGGCGTCGACGAGGCCGCCCAGCGTCTTGTCATTCTTGCCCGTCAGCCACCGCTCGAGCTGATCGCTCAACTTCGGCGGTGCCGCTGTCCCGGTCTCCATGGTCCCGGATCTCCTTTCGACTGAGCGTCGGTTTGTGACGATCAGCCGAAGGTCTCTCCCGCCCGTGATGTGGGGCCGGCGTGCCCGGGTCCGAAGACCGTACTGACGAGCCACGCCCGTTGGGGATACTGCCCCCCGGCGACTTTCATCCTAGCGTTCCGGATGACCGGCAGGACGTCCTGCCCCGGGATGACCGGGACAGGACGCTGCCTGCGCCCCCGGCCGGCGGGCGCCCGTCAACGCCGCGCCGGTGCGTGGCGAGCCTCAGGGTTTGACGCTGAACACCTGCCCTGTGAGCTCGCCCACGTACAGCCGTCCGCCGTGAGCCCCCAGCCCCACGACGGGAGCCACGAAGCCGGTCAGCACGCGCTTGAGCGCGCCGCCGGTGAGCGGCATGGAGTAGACGGCACCGCCGGCGCCCCTGCGCCCAACCCCCGGCGCGCTAACGCGATACTAACCTGAGGGTAACATTTCCCACAATGGCTGTCCAGCCGGAATCCGGCGGATATCCGACGAAAATCCGGCGTAGGATGATCCCCACTGTGGGAGTCAGAGCCGGGCGGGAGTGAGATGATGACGACCGGGATGACAGCGGCGGCGCCGTTCACGTCGGCCGACTTTGCCCGGCGGATGGAGCGGGTGGCCGGTGAGGCGCGCGCCGCCGGGCTGACCGGACTGCTCGTCACGCCCGGGCCGGACCTCGCGTACCTCGCCGGTTATGCGCCCATCGCCGTCACCGAGCGGATCACGCTCCTGGCCATCGGCGGCGCAGCGGAGCCGGCGTTGCTCGTCCCCACGCTGGAGCGTGCGGCTGCCGAGGCGGCCCCCGGTGCCCAGGCGCTGGCGCTGGGCGTCTGGAGCGACGGCGATGATCCCTACCGGGCGGCCGCGGCGCTGCTTGATCCGCGGGGCCGGTACGCCATCTCCGACTCGACGTGGGCGATGCATCTGCTGGGGCTCCAGCAGGCGTTGCCCGAGGCGCGCTTTGTCGCGATGACCGAGGCGCTGCCGATGCTGCGGGCCATCAAGGAGCCCGGCGAGCTGGCGCGCCTGACGGGTGCGGCCGCGGCGGTTGACGCCTGTCTGGAGGAGATCGTCCATGAGCGGTTCTCCGGTCGCCGCGAGAAGGAAATCGGCGCCCACCTTGCGGCCCTGTTGCGCAAGCACGGGCATTCCCAGGTTGAGTTCACCGTCGTCGGCTCCGGCCCCAACGGAGCCAACCCCCATCATGAGCTCAGCGACCGGACGATCGAGCCCGGCGACATGGTCGTGCTCGACTTCGGCGGCATGAGGGACGGCTACGCCTCGGACATCACCCGCACCATCCACGTCGGCGAGCCGAGCGATGAGGAGCGCGAGGTCTATGAGCTGGTGCGGCGGGCCCAGCAGGCGGGCGTTGACGCCGTGCGCCCCGGCGTGCCCTGTCAGGAGGTCGACCGCGCCGCCCGCGCCGTCATCGCCGACGGGGGCTACGGCGCCTACTTCATCCATCGCACCGGGCACGGGATCGGCCTCACCGCCCACGAGCCGCCGTACATGATTGAGGGCGAGCGCCTTCCGCTGGAGCCGGGAATGTGCTTCTCGATCGAGCCCGGCGTCTACCTCCCCGGGCGGTTCGGTGTCCGCATCGAGGACATCGTCACCGTCACCGAGGACGGCTGCCGCCGGCTGAATCGCAGCGGCCACGAGATGCGGATCGTCGCCTGAGGGAGGGCGAACTGGTCTCAGCGCCTGACGCCGCGATCCTCGTCGCCGCCGGGGCGGTCGCCGGACTGGTCGGCACCGCCGGCGGCATCACATCGCTGGTGTCGTATCCCGTGCTGCTCGCCGTCGGCCTGCCGGCGCTGGCGGCCAACATTGCCAACATCATCGCCGTCATCTGGTGCTGGCCGGGATCGGCGCTGGCGTCCGGTCCGGAGCTCCGCGGCCGCGGGAGATGGCTGCTTCCGTGGACGGCGGTGGCGACGCTCGGCGGGGCGGCCGGCGCTGCCCTGCTGCTGGTGACGCCCCCCGGGGTCTTCGCCCGCATCGTGCCGTTCCTGGTCGCAGCGGGCGCGGCGGCGCTGCTGCTCCAGCCGCGCCTGGCCGCCCGCCACGGGCGCGGTCGCCGCCCCCGGCTGGTGCTCCCCGGCGGGCTGCTGACCGTGTCGATGTACAACGGCTACTTCGGCGCCGGGTCCGGCGTGATGACTCTGGCGCTCCTGATGGTCACCGTTGAGGGCCATCTGGCGCGCGCCAATGCCCTGAAGAACATGCTCATCGGCGCCGGGACGATCGCCGCCGCGGTTGGCCTCGTCGCCTTCGGACCGGTCGACTGGTCGGCGGCGCTGCCTCTGGGGGCGGGGATGTTCGCGGGCAGCACCATCGGCCCGCGCGTCACCCGGCGGTTGCCTGCCGATCGGCTCCGCTGGATCATTGGGTTGCTCGGCATCGGCCTCGCCGTCGAGCTTGCCGTGCGCGGTGGCATCTGAGACCAGGTTCATGGGCTGGTGACACAACCGGGCAGGTATGCCACGTGACCGTACGACACCTCGGTTCAGTCACAGTGTGAACAGCCGGCTAAACGGTTGTTTTTGCCGGGGTATCGCGCGTCCAGCGGGCGGGTACGTCATCCCGCTCGCAGCCTCCCCCGGGTAAGCGGTGGTCATTCGGTCACCGCTCATCCCGGAGCCTCACCCACTGCGGGTCGACGCGACTCAATTCGACCGACGTTGCCGTCCTGACAGTGTCTGCGGATGGTGTTCGCCGGATGACCGCCGCTGGTGACAGGGCGCCCGCGATGGAAGCGTCTAAGCGAAGGCACATTCCACCAAGGAGGTTTGCTATGTCGACGTATGAGTCATCGCGAGCTGCTCCGTATCCAGAGCAGCACAGCCGGGAGAGCAATGGTCACCGCAACGGTGACGCGAGCCTGGAGTGGCGCGATCGCACCCGCATCTTCCTGCAGCCGGTGGCCGCGCCCTCCATCCTGGGCCTGTTCGGTTTCGCCTCCTCCACGTTCATGGTGGCGGCGTTCCTGGCCGGCTGGTATGGACAGAAGCAGGGCAACGTCGCGGTTCTCAGCAACCTGGCGCCGTTCTGCCTGTTCTTCGGCGGTCTGGCCCAGTTGCTGGCCGGGATGTGGTGCTACAAGGCCCGCGACGGCCTCGGCACCGCCGTTCACGGCATGTGGGGCGCGTTCTGGATGGGCTTCGGCATCTTGATGATCCTGGCCGGAGCCGGTGTCCTGCACCTGGTCGCCACCGGAGCCGGCGGTAACCAGATGGTCCCGTTCTCCTACTGGTTCTACACGCTGGCCGGTCTCACCGGAGCCACGTTCATCGTTGCCATGTTCAAGAACGCGGGCGTGGCGTCCGTGCTGTTTGCGCTGGCGTGCGGGAGCGCGTGCGTGGCCATCGGCTACAGCACCGGCGTGCTGACCTGGACCCGCGTTGGCGGGTATGCCCTGGTCGCCTCCGCCGGACTCGCCGTGTACACCGCGACGGCGATGATGCTGGAGGAGTCAGTCGGCCGCGTCGTTCTGCCCATCATCCGCTTCCCGTTCACGAAGCGTGAGGGAATGAAGCCGGGCGAGGTCCTGTCACGGCCCCAGGCCTATGAGCAGGGCATGCCGGGCTCGCGCATCGGCCAGTAGTCAAAGATCCTCATCAGGATGGCAACGGCCCGGCATCGTCCGGGCCGTTCGCCGTTCACCCAGTGGACGATGCTGGGCTCGAACCAGCGACCTCCGCCTTGTCGAGGCGGCGCTCTCCCAGCTGAGCTAATCGTCCGGGAGCACGTAAATGTAGCGGAGGGCAGGCGTACACTTCGCGCCGTGCCCCGGTCACCGCTCAATTTCCGCCCCCGCCTGCTTGTCATCCCCGGCCTGGCCGCCGCGCTGGCGGCCGCGGCCGTGCCCGCGGGAGCCCGTCCTGCCCGCGCGGACCGCGCCGCCACCGGCATGGTCTCGGTCCGGCTGCAGCCGGGCGCCGGCGGGCCCCGGACGACGTTCACGGTCAGCTTCCGGCGCCGGGCGCAGACCGGCATCCAGGGGGGCGTCAGCCGGCGTGACTCGGTGATCGTCTTCGGCCCGCGGCGGTCCAGGTGCGTCTCCACCGCCGAGATGGGTACGCCCACCGGCGCGGCCGGGACCATGGTTCATGTGCGGTTGGCGCCGGGACGGCTCGGCGGGCGCTGGTGCGCCGGGACCTTCCGGGGCGAGATCGAGGAGACCGTGTCGGTCCTCTGCCGCCCCGGACCGGCGCGGGCGTGCCCCATGGTCATGATCGCCCCCCAGACGATCGGCCGCTTCCGCTTCCGCGTGCGCTAGCGCGTCCGCCGCAGATCGGCGGCGACGGTCAGCGAAGGTAGACGGCGAAGAAGTCGCGGTCGTCCGGTGAGAGGTATCGCGTGACGGGGCGCACCATGCCCGGCAGGAGGCTGCTGGGGCCGCCGGCGTCCGGATGCGCGTAGGAGATGAACGTATCCCAGTAGGAGTTGATGTCGAGCTCCATCGCCCGGATCGCCCCGGCGCGGATGAGGATCGCGGCCAGCGAGCCCACCGTCTGGTTGTCGGCGGCGGCGTAGATGAGGTCGCCGCGCGCGTCGATGCCGATCCCGGAGCGCCAGACGCGGATCGCGTTGCCGAGCGTCGCCCCCCACTGCGGTCCGTCTGAGAGGTTGGGGTTGGGGCGACCGCCCTCGACGATCAGCGGCAGGTTCTGGCGCGCGTAGTCCATGCCGGGGAGCAGATGCGGTCCGTTTGCCCAGTCGACGATGTTGACGCGGCCGTCGCCGTAGTGCACGAACGTGGCCATCCCGTTCTGGAGCGGCGCGTACGTGTGACCCCAGTCGGCCCAGCCGCCGTGGGAGTCCTCAAGCTTGAAGCCGGAGTTGAAGGTGGCGAGCAACCGCGAGCGCAGCGCGGGGGGCACCTCCATCGGTCCCCGGTTGGGCATCGTGACCGACGGCTCAAGCTGGCCGGCGTACAGCGCGATGTTTGTACGCCGCGGGTCGATCCAGGCGACGCCGGCGACCATCTGCGGGTAGAGCGGATCGCTCCGGAACTGGGTGATCTGCACCGGGGAGTTGCGGCCGCTCCATGTCTCGGTCGCCGCCCACACACCCTCGCCGGGCAACGCCGGGGAGATGAGCGGCGCGATGTCGCGCGGATGGATCTCAGACGTGGTCCGCGACCGGAGCGCGAGCTTGTGCAGCGCCGGTCCCCCCGTCGACGGCGCGTTCATCGAGTAGTACCAGGACTCGAGCGTCGTGGCGATCCCGGCTCCGCCGTGGTCGCGCACCCACTCAATCGTCTGGATGGTGAAGCTGGAGTTCGACGAGCTGGTCATCGTCGCGGCGTAGGAGATGACGATCGGCAGCAGGCAGATGCCGATGGCCAGCCACAGCACGCGCCGCAGACGCTGCGCCGGCGTCAGCAGCGGCGGCAGCGGGCGTCGGCGGGCGTCGGAACGGGTGGCGGCAGCTGGTGCGGGCATCGAGCGAGGCGGTGGCGGCCGGGCGTCGACCAGGTTTCCAGTTCGCTTCGACGGCCCGCCATCCTGCCGGACCCGCCACTGTGAGCGGAATCTTATGGTGCGTGCGCAGGGGACCCGGTCGCGCCGACGAAGTGAGCATACTGGGGACCCACGATGAGTCGACCTCAAGCGGCGCCGCGCGCAGACATCGCGGCCGAGCGGTGGTTTCAGTGGACCGAGCCGGTCGACGCCGTCACCGAGCGCCACGCCGTCCCGGCCCCGGGCGCGGCGCGGCATCGCGCCGCAGCGCCCGCCACCGGGCGGCATCGCGCGGCGGCACCGACGACCGGCAGCCATCGCGCCCCGGCCCCGACGACCGGCAGCCATCGCGCCCCGCCCCCGGCGCCGCCCACCGAGCGCCGTCGCCGCGCCCAGCATTTCGCGCGCCGCCGCCGTGACCTCCTCGTCGACGTCGGCCTCGCGCTGGTGCTGGCGATCATCCTCATCTCGGTGACGGCGGGACTGGGGATCCTGGTGCTCGTCGTAGTGCCGATGGCCGCCGGGCTGATCGCCCACCGGATCATCGTGCGCCGCCGGGCCCGTCGGCGAGTCGCGCCCGTCCGCGCGGCCCGCCGCTCCCCGCGCCCCCGCGCGCGATCCAGCCGCGGCTAGCATCCGCGGCGCGGATGGATTACGAGCTTCCAGACGGCACAATCCTGACCCTGGCTGAGGGCGCCACCGGCGCGGATGCCGCGGCCGCGATCGGCGCGGGACTGGCCCGTGCCGCCCTGGCGATCAAGGTCGACGGCGAGTTGCGAGACCTCGCCCGCCCGTTGCCGGCCGGCAACGGCCGCGCCCCAAGGCTGGAGATCGTCACCGAGCGCAGCGGTGAGGAGGCGCTCGGTCTCATCCGCCATGACGCCGCCCACGTGCTGGCGGCCGCGATGATGGACCTGTATCCCGGGGTCAAGATCTCCATCGGCCCTGCGATCGACAACGGCTTCTACTACGACTTCGACTTCCCGGACGGGGTGGTCGTCAACGACGAGGACTTCGCCCGCATCGAGGCCGAGATGGGCGCTCACATCGCCGCCGACGAGCCGTTTGTGCGCGAGGACGTCTCCGTGCAGGAGGCCCTGGAGCGCTTCCGCTCAGAGGACCAGCCCTACAAGGTGGAGCTGATCGAGGATCTCATCCGCAACGAGGGCGCCGACACCGTGTCGCTGTACACCAACGGCCCGTTCACCGACCTGTGCCGCGGTCCGCACGCGCCGTCGACCAAACGGATCAAGGCGTTCAAGCTCCAGTCGGTGGCCGGCTCCTACTGGCGCGGCGACGCCACCCGCCAGATGCTCACGCGCGTGTATGGCACCGCGTTCTTCTCCGACAAGGACCTGCGTGAGTACCTGGAGCGCCTGGAGCGCGCCCGCGCCAACGACCACCGCCGCCTCGGCCCGCAACTCGGCCTGTTTCAGTTCTCCGAGGTCTCGCCCGGCGCCGCCTTCTGGCTGCCGGGGGGGACCGAGGTGTTCAACTCCCTGGTCGCGCTCAGCCGCGAAATGGGCCGCGAGCGGGGCTATGAGGAGGTCAAGACCCCGCAGATCTACGACAGCTCGCTGTGGAGGACGTCCGGTCACTGGGACAAGTACGCCGAGAACATGTTCGTGACCGAGTACGAGGAACGCCAGATGGCGGTCAAGCCGATGAACTGCCCCGGCCACTGCCAGCTGTACTCGCTGCGACCTCACTCCTACCGGGACCTGCCGATCCGCTACTGGGAGCCCGGCCTGCTGCACCGCCGCGAGCCGAGCGGGACGCTGCACGGACTGCTGCGCGTCCGCCACTTTGCCCAGGACGACAGCCACATCTTCTGCACCGAGGAGCAGATCCAGGAGGAGGTGGCCGGTGTCCTGGACTTCGCCTTTGCCACCTACCGGATCTTCGGCATCGACGTGCGCCTGGAGCTCTCCACGCGCCCGGAGCAGCGCATCGGATCCGACGAGCTGTGGGATCACTCAGAACAGGCGCTGGCCAGCGCACTGGACCAGCTCGGCCTGCCGTACACGGTCAACGAGGGCGACGGCGCCTTCTACGGGCCGAAGATCGACATGCACATGACCGATTCGCTGGGCCGCTCCTGGCAGCTGGGCACCTGCCAGCTGGACTACAACATGCCGGCGCGCTTCGGCCTCACCTACACGGGCGCCGACAACGTCGAGCACCAGCCGGTCATGATCCACCGGGCGCTGATGGGGTCCTATGAGCGGTTCATCGGCATCCTGCTGGAGCACTTCTCCGGCGAGCTGCCGGTGTGGCTGGCCCCGGTCCAGGCGATCGTGCTGCCGATCGCCGACCGCCATCTCGACTACGCCGCCGCGGTCCGCGCCCGGCTGACCGAAGCCGGCCTGCGGGCCGAGCTTGACGACCGCACCGAGTCGGTGGGGCGCAAGATTCGCGATGCCGAGCTGCGCAAGATCCCGTACATGCTCGTCGTCGGCGACCGCGAGGCCGAGCGCGACGAGGTCAGCGTCCGCGAGCACAGGGAGGGCGATGCGGGCACCGCATCTGTGCAAGGATTCGCCCAGCGCCTGCTCGACGAGGTGAAAAGTCGCGCTGCGCGCTGAATCGACCGCTATACTCGGACTCGTTGATTCACCTTCACCCCAAACGGCGCGGCCCCGCTTGAAGCACGCCGTGCCAGCTAGCTAGTGCCGGTCCCGCGCAGATTTGACCGGCGCCCGCCTGAGCGGGATACCACTCGGATCAACGACCGCATCCGCGTGCCTGAAGTGCGGCTCGTGGGTGAGGATGGTAAGCAGATCGGGGTCATCAAGACGTCTGAGGCGCTGGCCTATGCCCAGGAGCGCGACCTGGACCTCGTCGAGGTCGCCCCGGACGCCCGGCCGCCGGTGTGCCGCGTGCTCGACTACTCCAAGTACAAGTACGAGCAGGCCCAGAAGCAGAAGGCCGCGCGCAAGCACCAGCAGCAGATCACGATCCGTGAGATCAAGTTCCGGCCGAAGATCGCCCAGAACGACTACGACACCAAGAAGGGTCACGTCGAGCGCTTCCTGCTCCACAAGGACCGCGTCAAGGTGACGATCATGTTCCGCGGCCGCGAGGTCACCCATCCGGAGCGGGGCACCGCCCTGCTGGACAAGCTCGCCGGCGAGCTGTCAGAAATCGCCGTCGTCGAGCAGCATCCGATCCAGGACGGGCGCAACATGACGATGATGCTGGCGCCGTCCAAGGCCGTGCTCGCCGGGGAGCGGGACGCCGGTTCCTCCGACGGTCAGGCCTCCGGTGGCAAGGGCGAGAGCGGCCGCCATCGCAACGGTGGCGCGGACTCGGCGTCCACGACCGCCGAGAGCACGAGCGAGAGCCCGGCTGAGACCGAACGCTCGGCCGAGAACTCGGCCGAGGGCTCCTCCGCGAACGCGGCCGAGACCCCGCGCGACGCCGCGGCCTGATCGCCGGCGCCCCAGGCCGGCTGCACGGGCGGGCGGGATTCGCCCTCGCCGCCTACGCGTTCACGGCCGCGATGCTAGGCACCACGCTCCCCACGCCGCTGTATGCGCTCTACCAGCGCCGGTATGGCTTTTCGGAGCTGATCATCACGGTCATCTTCGCCACGTACGCCGTGGGGGTCATCGCCGCGCTGCTGTTCTCCGGCCGGATCTCCGATGGGGTGGGCCGGCGCCCGGTGCTGCTCGCCGGGCTGGGGCTGTCGGCGCTGAGCGCCGCCGCCTTCCTGCTCGCCGCGTCGCTGCCGCTGCTGCTGGTGGGCCGGATCCTGTCCGGTCTGTCGGCGGGCATCTTCACCGGCACGGCGACGGCCACGCTCGTCGATCTCATGGGCGCCGAACGATCCGGCTCGGCCACCCTGGGAGCGGCCGTGGCGAACATGGGGGGCCTGGGGATCGGTCCGCTGCTCTCGGCCCTTGTCGCCACGGCGGCCGCGCCGCTGCACCTGCCCTTCTGGGTTGACCTGGCGCTGCTGGTGCCGGCGGTGGCGGCCATCATGCTCATCCGCGAGCCCGTCACCGACACGCGCCGCCCCCGCCTGCGCCCCCAGAAGCTGGCGGTCCCCGCCGAGATGCGCTCGGCGTTCGTCAGCTCCGGGCTGGCCGGCTTCGCCGGGTTCGCCGTGCTGGGGCTCTCCACCGCGGTCTCGCCGGCCTTTCTGGGGCAGGCGCTCGGCGTGCGCAGCCTCATCGTCGTCGGCGCGGTCGTCTTCTCGGTGTTCGCGGCGTCGATGGGCGGGCAGGCGGTGCTGGAGCGGATTCCGGAACGGTGGGCGATGCCCGCCGGTTGCGGCGCGCTGATCGCCGGGATGGCGCTGTTGGCCGCGGGGCTGGCGGCCTCCTCGCTGGCGCTCCTGGTCGCCGGGGCGGTCATCGCCGGCTCCGGCCAGGGCCTCAGCTTCCGCGCGGCGCTGGCCCGGGTCAACGCCGAGGCCCCGCCGGACCGGCGCGGCGAGGTCACCTCCACCTTCTTTGTCGTCTGCTACGTCGCCATCTCGCTTCCGGTCATCGGCGAGGGGGTGCTCGCCGAGATCGCCGGGCTGCGGGTCGCCGGGCTGGTGTTCGCCGGGGTGGTGGCGGCGATCGCCGCCGTCGTCCTCGTGCTCCTGGCCCGCCGGCCGGCCGAGCCGGCGATCCCGTAGCCGCAAACGGCGGCGGTGAAGACGATGGGGCCGGCCGCGGAGCGACCCGTTTGTACGAAATCCGGTTTGGCGCGGTGGATTTCGTCTCAGGCGGGCGTTGAGCAGCGGAATTGTTCGAGATCGACGGGGCGTGATCTCGGTTTCGTACAGATCAGTTGCTCGGCGGTGAGCGGCGGCGGTCCCGTCAGCTGCCAGCGCCGCCCGGGCCGCAGCGCCCCCTTCACCGCTGCCGTTTTTCGCCCGCCGCGTGGCGGGACCCCCGCGCGCGGTTAGCGGCGAACGGCGAACCGCGTCACGGAGCGACCACTTTGTACGAAATCCTGTTTGCCGCAGCGGATTTCGTCCCGGGGGGGCGTTGGGCAGCCGGATCGTTCGAGATCCGCGGACGTGATTTGGATTTCGTACGGATCGGTTGCTCCCAGGTGGGGCGGGGCGCCGGCCCACGGGGGAGGCGGCGGCGTCCCGTCAACCGCCAGCGCGGCACGACCCGCCGCGCGCCCCCTTCACCGCTGCCGTTTTTCCCCACGCCCGCACCGAGAACCGGGCGGCTGCGCGCCGGCAGAGCCCCGGCTGTCACAAAATCGGCGCTGCGGACAATAAGCAGATATGGCGCAGATCGACTCGCTGTCGCCACGCCTGCGCGCTCAGGCGCGGCATCAGTCGCTGCGCGCCGAGACGCTCTTTTACTTCCTCGGATCCGGCAACGGGAGCGGCGGGGAGATCGGAGGCGCTGCGCAGATCGCCGCCGGCAACGGCCTTGTCGAATCCGGCGGCGGGACCCAGGCCGGCCGGCACCTCCCGCTCCAGCTCATCCTCGTCGTCCCGGACGGCGTGCAGAGCGTCGCCTTCACGATCGCGCAGCCCGGAGGTGATCGCATTCACCGGGTCCCGGTCGAAAACAATGTCGCCACCCTCCAGGTGCAGACGGCTCCGCCCACCAACCCGCGCCAGATCGTGTGGTATGGCGCCGGGGGGAGGATTCTCAAGCGCTACACCCCGGCGACGGGCACCGGTTAGCCGCGAGCAGTCTGCTTTACTACTCCGTCGCGATGCCGAAGATGAAGACCCATTCGGGCGCCAAGAAGCGCTTCAAGCTGACCGCCTCCGGCAAGGTCCGGGGCCGGCACTCCTTCACCAGCCACATCCTGGAGAAGAAGTCGCCCAAGCGCAAGCGGCGCCTCGGCCAGCCGGCCGCCATCTCCGCGCATGACACCAAGCAGGTCAAGACGCTGCTGGGAGCCAAGCGCTCATGACCCGCGTCAAGCGTTCTGTCCACGCACGCAAGAAGCGGCGCAAGACGCTGGAGCTCGCCAAGGGCTACCGGGGCGATGCCAGCCGGCACTACCGGACCGCCAAGGAGGCCGTCCTCAAGGCCGACCAGTACCGCTACCGGGACCGCCGCAACCGCAAGCGCGATTTCCGCCGCCTGTGGATCACCCGCATCAACGCCGCCGCGCGCCAGAACGGCCTGTCCTACTCGCAGTTCATGCACGGCCTGCAGACCGCGGGCGTCGAGCTTGACCGCAAGATCCTCGCCGACATGGCCGTCCACGACGCCGACACCTTCCGACGCTTTGCCGACCGCGCCCGTGAGGCGCTGGCGGCCGGCTGAGCCACAGACCGACCATCCAGCACCGCCACCCGGGCGCCGCTTCTTCAGAAGCCGGCGCCTTTTTTTATTCCTTGTGACGATCACCAGCCCCCACAACGAGCACCTCAAAGAGATCCGCAAGCTCAACCAGCGCCGGCGTGAGCGTCAGCGGGCGGGTCGCTTCGTTGCCGAGGGGGAGGACCTGCTCGCCGCCGCCGACGCCGCCGGGTGGCAGGCGCTGGAGCGCTACTGCGCCGCCGGCAGCGGCCTGGTCGGCACCGAGGTGGAGCCGCCGCTGCTCGCCGCCGTCTCCGAACTCGGCTCCGGGACGCGTACGCTCGCCGTCTACGCCGAGCGCTGGGCGCCCGCTCCCGCCGGTCCTTTGTGCGTCTATCTGCACGGCGTCCATGACCCCGGCAACGTCGGCACGATCCTGCGCTCCGCCGAGGCCTTCGGCGCCGCCTCGGTGGCCATCGGACCCGGGACCGCGGATCCCTTCGGTCCCAAGGCGGTGCGGGCGAGCATGGGCGCCATCTTCACCATCCCGGTGGCCCGGACCCAGACAGGCGGCGGCGCCGGCCTGCCCGCGCTGCCCGGCCGGACGGTCGCGCTGGCCGCCGAGGCGGCCGCGCCGCTTCGCGACCTCCGCCTCGCCGGCGAGGTCACGCTGCTGATCGGCGCCGAGCGCACCGGCCTCCCGGAGGAGATCCTGGCCGCCGCCGACGACGTGGCCCGGATCCCCATCGCCAGCCACTCGCTCAACGCCGCCATGGCGGCGACGGTCGCGCTGTATGAGGCGTCTAGGATGGCGCGCTGAAATGACCGATCGCATCGCCGAGATCGAGCGGGAGGCCACGGACGCGATCGCCGCCGCCGGGAGCACCGACGCCCTGGAGGAGGTCCGGGTCCGCTATCTCGGCCGCAAGGCGGAGCTGCCCAACCTCCTGCGCGGGGTCGCGCAGCTACCCCCGGAGGAGCGGGCCGCCACCGGCAAGGCCGCCAACCAGGCGCGCCAGGCGCTGGAATCGGCCATCGAGCGCCGCGGCGGCGAGCTGGCCACGGCCGAACTGGAACGGCGGCTCGTCGCCGACCGCCTCGACGTCACCCTCCCCGGCGACCCGCTGCCGGCGGTCGGCCGCCTGCACCTGATGACCCAGACGCGACGCGAGATCGAGGACGTGTTCGTCGGCCTCGGCTTCAACGTCGCCGAGGGGCCGGAGGTGGAGACCGTCTATTACAACTTCGACGCGCTCAACCATGCGCCCACCCATCCGGCGCGCCTGCTCACCGACACCTTCTACATCAAGGGTGGGCGGGGTCCGATTGACATCTTTGACCCCGAGGCGGCGCTGCTGCGCGTGCACACCTCGCCGATGCAGGTGCGGGTGATGGAGACCCAGCCGCCGCCGATCTACATCATCGTGCCCGGCCGCGTCTACCGTCCGGACTCCGACGCCACCCACACGCCCCAGTTTCACCAGATCGAGGGGCTGGCCGTCGACGAGGACGTCACCCTCGCCGATCTCAAAGGGACGCTGCTGACGTTTGCGCGGGCCATCTTCGGCGAGGAGCGCGAGGTCCGCCTGCGCCCCCACTTCTTCCCGTTCACCGAGCCGAGCGTCGAGGTCGACGTCTCCTGCTTTAACTGTGTCGCCGGGGTCACCGCCGACGGGCAGCGCTGCCCGCTGTGCAAGGGCACGGCCTGGATCGAGATCCTCGGCTCCGGCATGGTCGACCCCAACGTGCTGGCGGCGGTCGCCGAGCACGGCTATGACCCGGAGAAGGTGCAGGGCTTCGCGTTCGGCATGGGCATCGAGCGGATCGCCATGCTCAAGCACGGCGTTCCGGACCTGCGCCTGCTCTACGACAACGACATCCGCCTCCTGGAGCAGTTCTAGACCGGCATGCGCGTTCCGCTTGAGTGGCTTCACCAGTACTGCGCGCCTGACCTGAGCGCGTTTGACCTCGCCCAGCGCCTGGCCATGACCGGCACCGAGGTCGAGCGCGTCGAGGCCCACGGCGTGGCCGCGCTGGAGAACTTCGTCGTCGGCAAGGTGCTCCAGGCCGGCCAGCACCCGGACGCCGACCGCCTCAGCGTCTGCCTGGTCGACACCGGCGACTCCGAGCCCTCCCAGATCGTGTGCGGCGCGCCGAACGTCGCCGCCGGCCAGACGGTGGCCGTCGCCAAACCCGGGGCCGTCATGCCGGACGGCACCCGCCTGAAGGTGGCCAAGCTCCGCGGCCAGGCCTCCAACGGGATGATCCTCGCCGAGGACGAGGTCGGCATCGGCACCGACCACAACGGGATCATGGTGCTCTCGGATGAGCTGCCGGCTGGGACCCCGCTGGCCCGGGCGCTGCCGATTGCCACCGAGGTGCTGGTGCTGGAGGTGACGCCCAACCGGCCGGACTGCCTGGGCATCTACGGGGTCGCGCGCGAGGCTCATGCCGCCACCGGCGCGCCGCTGGCGGCGCCGCCATGGGCCGAGGACCCCGCCCCGGGGGGACGGGCGATCCACGACCTCGTCGCCATCACCGTCGAGGACCGCGACCGCTGTCCCCGGTTCACCGCCCGCGCGTTTGAGGAGGTGACGATCGGCCCATCGCCGGCGTGGCTGAAGGCGCGGCTGATGGCCGCCGGGCAGCGCCCCATCTCCAACGTCGTCGACATCACCAACTACGTCATGCTGCTCACCGGGCAGCCGCTGCACGCGTTTGACCTGGACCGGATCGCCGGTGGGCAGCTGGCCGTCCGCCGGGCGCGCGAGGGCGAGACGATGCAGACCCTCGACGGCCAGACCCGGACCCTGGACTCCGACATGGTCCTCATCGCCGACGCCGACGGGCCGACCTCGGTGGCCGGGATCATGGGTGGCGCCCGTTCCGAGGTGCAGCCGGGCACGACGCGGGTGCTGATGGAGGCCGCCAACTGGGACGGCGCCAACATCCACCGGACATCGTTGAAGCTGGGGCTGCGCAGCGAGGCATCCGGACGGTTTGAGAAGCAGCTGCAGCCTGAGCAGGCGATGGAGGCCCAGGCAATCGCCACCCGGCTGATGATCGACCTGTGCGGCGCCCGGCCGGTGGCCGGGACCATCGACATCGGTGGGGAGGGTCCGCCGCCGCGGCGGATCGCGCTGCGCGACGCCCGGCTGAACGGCCTGCTCGGCATCGAGGTCCCGCGTGAGCGGTCGGCCGAGATCCTCAAGGCGCTTGAATTCACGGTCGACTGGGCGCCGCACGGGCTGGAGGTGACCGTGCCGGCGTTCCGGCGGACCGACGTCACCCGCGAGGCCGACCTCATCGAGGAGGTCGCCCGCCTCGGCGCGCTGGAGGATCTGCCGGCCACGCTGCCCTCGCGCCACAACGCCGCCGGGCGGCTCACGGAGGTCCAGCGGATGCGCCGGCGCGCCGCCGACGCCCTCACCGCCCAGGGTCTGCATGAGATCGTCGGCTGGAGCTTCGCGGGTCCGGACCTCGACGAGCGCCTGCGCATCGCCGGCCGGCCCTTCGTTGAGCTGGAGAACCCCATGTCGATCGACCAGTCCCGGCTGCGCACCACGCTGCTGGGCTCGCTGCTCGACGTCGGGCGCCGCAACCGGTCCCGCGGCGCCGCTGCGGTGCGGCTGTTTGAGGCCGGCGCCGTGTACCTGCCCAGCGCCGACCCGGCGCAGGCGCGCCCGGATGAGCCCTACCACGTCGCCGCGCTGCTTTCCGGCGCGGTCCGCCCCGCCACCTGGCGCCATTCCGAGCCGCCGCTCGCCGACTTCTTCACCGCCAAGGGCGTGCTCGGCGGCCTGCTTGACGGGCTGCGCGTCAGCTGGGAGCTGGTCGCCGACCCGGAGGCCGAGCCGTTCCTGCACCCCGGGCGGGCGGCCCGCATCGTGGTGGTGGGCGAGGCGGCCGGCTGGATCGGCGAGCTGCATCCCCAGGTTGCGGCCGCCTGGGACTTCTCCGACCCCGTCGCCGCGTTCGAGCTTGACCTTGACGTCGTGGCTCGCCACCTGCAGGTCGCCCGCTACCAGGATCTGACGAGCTTTCCGGAGGTGCGCGAGGATCTGTCTGTCATCGTCTCTGAGGCCGTCAGCGCCGCCGAGGTGCTCAGCGTGGTGCGCGACGCCGGGGGCGCGCTGCTCGCCGCTGCCGAGGTGTTCGACGTCTACCGCGACGAGCAGCGGCTCGGCGCCGGCAACGTCTCACTCGCGCTGCGCCTGCACTTCCGCGCGCCGGACCGCACGCTCACCGATGAGGAGGTCGCCGGCCGGCGGCGCAAGATCGCCGCCGCCCTGACCACGCGGCTGGAGGGGCGGGTCCGTGAGTCCTGACCCCCGGGCGCGCACACCCACCGTCGCCGTGTTCGGCGCCGCCGGATACGCCGGGGCCCTCAGCGCCCGGCTGCTGCACCGCCACCCGCACTTCATGCTGACGACCGTGACCGCGCGCTCGGACGTGGGGCGCCGGCTGGACCACATCTACCCCCACCACCGGGTCCCGTTGATGCTGGAGGAGCTCGACCTTGACCGACACGCCGACGTCGACGCGGCGATCGTCGCCTACCCCCATGGGGCCGCCGCCGAGGTCGTCGTCGAGCTGCACCGCCGCGGCGTCAAGGTCGTCGACCTGAGCGCCGATTTCCGCCTGCGCGATCCCGCCGTGTATGCGGAGTGGTATCGCCCGCACCCGGAGCCGGAGCTCATCGCGCAGGCCGTCTACGGTCTGCCGGAGAGCTACCGCGACCAGATCGCCGACGCGGGCATCGTCGCCAATCCCGGCTGCTATCCGACCGCGACGGTGCTGGGACTGGCGCCCCTGGCCCGCGCCGGTCTCATCGCCGACGTCGTCATCGACGCCAAGTCCGGCGTCTCCGGGGCCGGCCGCGGCGCCACCGACAAGACACACTTCGTCACCGTGGATGAGAACCTCAACCCGTACGGGGTGCCCCGCCACCGCCACACGCCGGAGATCGAGCAGGAGCTCGGCGCCCTCGGCGCGCCGGTCACCGTCACGTTCACGCCCCACCTCATTCCGCTGGACCAGGGCGAGCTCGTCTCCTGCTACGTGACCGTCCCGGCGGACGGCGCGGACGCCGACGAGGTGGCGATGATGTACCGGGAGGCGTACGCCGACGAGCCGTTTGTGGAGGTGGTCAGCGCGCCGCCGGGCGTGCGCGACGTGCGCGAGACCAACATCTGCCGCATCTCGGTGCACCGCGACGAGCGCACCGGGCGCATCATCGTCTTCTCGGCCATCGACAACCTGTGGAAGGGCGCCGCCTCGCAGGCGGTCCAGAACCTCAACCTCATGTTCGGGCGACCGGAGGGGGAGGGGATCACCCCGTGAGCGTGTCCGAGGACACGTTCTTCTCCAGCCGCTGGGTGGAGCGCCCGGAGCACGTCGCCGAGCTCGGCGGCGAGGGGCTGCCCGCGGGATTTCGCGCCGCCGGGGTGGCCGCCGGGATCAAGGAGTCCGGCGCGCCGGACGTGGCGCTCATGATCTGTGACTCTGAACGGGCGGCGAGCGCCGCCCGGTTCACGGTCACGGGGACGCCGGCGCCGCCGGTGCTGCTCTGCCGCGACCGGTGCCGGCTCGGCGCGCTACGGGCGGTCGTCGTCAACGCCGGCAACGCCAACGCGGCGACGGGCCGTCCGGGGTTTGAGAACGCGGCCAAGATGCAGGGGGCGGGGGCGCTGATCGCCGGCGTCTCCGAGGATCAGGTGGCGGTCTGTTCGACCGGTGTCATCGGCGTCCCGCTGCCCATGGACCGCGTGACGCAGGGGATCGTCGCCGCCGCCCACGCGCTCTCCCCGGCCGGCGATGCCGCCTTCTCGGCGGCCATCCAGACCACCGATGCGTTTGAGAAGCGGGTCCGGGTGCAGGTGACGCTGCCCTCCGGCACGGTGACGATCACCGCCCAGGCCAAGGGCGCGGGGATGATCTCGCCGCGGTTCGCGACGCTGCTGGTGTTCGTCCAGTCCGACGCGCTGCTGTCTGCCGAGACGTGCGATCTGCTGCTGGGGGTGTGCGTCAAGCGCTCCTTTGACCGGATCTCGGTCGACGGACAGCTCTCGACCAATGACACCGTCATCCTTCAGTGCAGCGGGGAGTCCGGCGTCCACGTGCAGCCGGAGACCGAGGACGAGCTGCGCTTCGGCGAGGCGCTGGACGCCGTCATGCGCCAGCTCGCCCTCCTCGTCGCCCGCGACGGCGAGGGCGCCCGGCGGGTGGGCCGCGTGCTCGTCCGCGGCGGCGAGGAGGCGACGGTCGACGCCGTCGCCCGCTCGGTCGCCAATTCGCCGCTGGTCAAGACCGCGCTCTACGGCGGTGACCCCAACTGGGGGCGGATCATCCAGGCCGTCGGCGCCGCGCTCGGCGGGCGGGAACCGCTGGCGCCGCTGCCCGTCGACATCGCGATTGAGGGCGTCCCGGTGTGCGCCGCGGGCGCGGTCGTGCCCCATGATGCGGACGCGCTGGCGGGCGCGGTCGCCCGCGACGAGGTGGAGTACGAGATCGGCCTGCCCGGCGAGGGCGCCGAGGCCGAGGTCTACTTCTCCGACTTGGGGCATGAATACGTGACGATCAACGCGGACTACACGACATGAGCATGCGCGACGTCGGCACCCTGCTCGAGGCGCTGCCGTATATCCGCGAGTTCTATGGCAAGACAGTCGTCATCAAGTACGGCGGCGCGGCCATGACCAATGCCGAGCTCAAGGAGGAGTTCGCCCGCGACGTCGTCCTGCTCAAGTACGTGGGAATGAACCCGGTCGTGGTCCACGGCGGCGGCCCGGAGATCTCCAGCTACATGGAGCGCCTCGACCTCCCGGTGCAGTTCGTGGAGGGACTGCGCGTCTCCAGCGCCGAGACCGTCGAAGTGGCGAAGATGGTCCTCGTCGGCAAGGTCAACAAGGACATCGTGCTCCTCATCAACCGCCATGGCCAGCCGGCGATCGGCCTGTGCGGCGATGACGGGTCGCTGTTTCGCACCTCGCGCCAGGCGTCGCCGTCCGGTCATGACATCGGCTTTGTGGGTCGGATTGAGCGGGTCGACGTCAACGTGCTCAACCATGTCGCCCAGGACTACATCCCGGTCATCGCGTCGGTCGGCGCCGATTGGGAGGGCAACTCCTACAACATCAACGCCGACGAGGCGGCGGGCGCCGTCGCCCGGGCGCTCGGCGCCTACAAGATCATGTTCCTCACCGACGTGCCCGGCTGGCTAAGGGATCCGGAGGACCCGGCCAGCGTCATCTCCGAGGTTCCCGCCGACGAGGTGCGCGCGGCGCTGCCCGGGATTGCCGGCGGCATGCGCCCCAAGCTCGCCGCGTGCCTGGAGGCGATCGACGGCGGAGTCTCCTTTGCCCACATCGTCGACGGCCGCGTGCCCCACTCGCTGCTGCTGGAGCTGTTCACCGACGCCGGTCAGGGCACCAAGATCGGACCGGCGTCATGAGCTTTCCGTCGCTGGAGGAGCTTCAGGCGCTGGAGCGCGATCACGCCGCCGCCACATATGTGCGCAATCCGGTTCAATTCGTCCGCGGATCCGGCTGCCGTCTGTGGGACGCCGACGGCAACGAGTATCTCGACTTCCTTGCCGGGATCTCGGTGCTCAACATCGGCCATTGCCATCCCCGGCTGGTGGCGGTCGTCCGCGAGCAGGTGGGACTGCTCACTCACGCCACCAACCTGTACTACACCGCCCCCGGCCTGCAGCTGTCCGCGCGCCTGGCGGAGAGCTCCCTGGGCGGAAAGGTTTTTTTGTGCAACTCCGGCGCGGAGGCGGTGGAGGCGGCGATCAAGCTGGCCCGCCGCGCCCGTCCGGGCGGCAAGATCATCGTCCTGCAGGACGCCTTCCACGGGCGCACCTATGGCGCGCTCTCGGCCACGCCGCAGGAATCCAAGCAGGCGCCGTTCGCACCACTGGTGCCCGGCTTTGAGGTGGTGGCCAAGGACCCGGCGGAGCTGTCGGCGGCCGTCGACGCCGACACCGCGGCGGTTCTCATGGAGCCGATCCAGGGGGAGACGGGGATCCATCCGCTGTCGTCGGAGTTGCTCGCCGCCGCGCGTCAGGCCTGCGACCGCACCGGGGCCGCGCTCATCTTCGACGAGATCCAGACGGGCATGGGACGGACCGGCACGCTGTGGGCCTACGAACAGACCGGGGTGGTCCCGGACGCGATGACGAGCGCCAAGGGCCTGGGCGGCGGGCTGCCGATCGGCGCGCTCATCACCGGTCCCGGCCTGGCCGACGTCTTCGGACCCGGCGACCACGGCTCGACGTTTGCCGGCGGCCCGCTCGTCGCGTCGGCCGCCCTGGTGGCGCTGGACATCTGCTCGGACCCGGAACTGCTGGCGCGGGTGGGCGAGTTGGGGGAGCGGCTGGCGGCGGGCTTGACGGAGCTACCGTTGGTTGTCAACGTTCGTGGACGCGGGCTGATGATCGGAATCGACGTGGCGCCGGAGGTGTCGGCGCCGGAGCTGGCACGGAGAGCGCTGCTGGAGCAGCGGCTGGTCGTGAACGCAACCGGGCCGGGCACGATCCGCCTCGAGCCCCCGCTGGTGGTCACCGAGGCGGAGATCGACGAGGCGCTGAGCCGGCTCGCCGAGCTCATGCGATGAGCGGCGGGGCGGCGGCCGGCGGCGCGGTCGCCCGGGCGAAGGTCGATGTCGCGCTCGCCTACGACCAGCGGGCCGATGCCGCCGCCGTCGCGGTGCTGCGTCGGCTGCTTGAGGTCATCCGCGAGAACCTTGACGGCTCCATTGCCGGCGAGGATGACGAGTACCTGCACCAGCTGCGAATCGCCGTCCGCCGCTCGCGCACCGTCCAGCGGCAGCTCCACGGTGTCTTTGACCCCGTCGAGCTGCCCGGGTTTCGCAGCGAATTTCGCTGGCTGCAGCAGGTGACCGGGCCCGCGCGGGACCTCGACGTCTACGTCGGCGAGCTGCCGGCGCTGGCCGAGCTGCTGCCGGAGCGGCTGCGCTCGGACCTGGCTCCGCTGCGGCCGGTGCTCGCCCACCGCCGCCTGACGGCGCGCGCCGAGATGACCCGCGCGCTGCGATCGGTGCGGACCACCGATCTGCTGGAGGACTGGGACCGTCTGCTGGAGTCGCTGGTGGAGCGCCCGCGTGACGACCGCCCGCTGGCGGGCGTGCCCATCGGTGAGGCGGCCGGTGAGCGCATCCGCACGGTGTACCGGCGGATCGTCCATATGGGACGGCGGATCGAGATCTCCAGCCCGGCTGCCGAGTACCACGAGCTGCGCAAGAAGGCCAAGGAGCTGCGCTACCTGCTGGAGCTGTTCGGCGTCAAGCTCTTTGACGCCGAGCACGTGGGCTCGATGGTCAAGGCGCTGAAGAGCCTGCAGGACGTTCTCGGCCGCCACCAGGACCGCGAGGTCCAGATGGCGATGCTGCA
The DNA here is from genome assembly GCA_035702755.1 of Solirubrobacteraceae bacterium. Taxonomy (GTDB): domain Bacteria; phylum Actinomycetota; class Thermoleophilia; order Solirubrobacterales; family Solirubrobacteraceae; genus Palsa-465. The sequence goes on along the minus strand of DASSZQ010000210.1, from coordinate 923 downwards.
TTCGACCGCCGGCGAGGTGGCGACGCTTCCCGGGGGTGCGGCGGCATGCATGGCGATGGGGGTGCTCGTCGACCGCCTCGAGCGCGACGAGGGGCGGGCCCGCGAGGAGTTCGGTGAACGCTTTGACACGTTCGCCTCCCACGAGCAACGCGCGCTCGTCAAACACACGTTTGCCTAGTACTGTACGCCGCGCGATAGCCCCGGAGGGCCCCGGCGCAGGCAGGCAGGCCGGCACACCATCCATCACCTCGGAGAGGGACCGATCGATGAGCAGCCACGAGCTGACGTCCGGCGGCCACGACGGCGTTGGTAGCACCGCAGCGGCAGATCTCACCGCCCTGCTGGAGGCGTTGCGCGCGGCGCGCGACGGCGATTTCGGTGTGCGCCTGACGGCGGCGCCGGGCGGCGAGCTGGCGGCGGTCGCCGATGCGTTCAACGGTCTTCTGGAGCGCAACGACCGCATGTCGCGCGAGCTCGTCCGGGTGGGCACGGTCATCGGACGCGAGGGGCGGATGACCGAGCGGGTCACGCTCGACGGCGCCGACGGCGCGTGGGCGACGAGCGTCGAGTCCGTCAACGCGCTCATCGACGACCTCGTGCGCCCCACGACCGAGGTGGCGCGCGTGATCGGCGCCGTCGCCGACGGCGATCTCTCCCAGAAGATGGCGCTGACGATCGGCGGCCAGCCGGTCCAGGGCGAATTTCTGCGCATCGGCGCGACCGTCAACACCATGGTCGATCAGCTGTCGGCGTTCGCCGATGAGGTGACGCGGGTGGCGCGCGAGGTGGGGACCGAGGGCAAGCTGGGTGGTCAGGCCGAGGTGCAGGGGGTGTCGGGGACGTGGCGGGGGCTGACTGAGAACGTGAATCTGATGGCGGCCAACCTGACCGATCAGGTGCGCAATATCGCGCAGGTGACGACG
>DASSZQ010000061.1:0-16381 GCA_035702755.1 Solirubrobacteraceae bacterium | reverse complement strand
ACGCTGCCCTTGTCCGGGATGGGCGTGGGATGGACGACGTCGTAGGTGGAGATCCGGTCAGAGGCGACGATCAGCAGCTCGTCGCCGAGGTCATAGATCTCACGGACCTTGCCGGAGGCAAGGAGGGGAAGGTCATTGAGGGCGCTCACGTCGGCGATCCTAGCGCCTGGTTATGACGAGTCGCCGTGTGCCGCGGGGGGGTCGCGGGCGCCGCTGTCTGACGGCGCGCCCGTGATCGGCCTCATTGCCTGAGTCCCCGAGCTGGCCTCGTCGTCGAGGGCGCGAGCGATGTGGACGCGGCTGCCGTTTGGGAACGGCTTTGGCTATGAGGCGGGGCGTGCGGTGTCCTCTCTGCGCGTGGGGCTGGCCCTGCGGGCCGGGTGGGGCGACTGCGGCGCGTACGGTGCCCTGCGGGCGAGTCACGGCGATGATCATCCGGACTTCAGGGCGCGGCATCCCTGCCGCTTGCCCCGTGGGGTCGATGGCGAGGGGCGGACCGATTACAAAGGGGGCTGAGCGGTCCGGAGGCCGGGATGCGCGCGCGAGAAGGCCCCGGTGTGTTCGAAACCCGGACGCGGCGCGGAGGATCTCGAACAGAACCGCCGCTGTATGCCACTCACGGACGAAACCGCCCGGCGCGATTCGAATTTCGTACAAACCGGGCGCTCCACCCGCCCGGGCCCTCCGATCATCGCCGTCGTCGACCGCCACCCCGCCGCCACCGACTGACGGCCGGCACCTCCTCACCGACCCGGGGTGCCCGGGTCCCGGTGCGACAGGCCGCTCTTGGAGATGTCAGCCCCAGCGCTCAGGCGATGCCGGCGACGTTTGCCCAGCAGCCGTTGCTGACCCCGTCGCTGTTGGTACCGAAGGAGCCGCCGACGATCAGGCCGGCGCCGCTGGGTGCCTCGAAGGTGTACGTCCCTCCGTTGACCTGGGGACCTGACGCGAAGTTGGAGGACCACAGGTTGTCCGACGTCACCCCGGTGGCGCCGTCGATCACCGAGTTGCTCTCGCTGGAGGTGGCATCGACCGAGATCGACGTGAGGTTGCCAGAGGTGGTGCAGGTCAGCGTCACCGCGAACGGCCCGTGACTGAACAGCGTCACCGTGGTGCCGGAGGCCGAGCCCGCCACCTTGACCACGCCGTTGGTGCCGACACGCGAACCGGTCGTCAGAAAGCTTGACGGCGACTGACCGCCGAGCGAGTCGGCGTTGACCGCCTCCTGGGCCTTGACCGCGTACACCGAGGTGGTGGCGTGCCCGGCCAGCGACGCGCTCCCCGCGCTGACTGCGGTCTTGGCGCTGGGGACCATGCCCAGCCTGCGCAGGTTGATCTGGCGCCCGGTGATGGTGTGCTTGCGCAGCCGGTTGCCGGACAGCGTGCCCTTGCGGATGAGCCGATCCCCGCTGACGAGCCGCACGCCGGCGACGGCGGTGCCGGACAGGGCCACCACCAGCGCGACGAGCGCCACGATCATCGACGCCGACGGCCGACGCTGGAGAACTGATCTCATGCGCACACCCCTACCTTGCGAGATTGCAGGGCGATTCGTCTGTCGCTCACCCCTGGACCCCGGAACTGGTACCGGGAGCGGCCCGCCGGCGCAAGGCGCGCCAACGAATGGTTGAGGTCTTGCACGCCGGCGGCGGCGCCGGCGTCAGGCGCGCGCCGCGCTGTTAGGCGATCTCGTCGAGCCGGCCCACGATCTCGGCGGCGTGGCGCACGAACGGGGCGTAGTCAAAGGTCGCGTCCAGGTCAAGCCCGTTGCCGGCGGGATCGGCGGCCAGCAGCGACCGCAGCGGGGTGCGCTCGTCGAGCGCCTGCTGGGCGAGGCGCTGGACGATGCGGTACGCGTCATCCCGGGTGCGGCCGGCGGCAACGAGGGCCAGCAGGACGCGCTGGGAGAACAGCGCGCCGTAGGTGAGCTCCAGGTTCTCGCGCATGCGCGCGGTGTCGACGACCATCCCCTCCACCAGCGCCAGCACGCGGCGCTGCATGTGGTCGAGCAACGTCGTTGAGTCCGGCAGGATGATCCGCTCCACTGACGAGTGGGAGATGTCGCGCTCGTGCCAGAGGGCCACGTCCTCCACCGCCGCCGCGGCGTTGCCGCGCAGGACGCGCGCCAGGCCGGTCACCTGCTCGGACTTGATGGGGTTGCGCTTGTGGGGCATGGCGCTGGATCCCTTCTGGCCCCGGCCGAACGGCTCGCGCACCTCGCTGACCTCGGTCCGCGCCAGATGCCGAAGCTCGGTCGTGACCCGCTCCAGGCCGGCACCGGCCAGCGCGATCGCCTGCAGAAGCTCGGCATGGCGGTCGCGGGCGACGACCTGCGTCGACACCGGCTCGCGCTCCAGCCCCAGCCGCGCCAGGACCCGGGCCTCAAAGTCCGGTGAGGTCGCCGAGTAGGTGCCGACGGCGCCGGAGACGGCGCCGACCGCCGCCTGAGCAAACGCGCGCTCCAGCCGCTGCGCGTTGCGGTGGGCCTCAAACGCGAAGCCGGCGAGCTTGATGCCGAACGTGGTGGGCTCGGCGTGGATGCCGTGGGTGCGGCCGACGCACAGCGTGTCGACGTGCTCACGCGCCCGCTCCGCCAGCGCGCTCACCAGCCGCCGGGCATCCGGAAGCACCAGGCCGGCGACGTGCTGGATCTGCAGGGCCAGCCCCGTGTCGAGCACGTCGCTGGAGGTCAGCCCGTAGTGGATCCAGCGGCCGGCGGGGCCGGCCGACTCCGAGAGCACGTCGACGAAGGCCGCGGTGTCATGGTCGGTGACCTTCTCACGCTCGTCGATCGCCTCCACGGTGAAGGTGGCCGCCCGGATCGCGTCCAGATCCTCCGCCGACGGCCCCTCCATCTCCTCGCAGGCGGCGACCTCCACCCGGCGCATGGCCTCAAAGCGGGCGTGATCAGACCACGCCTCGGCCAGCTCACGGCGGGTGTAGCGGGCGATCAAGGAGTCGGAGCTACTCGCCGGAGCGCGCGGCGGTGGCTTCTTTGAGCTTGTGCTCGGTCGTGTGGGGCCCGGCACCCGCGGCGCGGGCGGCGCCGGCGGCCTCGGCCGCCACGTCGGTTCCCGCGGAATCAGCGGCCTGCAGGACGGTGTCGAGCAGCCCGGGGAACCGGGCGTCGATGTCCTCGCGGCGCAGGCGGTTGAGCCGAGTCGTCCCCTGCGGACGCTGCTGGATGAGCCCGGACTCCCGCAGCACCTTGAAATGGTGCGTGCACGTCGACTTCGTCACCGGGAGGGCGAAGCTGCCGCAGGTGTATTCGCCCTCGCTGCGGGCCAGCTCGGCCACGATCCGAAGCCGCACCGGGTCGCTGAGCGCGTGGAGCACGGCGCCCAGCTCAAGCTCGTCGCGTGTGGGATGGACGATCGGTTCAGTGGCTTGTATGGACATTGCGCCTTCCATTGTAGGAACCTCACCGACCGTTGTACGGCGATCATCGAACAATCTGCTAATGTACGACGGGCATCGAACAACGGGGACCGTGGGAGGAAGCATATGAAACAAGAGACACCTGCTCCTTCGGTTGAGGAGAGCCAGGACTCCGGCCGCCGGCAGCGCGGCGTCGAGATCGTCATCGCCCAGTACATCCAGGACCTGGCGCGGGCCGCATAGGGGTTCGCGGAGCGCGGGCGGGCGACGGACACCGGCGGGCACGGAGGCCGAACGGGCACGGACAGCGGAACGGGCACGGACAGCCGAACGGGCACGGACAGCCGAAGATGGGCGCGCCGGGCCTCGGCGCGCCCCCCGTCCGGCGACGCCGTCAGATGCTGAGGATCCGCGCCGCCAGCACGGCGGCGTTGCGCGCGTTGTCGACGCCGACACAGCCCACCGGCACGCCCGGGGGCATCTGCGCGATCGACAGCAGCGCGTCCAGTCCCCCGGCCACCGAGGTGCGGCTGGTGAGCGGTACGCCGATCACCGGGAGATCGGTGTGGGCGGCGACGACTCCCGGCAGCGCGGCCGACAGGCCCGCGCCGGCGATGATCACCTTGATCCCGCGCAGCCGGGCATTGCGCGCGTAATCGGAGACGACATCCGGCTCACGGTGAGCCGACATCACCCGTGTCTCGGAGCGGATGCCCCGTTCGGTCAGCTCCTGCTCGGCCCGCTCCATGGCAGGCAGATCGCTTTTGGAGCCCATCAGGATCGCCACCCGCGGGGCGTCGACGTCAAGCTCCTCGATCTCGGCCGCGGTCTCGGCCAGCGGCTCCTGTTGCCCGGCCCGGGGCTCGGGCGCCGGCGTCAGCCCTGGGCCCTCCGGGCCTGAGGCGGCGGCAAGTACGGGGTCGCGCTCCTCGGCGGTCATCGGGCCGCCCTCAGCGCGATGTCCCGGCGCATCTGTTTTCCGGTGAAAGTGATCATGTCGGCTGCAGCATATGCGGCGGCGCGGGCGGCTGCCGGGCGGGTGCCCAGCGCGGTGACGCTCAGGACGCGCCCGCCGGCGGTCACGATGTGCCCTGACGGGGCGCGACCGGTGCCCGCGTGGGTGACAAACACCTCCGGCTTGACCCGGTCCAGGCCATAGATGACATCGCCGCTGGAGGACGACTCCGGGTACCCGGCGCTCGCCAGCACAACCGTGACCGCCATCTCCGGCGCCCACTGCGGCGGCGCCACGCGGGCCAGTCCGCCGGGCTCGCACGCCGCCTCAATCAGCTCCAGCAGGTCGCTGCGCAGGCGGGGCAGGATCGCCTGGGTCTCCGGGTCGCCGAAGCGGACGTTGAACTCCAGGACATGGATCCCGCCCACCCCCTCGCCGGTCATCATCAGCCCGGCGTACAGGATGCCGTGAAACGGGGTGCCCCGCCGGGCCAGGAGATCGAGCACGGGCTGGTGGACGGCGGCGCAGATCTCCCGCGCGCGCGCCTCGTCGATGGCCGGGACCGGCGAGTAGGACCCCATTCCCCCGGTGTTGGGGCCCAGGTCGCCGTTGAACAGCCGCTTGTAGTCCTGTGCCGAGGCCAGCGGCATCGCGGTCACTCCGTCGCACACGGCGAGCAGCGACAGCTCCTCGCCCTCCAGGTGTTCCTCCACGACGACGCGTTCGGTGTCAAAGCGCCGTCTGACGAGGAGGTCCTGGAGCGCCGCGCGGGCCTGGGCCGCGTTGGCGGCGATGATCACTCCCTTGCCGGCGGCGAGACCGTCGGCCTTGATCACGACCGGATAGCGAGCGATCGCGTCCATCCCGGCGTCGACGTCGGTGACGACGGTGTAGGCGGCGGTCGGCACTCCGGCGGCCGCCATGATCTCCTTGCAGAACGCCTTGGAGCCCTCCAGCCGGGCGGCCGCGGCGTTGGGCCCAAAACAGCGGATGCCGGCCTCGCTCAGCCCGTCGACGACACCGGCGACGAGCGGAGCCTCCGGTCCGACGATGACCAGGTCGGCGGCCATCTCGCGGGCGGCGCCGACCACCGCGGCGACGTCGGTCGGATCAAGCGGGAGGACCCGCGCGTCGGCAGCGATCCCCGGGTTCCCGGGCGCGCAGACGACCTCCGGTGAGCGCGGGGAGCGCCGGAGCGCATGGACGATGGCGTGCTCGCGCGCACCGGCGCCGAGGACGAGGACGCGGGTCAACTGACCCTCCGCCGCCCGGGAGCTTGCCGGGTTGTCGCCATGGCCGGTGCGGCCATCAGATCGAGCCGATGAAGTCGTCGATGGGGATGGCGATCAGCGTCTCGTAGCGACCGGTGCCCCGGGAGCCGAGCTCAAGCGACACGCGCGCGATCGTCTGCTCGTCCGGCGCCTCGATGACGTTGATGAAGTCAAACTGACCCAGCGTCGCCCACTGCGCCTTGACCGTGGCGCCGAGCTGCTCCACCTCCTTGTTGACCTCCTTGATCCGGGCCGGGTTGTTCTTGATCGTCTGGACGCCCTCGGGGTTCAGCGTGGTGAGCATGATGTAGGTCGGCACGTGGGCTCCCTTTCTTGCCGGGTTGACGGCGGACAGGGTCCACTTGTATCTGATCCGGCGCAGCGGCGTTGCCGACGTCGGCTACACCGTCGTCGCCGGCGCGATCTCGGCGCGCTGGAACACCAGCTCGCCCTCGGCGGCGTCGACGCGGATCGTGTCGCCGGGCGTGAACCGGCCCTCCAGGATGGCCAGCGCCAGCGGGTCCACGAGCCGCTTCTGGATCACTCGCTTGAGCGGGCGCGCGCCGTAGGTGGGGTCATAGCCGAGGTTGCCGATCAGCGTCCGGGCGTCATCGGTCAGCTCGATCTCGATCTCCCGCTCGCGCAGGCGCGCCACAACCCGCGCCACCTGGAGATCGACGATCTCGCCGATCTGCTCGCGGGACAGGGGGTCGAACTCCACGATGTCGTCGAGCCGGTTGATGAACTCCGGCTTGAAGCTCGCCTCGACGCCGGCCCGGCCGCCCGGAATGTTGGAGGTCATGATCAGCACGGTGTTCTTGAACGACACCGTCCGGCCCTGGCCGTCGGTGAGGCGCCCGTCGTCCATCACCTGCAGCAGCGTGTTGAACACGTCCGGGTGGGCCTTCTCGATCTCGTCGAGCAGGACGACGGAGTAGGGCCGGCGGCGGACCGCCTCGGTCAGCTGACCACCCTCCTCGTAGCCGACGTAGCCCGGGGGCGCGCCGACGAGCCGCGAGACGGCGTGCTTCTCCATGTACTCCGACATGTCGATGCGGACCATCGCCTCCTGGGTGTCGAACATGAACTCGGCCAGCGCCCGGGCCAGCTCGGTCTTGCCGACGCCGGTGGGGCCGAGGAACAGGAAGGTGCCGATCGGCCGGTCCGGGTCCTGCAAGCCGGCGCGGGAGCGGCGCAGCGCCGCGGCCACGGCCTCCACCGCCTCGTCCTGGCCGACGACCCGCCGGTGCAGCCGGTCCTCCATGTGGACCAGCTTCTCGATCTCGCCCTCCAGCAGGCGCGAGACGGGGACGCCCGTCCACTTGGCCACGATCTCGGCCACGTCGTCGGCGTCAACGACGTCCTTGAGGAACTTCCGGGACGCACCCCCGGCGGCGGCCTCGGCCTGGGCGGTCTCGGCATTGGCCAGCTGCTTCTCCAGCTCCGGGATGGTGCCGTACTGCAGCTCAGCAGCCCGGCCGAAGTCCGACTCGCGCTGGGCGCGCTCAAGCTCGATGCGGGCCTGCTCCAGGCCCTCCTGGATGTCGGCGACCGCGGTCAGCGACTCCTTCTCGCGCTGCCACTCGGCGTGCATGCCATCCGAGCGCTCGCGCTCCTCGGCGAGGCTGCGCTCCAGCTGCTCGCGGCGGGCGACGGTCCCGGGATCGTCGTCGTCGCCCAGCGACTCAAGCTCGATCTCCAGCTGCATGATGTGCCGGTCGACCTCGTCGATCTCGGTCGGCTTGGAGTCGATCTCCATCCGGATCCGCGAGGCCGCCTCGTCGACGAGGTCGATCGCCTTGTCCGGCAGGAAGCGGTCGGTGATGTAGCGCTGGCTGAGCGTCGCCGCCGCCACCAGGGCCGAATCCTGGATGCGGACCTTGTGGTGGACCTGATAGCGCTCCTTGAGCCCGCGCAGGATCGCGATCGTGTCCTGGACGCTCGGCTCGCCGACGTAGACCGGCTGAAAGCGCCGCTCCAGCGCCGCGTCCTTCTCGATGTGCTTGCGGTACTCGTCGAGTGTCGTCGCCCCCACCGCCCGCAGCTCGCCGCGGGCGAGCATCGGCTTGAGCAGGTTGGCGGCATCGACGGCGCCCTCGGCCGCCCCGGCGCCGACGATCGTGTGCAGCTCGTCGATGAAGAGGATGATGGTGCCGTCGGCGTCGGCGATCTCCTTGAGCACGGCCTTGAGGCGGTCCTCGAATTCGCCGCGGTACTTGGAGCCGGCGATGAGGGCACCGACATCAAGCGAGACGACGCGGCGGTCGCGCAGCCCCTCCGGCACGTCGCCGGAGACGATGCGCTGGGCCAGCCCCTCGGCGATCGCCGTCTTGCCGACGCCGGGCTCGCCGATGAGCACCGGGTTGTTCTTGGTGCGCCGGGAGAGGACCTGGATGACCCGGCGAATCTCGTCGTCGCGGCCGATGACCGGGTCAAGCTTGCCCTGGGCCGCCGCGTCGGTGAGGTCGCGGCCGTACTTCTCCAGGGCCTGGAACTTGTCCTCCGGGCTCTGATCGGTGACCCGGTGGGAGCCGCGCACCTCGCTGAGGGCGCGGATGAGCTCGTCATGGGTGGCGCCGAGCGAGCGCAGGACGTCGCCCGCCGCCCCGGGATGGGCGGCGAGCGCGAGCATCAGGTGCTCGGTGGAGACGTACTCGTCGCGCAGCTCGCGCATCTCGGCCTCGGCGGCGCGGAGGATCTGGACGAGCTCGCTGGATCCGCCGGCGGGCTCGGCGCCCGCGGAGGCCGGCGTCGTCACGGTGGGCAGGGCGTCAAGCCGCGGGCCGAGGGCCTGGCGCACCGCCGCCGGCTCCGTCCCCAGCTTGCGCAGGACGGGGGCCACAACGCCGCCCTCCTGCTCAAGCAGGACAGCGAGCAGGTGCTCCGGCATGGTCTGCGGGTTGCGCCGCTCGTCGGCGAGGCGCTGAGCCGCCTGGAGCGCTTCCTGCGACTTGATCGTGAAACGGTCTGGTTGCATGGTGTCTTCGTCTTCTGGGTCGGCGAGAAATCTAAGTCTTGAGGACTAAGATTATCGCATCGCCACGGAGCTGTCCAAGGCAGCGGCGAACACCGGACCGGAGATCCGCTCGGTGCCGCCGGGACGCCGGGACGAGGGCGCCCGGGGCCGGGGCCGGCGCGGCCCGGGTCAGTGGTGGATGCGGAGGCTCACGCCGCGCGTGCGCGCCTCGACGATCCCGGAGGGATCGAGCACCGCGCCGTACACGGTGGCGGTGATCCGCTCCCGGCGGGAGATCGCGGCCCGCAGCCGGCGCAGGGCGGGGCGGCTGAACGGGATCCGGACCGTCCGGGCGCCGGCGCGGCGCAGCAGGTATGCCCGGGACTTCTCGGTGATCCGCCGGCGCGAGCGGCCGACCTGGATGCGGACGAACGCCCCCAGCAGACAGCGATCCGAGCAGAAGACGCGCGCCAGCAGGTGCCCGGCGGCGACCGGATGAGGCTGGGCGGGGACGGTCACCCGCACCCCGGCGATCGGCGGGACGAGCGTGCTCGCGGCCGCCGCCAGGCCGCTGAGGTTGACGCTGCCCAGACCGGAGGCGTAGTCAAAGCCCGGCTGCGCTGAGCAGCAGCCAAACGGCCTGCCCTGAACGCTCTGCCCCAGGTCGTTGTCGCCGGCGACGATGTCGGAGACGACGCCGGCGTCAGACGCGGAGTGGTCGATCGTGTACAGCAGCGGGTTGGCCAGGCCCACGTTCTGTCGTCCCTGGCGGCGGAGATCCTGGTCGATGAGGGCCAGCCCGCCGGCGAGCAGCGGCGCGGCCGCGCTTGTGCCACCGACCTGGGTCCACTGCGCCGAATGCTGGCCTGGAGAGCAGTCGCGCGCCGCGGTGCAGTAGATCTCATACCCGGGCGCGACGTCGGCGAGCATCGAGACGTCGGGGACGATGCGGCGGCCGGAGGTGACGAACCCGTTCTGGTAATTCGGCCGGCGGAACAGGTCGCTCACCCCGCCGCCGCCGGCGGCCACCACCAGCGGAGAGTCGTTCCACACCTCCTGGCTGACGATCTGGTTGGCGGCGTTGAGCGAGATGTTGGTCCCGCCCACGCCGGTCACCCAGGGCGACGACGCCGGGTAGCTGACCGACAGTCCCGGCAGCGGCCGGCCGCTGGGGTCCAGGCAGGCCGAGGAGCCGTTGTCGCCGCTGGCCGCGGTGATCGAGATGCCGCTGGCGGCGGCGAGCGCCAGCGACCCCTCAACCGTGCGCAGGCCGGAGTAGCCGATCGTCTCCAGGGTCGCGGGCTCGCACGAGCCCAGCGACGCCGAGATCACGTCAGGCTTGGCGGCGCCGTTGGACAGCGGCGCGGTGAGCGAGCGCAGCACGTCGACGGCGCTCGGCGACGACTCATAGACATCGACGGCCTGGAGCTTGGGGGCGGCGGCGTCGAGCACCTCCAGGTCCAGCGTGCTCTCGCCCCCGGGCGGCAGGGGTTTTCGCAGGCCGACCCCGTACCCGTTGATCCGCGGGATGGGCAGGCCGAAGCACGAGGCAAAGCGCTTCAGGTCCGAGTACTTGAAACCGTCGATCTCGATGAGCGCCACCCGCTCCCCCTGACCCTCCAGTCCGGCGCCCTGCAGCGGGGCGTAGCCGTAGGCGGTGAGGTACTGGTTGGGGGTGAATCCGGACTGCGAGGTGGCGGCACTGCAGCCGGCGGCGGTGCCGGTGCGCTGCGGATAGCCGGACTCGGTGCTGCTGGCGGCGTGCTCGGTGGTGGACATCCGGCCCGTCCGCGGCCATTGGGCGGTCGCGGGCCGCATCCGCTCCGAGGTGCCGAACAGGGGCTTGGTGTTGAGGCCGACGATCCCGGTGACCGACGAGCGCAGCGCGGCGGGGATCCGCGCCGGCGCGCTCGGCGCCATGAACTGCCCCGCCCGCCCGGCGCGATAGCGCGACAGCGAGGTGCCAAACAGCCGCTGGGCCTGCCCCACCTTCATGGTCGCGTCGGCGAACAGGCCGGTGACGTCGACCTTCACCGACCGGGCTCCGGCGGCCCTGAGATAGTGAAGGACGGTGCGCCGCACCGCGGCGGGCGCACCGAACCGGCGGGCGAGCACGGAGACGGGCTCATACTGCCCGTAGCTGGGGGAGCCGGGGGTCGAGACCGCGGCGGCAAACCGCTCCAGCCCGGCGATATTGGCCCGGAGGGGCAGGGCCAGCGCGATCGTGCCGCTCGGGGGGGCCATCCCCACCCAGGTGGCGCGGGGAGACGCGGCGAGCGCGGGGGCGGTCAGCACCGCCGCCGCCGCCAGCGCGCACGCCCAGATCGCCCCCATGCGTCCGGCCCAGCCGACAGCGGCCCCCCATCCCCTGCTCGTGTTCACCATGTTCGTTTGCCTGACTTTCAGGATTTCGCGGGCCCGGGGCGTCTCCTCACGCCGGAGCGCGAGGATCGGCGGACGGCGGCACCTGCCGGAAGGATCGTTGCACAACGAACACGTCCCGCCCCCCAGAGGTGCGGTCGGCTGGCCGGACGGTCGAGCTAGGCGCTGGCGGCCGGCGGGCCCGCGTCCGGGCCACCGCCCGGCGGGCGGCTGCCGAGCCGGAGCCGGCGCAGGTCGGCATGCCGGACCAGCTCGCCGCCCCGGGCGTAGGGGACGATCTCGGCCCGCAGCTCCCGGCGCAGCGCCTCCAGGCGCTTGACCTCCGCCGAGAGCTCGTCGGCGCGCTTGGAGAGGGCGGCCACCTTGCGCGACATCGTCTCCAGCTGCTGCTCAAGCTCAAACACGCGTTCCACGCCGGCGAGGTTCATGCCCAGCTCGGCGGTCATCTCCTGGATGCGCCGCAGCCGGTCAACGTCCTTCTGGGAGTAGAGGCGAGTCCCCTTGGGCGATCGCTTGGGCTCGATCAGGCCCCGGGCCTCGTACATCCGCAGCGTCTGCGGATGCATCTCGGCCAGCTCGGCCGCCACCGAGATCATGAACACGCCCCGGTCCGAGGACACCTCAACCCGGGTCGTCGTCCGCACGCGCCGGGAGGCCATCACTTACCTCCCCCGGCGGCCGCGAACAGGCGCTCGCGCGGGTTGCCGTTCATGACCTGCGAGAGGCGGTCGACGGCCTCGGACTGCTCAGGCGACAGGGAGGCGGGAACCTCCAGCACGAAGCGGTAGTGGATGTCCCCGTGGCCCTTGCCACCGAGCCGGGCCGGGCCCTCGCCGCGGAGCCGCTGGACGGTGCCGTGCTTGGTGCCCGCCGGCACGCGAAGGCGCTTTGACCCGTTCAGCGTCGGCACCTCGATGACCGCACCCCTCAGGGCCTCCGGGATCGTCAGCGGAACCTCGACCTCCAGGTTGTCGCCGGTGCGCTTGAACACCGGAGAATCCGCAACCCGGGTGATGACGAACAGGTCGCCCGGGGCGCCGACCTCGCCGGTTCCGGCACCGCCGCGCAGCCCGGGCTCTCCCTTGCCCGCCAGCCGGATCCGGCTGCCGTCGCGCACCCCGGCCGGGATGTTGACGCGCATCCGGCGGACCGAGCGCTGCGCCCCGGATCCCTGACAGGTGGGGCACGGGCTGTCGATCACCGTGCCGGAGCCGTGACAGTTGGAGCACGGCTGCGACATCGAGAAGATCCCCTGGCTCTGGGACTCCAGGCCCCGGCCGTTGCAGACCGGGCAGATCCGCGGCGAGGTCCCGGGCTTGGCCCCGGAGCCGTTGCACGTGGGGCAGGGCTGGGAGGTGGGAACCGACAGCGACACCTGCGCGCCGTTGACCGCCTGCTCGAACGAGAGCGCCACCTCGGTCTCCAGATCGCGCCCTCGCTGCGGCCGGGCCCGGCCCCCGCGGACGCCCCCGGCGGTCCCGGCCGTCCCCCGGCCGGCGGCCCCGCCGAACAGGTTGGACAGGATGTCGGAGAAGTTGCCACCAAACGAACTGGGGTCAAAGCCGCCGGGCATGCCGAATCCGCCGAACGCGCCGCCGCGGTCATACGCCTTGCGCTTCTCCGGGTCCGAGAGGACGTCGTGGGCCTGCGAGATCTCCTTGAAGCGCTCCTCGGCCTTCTTATCCCCCTGGTTGCGGTCCGGGTGATACTGGCGCGCCAGCTTCCGGTACGCCTTCTTGATCTCCTCGTCGGAGGCGTTCTTGCCGACGCCCAGGATCTTGTAGTAGTCAGGCCGATCAGCCACGGCTGCTCACCCCCGTCCGCCGGTCATCCGGCGACGACGACGCGCGCCGGGCGCACGACGCTGTCACCGATCCGGTAGCCGCGCTGGAAGACCTCCACCACGACCCCGGGCTCGGCGCCCTCGACCGGCTGCTGCGCGACCGCTTCGTGGAACTGCGGATCGAAGCGCTCGCCCTCCGGCGAGTAGCGCTCGATCCCGGCCCGCTGCAGCGCGGCCACGACGTCGGAGTGGACGTGCTTGATTCCGGTCACCAGCGAGTCGGCGCCGTTCCCGTTGGGGGCGTCACCGGCATCACCGGCGTGCGCCAGGGCGCGCTCCAGGTTGTCGATGGCCGGCAGCAGCTCGAGCGCGAGCTTGATCGCGCCCCGCTCCTGAGCGGCCTTGGCGTCGCGGGCGGCACGCTTGCGGTAGTTCTCGAAGTCGGCCTGCGTCCGTTGGGCGAGCGCCAGATACTCGTCAGCCTTCTGCGCCTTGGCGGTCAGCGCCGCCACGTCGGCGGGGGTCCCGTCGGCCGCCGGCGGCTGCGTGACGGCGGCCTCGGCCTCCGCCGACGGCCGGGCGGGCTCCGGCGGCAGCTCCGGATCGCGCTCAACCGCGGCGGCCGGTGCCGGCTCCGGCACGTCCGCGCCCACGGGCGGGATCGTGCCCGGCGGCGGGATCGGCGCGCCGGGCGTCACCGCGTCGTGGCCCTCCGGGGCCCCGGGGGGCGCCTGAGGCAGCTCCGCCTCAGGCGCCTGGGGATTGGAGTGGTTGGGCCCGCCCTCAGCAGCCTTGGTGCGATCTGAGGACATCGATTACTTCCCTTCGTCCACGACCTCGGCGTCGACGACGTCCTCCTCGGCACCCGCGCCGTTGCCGGACGCCGCGCCGTTGGGGGCACCGTCGTCGGTCGCCGAGGCGGCCGCCTGCTCCTGGGCGCGCTGGTACATCGCCTCGGAGACCTTGTGGAACGAGGACTGCAGGGCCTCGGTCTTGGCGTTGATCTCGGCCGCGTCGGTCGAGGTCAGCGAGTCGCGGACGTCCTTGATCGCCGCCTGGATCTGATCCTTGGAGGCGGAGTCGACCGAATCGCCCAGCTCGGTGAGCTGGCGCTCGGCCTGATAGGCCGCGTTCTCGGCGTTGTTGCGCGCCTCGGCGAGCTCACGCTGCTTGCGGTCATCCTCGGCGTGGGCCTCGGCGTCGGTCACCATCCGCTTGATCTCATCGTCCGACAGGCCGGAGCCGGAGCGGATCTCGATCTTCTGCTCCTTGCCGGTGCCCAGGTCCTTGGCGGACACGTTGAGGATGCCGTTGGCGTCGATGTCGAAGGCGACCTCGATCTGCGGGATGCCCCGCGGCGCCGGCGGGATGCCGGTCAGCTGGAACTTGCCCAGCGACTTGTTGTAGGTCGCCATCTCGCGCTCGCCCTGCAGGACGTGGATCTCCACGCTCGGCTGGTTGTCCTCCGCGGTGCTGAACACCTCGGACTTGCGCGTGGGGATGGTGGTGTTGCGCTCGATGAGCTTGGTCATCACGCCGCCCTTGGTCTCGATGCCGAGGGTGAGCGGAGTGACGTCGAGTAGGAGGACGTCCTTGACGTCGCCGGCGAGCACGCCGGCCTGGATGGCGGCGCCGACGGCGACTACCTCATCCGGGTTGACGCCGCGGTGCGGCTCCTTGCCGGTCAGCTCCTTGACCTTCTCCTGCACGGCGGGCATGCGGGTCATGCCGCCGACGAGGACGACATGGTCGATCGTCGAGGCGCCCTTCTCCTTAGCGTCGTCGAGCGCCTGGCGGACCGGGGCGACCGTGCGGTCAAGCAGGTCGGCGGTCAGCTCGTTGAGCTTGGCCCGCGTGAGGCGCATGTCCAGGTGCTTGGGCCCGGAGGCGTCAGCGGTGATGAACGGCAGGTTGATCTGCGTCTCCTGGGTGGTGGAGAGCTCGATCTTGGCCTTCTCGGCGGCCTCATACAGGCGCTGGAGCGCCATCGGGTCGGCGGCCAGGTCGATGCCCTGCGACGCCTTGAACTCCTTGACCAGCCAGTCGACGATCGTCTTGTCGAAGTTGTCGCCGCCGAGGTGGTTGTCACCGGCGGTCGCCTTGACCTCAAACACGCCGTCGCCGATCTCCAGCACCGACACGTCGAACGTGCCGCCGCCGAGGTCGAAGATGAGGATCGTCTGGTCGGTCTCCTTGTCCAGCCCGTAGGCCAGCGAGGCCGCGGTCGGCTCGTTGATGATCCGCTTGACGTCAAGCCCGGCGATCTTGCCGGCGTCCTTGGTCGCCTGGCGCTGATCGTCGTTGAAGTACGCGGGGACGGTGATGACGGCACTGTCGACCGTCTCACCGAGGTAGGCCTCGGCGTCGGCCTTGAGCTTGCCGAGGATCATCGCCGAGATCTCCGGCGGCGAGTACTGCTTGCCGGCCGCCTCCACGCGGGCGTCGCCGCCCGGGCCGGAGACCACCTTGTACGGCACGATGGCCTCCTCCTCGCGCACCTCGGCCTCCTTGCGGCCCATGAAGCGCTTGATCGAGAAGACCGTGTTCTGCGGATTGGTCACCGCCTGGCGCTTGGCGACGGTGCCGACAAGCCGCTCGCCACCCTGCGTGAACGCGACGACGGACGGGGTGGTCCGACCGCCCTCAGCGTTCTCGATGACCGTCGGCTCGCCACCCTCCAGCACGGCCATACAGCTGTTGGTCGTGCCGAGGTCGATTCCGATCGTCTTTCCCATGGTTCGTGTCTGCTCCCTTACGGTTACAAAAATCTGAGTCGCAGGGTAGCAGATTTGGGTGGGCGTTCAACCGCGGTGACGCGGCCGTGGGCTTCGGCTGCCGTGGCTGGGGGCTGCGGGGTCCTGGGCTACGACAGCAATGAAGAAGCGAGCGGCTCGAAGCATCCATGGTGTACGAGATCCCATCCGCGGGTTTCCGATTTCGTCGGTTGGCCCCGGCTGGCGCCCAATGCGCCGAGATCGGTGGGCGGAGTTTCGATTTCGCACAAGCGGGTTGTCCATCCACTCGCCATCGGGGGCGCGGGCGGGAACCGGCGGCGATGAAGGGGGCACCGGGATGCCTGTGGCGTCGGCGTCGGCGCTGGTGGCGGTGGTGGCCGTGAGCGCCTGACTCGTTCGAAATTCGGATTCGGCCTCACGGTCTCGTACAGATCAGACGCCCAGCGGCACTTGCTGACGAAATCCAAAGCCGCCGGCCGGATCTCGCACAAACCGGTTGCTCCGGGACGCGCCCTCTTCACCGCCACGGTTTTTGGCCACCTCCGGGCGCGGCGCCGACCCTTACTGCCGGCCGGGGCTGCCCGGCCGAGGCCGGGGCCACGCGGCCGGGGGCCGCCGCCGACCGCCCCTGGGGTGCCGCCGACGCCCCTGAGCCACCTCTCAGTCGAGGCTGAACGCACTGGGGCACATCCGCGCCAGCGCGCACGCCCCGCACGCCGGCCGCCGGGCGCTGCATGTCCGGCGCCCGTGGCGCAGGAGGTTGATGTGGAACTCCAGCTCCTGGCCGGGCGGGGTGATGGCCAGCATGTCGTCGTGCATCTCCTCAAACGAGGCGCCAGGGCGAAACAGGCCGAGCCGGCCACCGACCCGGGAGACATGGGTGTCGACCGGGATGTCCCGCATCCCCAGGGCGAACAGCAG
>DASSZQ010000332.1:0-2175 GCA_035702755.1 Solirubrobacteraceae bacterium | reverse complement strand
ACCGGGCCGCTGGTGGCCGGGGAGGTGACTGCGGCGCCGACGAGCGTGAGCGTCCGGACGCTGGCTGAGGCCACGCTGGCGGTGGTGCTCTTCTCAGATGCCGCCCGGATCCGGATGCGAGCGCTGCGGCACGGACGGCATCTGCGTCCCGCTGCTGCTGATCGCGCTGGCGGCGGCGGACATCGAGGCGCAGACGACGAGCAGCGGGCATGCGCTGAGGATCGTCGCCGAGGAGATCGGGTACGGGGTGGGCGGCGGAATCGCCGCCGGGCTGTTCGTCAGCGCGCTGGTCGTCTTCTGTCGCCGGCACCGGCTGATCGCGGGCTCATGGCTGCAGGTGATCCCGGTGGCCGCGGCCGCTCTCGCCTACGGGGTGGCCGTCGCCCTCGGCGGCTCTGGATTCATTGCCGCGTTCGTGGCGGGCGCCCTGTTCGGCGCGCTCGTCCCGCACGAGTCCGAGGAGGCGGCACGGCTGCCGGAGGAGGTCGGCGATCTGCTGGGCGGGGTGACGCTGTTCATGTTCGGCGCCGTCCTGCTCGGTCCGGCGCTGGAGCGCCTGAGCTGGCAGGTGGGCGTGTACGCGGTGCTGAGCCTGACCATCGTCCGGATGGTGCCGGTGGCGCTGGCCATGCTCGGCAGCCGGGCGAGGCCGGCGACGGTGGCGTTCCTGGGGTGGTTCGGTCCGCGGGGGCTGGCCTCAATTGTGTTCGCGGTGATCAGCGTGCAATCGGCACACCTGCCGCAGGCGGAGACGATCCTCACCGCCGCCTACTGCACCGTCGGGCTGTCGGTCCTGGCCCACGGGGTCTCGGCGGCACCGTTGGCGGACCTGTACGCCCGGTGGTACGCCGCCCGCCACCGCCGTCCGGAGATGGAGAGCCTCCCGGTCCCCGGGCACCGTCTGCGGGGGCACTTCGCGGCCACCGCCGCACCCTGATCCGTTTCATCCCATTTGGGCGATGAGGAGCGACGCAGGCGGGGGAGGATGCTTCCATGTCCGATGCTGCCCAGACCGACGCGCCGCCGGCGATCACCCGCCGGCGCCTTGTCCTGATCGACCTGCTCATCGGCATCACGACCGTGCTCGCCCTCGTGGCGATGCTCTCGGTGTGGGCCAACCGCCTGCTGTTCAACCCGGACAACTGGGCGCAGACGAGCACGCAGCTGCTGGAGAACCCGCAGATCCGAAACGCGACGGCCAACTACCTCGTCGATCAGCTGTACGCGAACGTCAACGTTGCGGGACTGATCAAGTCCGGCCTACCGCCGCGCCTTGATCCGCTCGCCGCCCCGGCGGCCGGCGCGTTGCGCAACCTGGCCGTTCAGGGGGCGGAGCTGGCGCTCACCCGCCCGCGCGTGCAGACCCTGTGGGCGGAGGCCAACCGGGCCGCCGATAAGACGTTCATCGCCATCGTCAACGGCGGGAAGGGGCCGGTGGGGGTCAATCAGGGGGCGGTGACGCTTGACCTGGGCGCGATCATCGACAACGTCGCCGGGCGTCTGGGGCTGCCGTCGAACCTGAGCGCGAAACTGCCGCCGTCGGTGGCGAACCTGACGGTGTTCAAGTCAGACCAGCTCAAGTACGTCCAGAACGGGGGCAAGGCGGTCCGGCATCTCGCGCTGTGGCTGACGATCCTCGTTCCGCTGCTGTACGCGCTGGCGATCCTGCTGGCCGGCGGGCACCGGCGGCGAACGCTCATGACCGTCGGTTTCGCCATCGTCTTTGCCGGGATCATCGGCATCGCGGGCCGCCACGCCCTGCAGAACCGCGTGGTCGACTCGCTGGTCAGCAACACCGCCATGCGGCCCGCCGCGCAGGCCACCGTGGCCATTGGGACCTCGATGCTGGGCACGATCGCCGGCGCCTTCATCCTGGTGGGCGCGGTGCTGGCGGTCGCCGCCTGGTTCGCCGGCCCGGCCGGGTTTGCGACATCCTGCCGGCGCGCGCTGGCTCCCTTCCTGCGCGACCACCCGGGTCCGGCGTTTGCGGTGGCGACCGGGATCATGGTGCTGGTGTTCATCTGGAACCCCATTCCGGCGACGGGGACGCCGGTCGGCATCGTCGTGTTCCTGGCGCTGGCGCTGCTGGGCACCGAAATGCTGCGGCGGCAGACGCGCCGGGAGTTTCCGGACGCGCGGGCCGGTGAGCTCCGGGAGACGCTCGCCGCCCGTATG
>DASSZQ010000151.1:0-11586 GCA_035702755.1 Solirubrobacteraceae bacterium | reverse complement strand
CTCGGACCGGCCAACTCCGCCAAGGCGGGGGAGGTCCTCGGCGCCTACGCCGCCGCCGCCCGGCGAGGGGCCCTGCTGGTCGTGCCCACCGCCGCCGATGCGCTGCACTATGCGCGCGAGCTGGCCGGGGACGGGGCGGTGCTCGGCTCCGTGCTCACGTTCAGCGGGCTGGCCGCGGAGATCGCCCGGCGGGCTGACTACGGCGGGCGGCGGCTGTCGGAGCTTCAGCGCGCCCGGCTCCTGGAGCGGGTCGTCGCCCGGAGTGACCTGGAGGTGCTGGGGCCCTCGGCGGCCGGCCCGGGGTTCGCCGCCGCCGCCGGGGAGCTGATCGCCGAGCTCCAGCGCGGGCTCGTCGCGCCGGAGCGCTTCACCGCCGCCCTGCGGCGCTGGGCGGCCCAGGACGTGCGGCGGGCGCCGTACGCGCGGGAGGTCGGCCGCATCTACTCCGGCTACGTGCGCGAGCTTGACCGGGTCGGCCGGGTCGACCGCGAGCTGTTCGCGTGGCGAGCGCTCGACGCGCTGCGGGCGGCGCCCTGGCGGTGGGCGCAGACCTCTCGCGATGCCGTCTACTTCTACGGCTTTGACGACCTGACGCCGCTGGAGCGCGACGCGGTGGAGACGCTTGCCCGCGTGCCCAGCGTGGAGGTCACCGTCTCACTCACCTACGAGCCCGGCCGCGAGGCCCTCAGCGCTCGCGCGGAGACGGTTGAGGAGCTCCGGCCGCTGGCCGACCGCGTCATCGATCTGCCCGCCCAGGACGAGCACTACGCTGCTGGCTCCCGCGAGGCTCTGCACCACCTCGAGCGCCACCTGTTCGCCGCCGACGGGGCCCCGCGGCAGGTGGATCCGGGCGACGCGGTCGTTCTGCTGGAGGCCGGCGGTGAGCGGGCGGAGGCCGAGCTCGTCGCCGAGCGCGTGCTGGCGCTGGTGCGCGACGGCGTGCCGACGGGGGAGATCGTCGTCGTGCACCGCTCCCCGGCGAGCGCCGCGCCGCTGTTTGCGCGCGTGTTCGCGCAGTACGGCGTGGCCCTTCACACCGGACTGGCGCCTTCGCTGGACCACACGCCCCTGGGACGCGGCCTGTTCGCCGCCGGCCGGTGTGCGCTGCTCGGCGAGGAGGCGGCCAGCGCCGATGACCTCCTCACCTACCTGCGCACCCCCGGGGTGCTCGAGCGGCCGGAGCTCGCCGACGCACTCGAGGCCGACATCCGCCGGGGCGGCCTGCGGACCGCGGCGCAGGCGCGCGAGCGGCTGGGCTGGGAGCTGCCGGAGCTCGACGCGCTGGCCGGAGCGCGGGATCCGGCGCGGGAGCTGTGCCGGTTGGCGCGGCGGTTGTTCGGCGCTCCTCATCGCGCCACGGCCGCGGTCCTCACCGCCGAGGAGGAACTCGACGCGGCTGCCCTGCGGACGCTGATGAGCGCCGTGGACGAGCTGGCCGAGCTTGCGCTGACGCCGCCCCCCGCGGAGCTGCTTGGGCTGCTCGGCGCCGTGACCGTTGACCCGCCGGGGTTCCATGCCGCCGGATCCGCTGAGCCGGTCCGGCTCGCGGAGCCGCTTGAGGTTCGCGCGCGGCGCTTTCGCGCCGTGTTCATCTGCGGCCTGCAGGAGGGGGAGTTCCCCCGCCCGGCCTCCCCGGAGCCGTTCTTCTCCGATGATCGGCGCCGCGAGCTGGCGCTGGCCTCCGGGCTGGCGTTGCGCGCCCGCGAGGACTCGCTGGCCGCCGAGCGCTATCTGTTCTACGCCTCGGTCTCGCGGGCGACCGAGCGCGTCTTTCTCGCCTTTCGCAGCTCCGACGAGGAGGGCAATCTCGCCCTGCCCTCGCCGTTCATCGCCGACGTTGCCGAACTGCTCACCCCGGACTGGCGGGCCCGGCGCGCGACGCGGCTGCTCGCCGATGTGGTCTGGCCGCCGGACCGGGCGCCGACCGAGCGCGAGCGCCGGCGGGCGCTCGCCGCGCGCCAGGCGGCGGTCGCCGGAGAGGAGCCGGCGCCGCAGCGGACGCTGAGCCCGGCGGCGCTGGCCCGGGTGCGCCACAGCCAGGTCCTGTCGCCGGGTGCGCTTGAGTCCTACGGCGACTGCCCGGTCAAGTGGCTGATTGAGCGCGAGCTCCAACCTCAGCCGCTGGCGCCGGATCCGGACGCGGTCACCCGCGGCAACGTCATGCATGATGTCCTGGAGCGGCTCCTGCGCGAGCTCGCGGCTCCGCTGACGCCCGCCACGCTCGGACGCGCCCGGCACACCCTGGAACGGCTGCTGGTGGAGCTGGGCGAGGGCGGGGCGGACGCGCTTGTGCCCGGCGGTCCGGACATCGTCCGCGCCGGGGCGCTGCGCGCCATCGAGGCCGACCTGCGCCGGTATCTGGAGCATGAGGCCAGCACCGGGGCCGGCTGGCGGCCGCTCGGGCTTGAGCTGCGCTTCGGCTTTGCCGCCGAGGACGAGGAGTCGCTGCCCGGGCTCAAGCTCGGCGACGCCGAGGACCGCGTCCTCATCCGGGGCGTCATCGACCGCGTCGACGTGGACGACCGGGGACGGGCGATGGTCCGCGATTACAAGAGCGGCACCCGCCGGCCGGAGTGGGCGGGCGGCCGCTGGAGCACCGACCGCCGCCTGCAGGTGGCGCTCTACATGCTGGTGGTGCGCGAGCTGCTGGATCGCGATCCGATCGCCGGCTTCTACCAGCCGCTGCGCGGCGATGACCTGCGCGCCCGGGGGGTGTTCGCCAAGGGCGAGGAGGTCGGTGCCGGCGCCGTCGCCACCGACGCCCGGGAGCCGGCCGAGATCGAGGAGATGCTCGCCGACGCCGCCGCCCGGGCGGTCACCCTCGCCGCCGCGCTGCGCCGCGGCGAGCTGACGCCGTGCCCGCAGACATGCTCGCGCGACGGCTGCGCCCACCCCGCGATCTGCCGCAGCCAGTGACCACGGTCCAGCCGCCAACCGAGCCGGCCCCGGCCGGGCGGGCCTGGACCGAGGAGCAGCAGCGCGCCATTGACCGGCGCGCCGGCGACCTGCTGCTGGACGCCGCCGCGGGCAGCGGCAAGACCTCGGTGCTCGTCGAGCGCTTCGTGCGCTCGGTGCTCGAGGACGGCATCGACGTCGCGGCGATGCTGACCATCACCTTCACCGAGAAGGCGGCCGCCGAGCTGCGCGACCGGATCCGGCTGCGCCTGCATGAGCTTGGCGCGGCTGAGGCCGCCCGGCGGACCGAAGGCGCCTTCATCTCCACCATCCACGGCTTCTGTGCCCGGGTGCTGCGGGCCAACGCGCTGGCCGCCGGGCTCGATCCCCATTTTGAGGTGCTCGACCGCACGCGGTCTGAGCCGCTGGCGGCGGCCGCGTTTGAGGAGGCGCTGGAGGAGCTGGCCGGCGAGGCACCGGGCGCCGTCGACCTCGTCGCCGCCTACACCGCGGGCGCGCTGCGGGCCGCCATCCTCGGCGTGCACGCCCAGCTGCGCTCCAGCGGCGCTGAGCAGCCGCGGCTGCCGGCGTGCGAGGCCGACCACGCCACGGCGGCCGCCGCCGAACTGGCCCGCGCCGCGGCGGCGGTCGCCGCCGAGCTGCGCGCGGTCGAAAAGCCGGGCAAGAGCGTGCTGGAGGCGCTTGAGCGGGTGCGCCGCTGCCTGGAGCTGATCGAGCGTGGGGTTGACGCGGTATGGCCGCCGGAACTGGAGGCGGTCAAGCTTCCCCGCAACGGCGCCGCGCTGAGCACGGACGCGTGCGTCGCCTACACCGAGGCGCTGGGCGCCTACCGGGCGCAGCTCGCCGCCCGCGCGGCGGTCCCGGTGCGCGATCTCCTGGACCGGCTGTTGGGGGCGTTCGGCCGGCGCTACGACGAGCGCAAGCGGGCCGTCTCCGGGCTGGACTTCGAGGACCTGGAGCTGATCACCCGGCGGCTGCTGGCCGAGGACACCGAGCTGCGCGAGCGCTACGCCCGGCGCTTTGAGCGGATCATGGTCGACGAGTTTCAGGACACCAACCGCGTGCAGCTGGCGCTGATCGAGTCGATCGCCCGCGACAACCTGTTCACGGTCGGCGACGCCCAGCAGTCGATCTACGGCTTCCGGCACGCCGACGTCGAGCTGTTTGAGCGGCGAGGGGAGCGCCTCGCCGCCCGCGGAGCCCGGGAGACGCTGCAGACGAACTTCCGCTCCCGTCCGGAGATCCTCGCGGCGCTCAACCTGGGGTTCGCCGAGGAGCTGGGCGATCGGTTCCGCCCGCTGCGGGCCGGTCGCGACGGGGATGGCGGTCGTGCCGGTGAGGGCGGCGCGGGCGGTGGTGGCGCCGCGCAGGGAGACCCCCGGGTCGAGCTGGTGCTCGTCGATAAGGCCGCGGACTGGGACGAGGACGGGGTTGCGTCACCGTGGCGGGTGGCCGAGGCCCGGCTGCTCGCCGACCGCGTGTCTGAGCTTGTGGCCGCCGGGCGGGCGCCGGGGGAGATCGTCGTTCTGATGCGGGCGACGACCGACATGCGGGCCTACGAGCGGGCGCTGGAGCAGCGAGGGCTGCCCACGTATGTGATCGGCGGGCGCGGCTACTGGTCACACCCGCAGGTCGTCGACCTCGTCGCCTACCTGCGGGCGCTCGCCAATCCCCGCGACGAGGAGGCGCTGTACGGGGTGCTCGCCTCGCCGCTGGTCGGCGTCTCGCTCGATGCGCTCGTCATCCTGGCGTCGGCGGCGCGCGACAGCGGCCGTGACCCGTGGTGGGTGCTGCGCGATCCGCTCGGCGCCCTCGACGCCCTGCATGCCGAGGACCGGGCGGCCGTGGCGGCGTTCGTTCAGTGGTTCGCCGACGAGCGCGCGCACGCCGCGCG
Source organism: Solirubrobacteraceae bacterium (assembly GCA_035702755.1). Lineage (GTDB taxonomy): Bacteria > Actinomycetota > Thermoleophilia > Solirubrobacterales > Solirubrobacteraceae > Palsa-465. The sequence goes on along the minus strand of DASSZQ010000151.1, from coordinate 6,776 downwards.
GTGCGGGATTGAGGAGATCATCGACGCGGCGCTCGTGCACAGCGGCTACGACCTGGCCATGCTGGCGATGCCGGGCGGGCCGCGGCGGCTGGCCAACGTGCGCAAGCTGATGCGCCTGGGCCGCGAGCATGAGCAGACGCATGGACCGGATCTGCGGGGCTTTTTGGCGGTGCTCGCCGACCGCGAGGCCGGCCGGGCTCCGGAGTCCCGGGAGAGCGAGGCGCCGATGGAGGGGGAGGGGCTGAACGCGATTCGCCTGATGACGATCCACCGCTCAAAGGGACTGGAGTTCCCGGTTGTGGTGGTCGCCGACCTGGGGCGGTCGGTGCGCCCGCCCGCGGAGATCGTGCGGGTCTCGGCTGACGGCGGTCTCGGCCTCCGGCTGGCGCGGCCGGGTGTGGCTGGACGCGAGCCCGCGCTGCGCTACCGGGAGATCGGCGACCGCCAGCGCGCGGCCCAGGAGGCCGAGGAGCGCCGGCTGTTCTATGTCGCCATGACCCGGGCCGAGGAGCATCTGGTCCTGAGCGGCGCGCTTCAGTTTGAGGGGTTCGTGGCTCCCGGCGGTCCCACCGGGGGTGGTCCGGCGGCCTGGATCGCGCCGGCGTTCCTGCCGGACCTGGGCGACGTGCTCCAGCAGGGGGGCGGGGAGGTGGTGCGCGACGGCGTGCGGATCGCGGTGCGGGTCGGACGGCCTGATGACTGCCGGCCGGAGGATCCCGGGCCGCCGCCGGACGGGCCGCACGCTCCGGCCGCGCCGGCCCCCCCGGCCGCGGCGGAGCCCCCGGCGGCGGCCGCGACCGACCCGGGGCTGCCCGCCGGACCAGCCGCGCCGCCGGTCGCGCCGCCGGTGGCGACCCTCAGCTACTCGGCGCTTCAGGAGTACCACCGCTGCGGCTACCGCTTCTACGCCGAGCGGGTCCTCGGCCTGCCCACCATCGAGGAGCCCGGGCGCTCCGGCACCCGCCGCCCCGGCGCCCGGAGCGCCGCCGACCGCGGCGTGCTGCTCCACGCGCTGCTTGAGCGGCTGGACTTCCGGCGCCCGGTCGTCCCCGACGCGGAGGCGATCCGGGCCGCCGCCGCCCGGTGCGGACTGTGGCCTGCGCCGGGCCCGGCGGAGGCCGACGACCTGGCCGGCCTCATCCGGCGCTTTGCCGAGAGCGACCTGTGCGCGCGCCTGGGGCGGGCGAGCGACACCCGCCGCGAGGAACGCTTCGCGTTCGCCGTGGGGGCCGGTCCGGGTGCACCGCTGGTGGTCGGCACCCTCGACGTGCTGGCCCGGGAATCAGACCCGCCGCAGCCCGGCCGGACGCTTGTCGTCGACTACAAGAGCGACCGGTTGCAGGGCGCCAGCCCCGCCGCCATCGTCCAGGACGAGTACGCCACCCAGCGCCTGGTCTATGCGCTCGCCGCCCTGCGCGCCGGGGCGCGCGAGGTGGAGATCGCGCACTGCTTCGTCGAGCGACCGGAGGAGCCGGTGATCGCCGCGTACGCGCAGTCCGACGTGGCCGAGCTCGAGGCCGGGCTGCGGCAGCTCAGCCGTGGTCTGCTCGGCCGCGAGTTCGCCGTCTCACCGGCGCCGCACCGGCAGCTGTGCGCGGGCTGCCCGGCGGAGGGGGGCCTGTGCTCCTGGTCGCTGGAGCAGACCCGGCGGGAGTCGCCCGACCAGCTGTTCTAGCTCCGCGGTCGGGGCGCTGGCTCGGACTGCGCCGCCCCCGGGGTGCCGCCGTTGGCGCCGGACTCGGCCGGCTCGGAGAACTCGACGTCAACGTGCTGCTCGTCGGAGCGCTCCTCCACCTTGGCCAGTGCGGTGAGCGCCTCCTGGTCGGCGGGCACGGCCGGCGGGCCGATCAGGCTGCGCGGCCACAGCCGGCGGGTGACCACGACGTTGACCTCCGCGCTGTACATGAACACCTGCCCGCCCAGGTGCAGCCAGATGAGGAGTGGGATGACGACGGCGAACACGCCGTAGTTCGTCGTCTTGATGTGGTGGAGGTAGATGCTGCCGACCGCCTGCAGGATCGTCCACAGCACCCCGCCGACGATCGCGCCGACGCGCAGGTCCCGGGCCGCCACGTCCTCAGTCATCAGGCGGAAGGAGGCGAAGAAGAGCAGCGCGTTGACCATCAGCGAGATGACGTAGCCGCCGATCTTGGACCCGATGCCGCCGAAGGTGGAGCTGACGGCTCCGGTGATGACCGTGGAGATGATGAACAGGACGCCGAGGAAGACCAGCAGCCCGATGCCCCGCAGGCGGGAGTGGACGAAGTCAGGCCGGTCCTTATGCGGGACCGCCCACACCGTGTTCATCAGGTTCTGCGCGGCGTTGGTCACGCCCAGGCCGGCCCACAGCGAGGTGATGATCCCGAGGATCAGCGCGACCGCCGAGCCCGAGATCGAATGCAGGGGCAGCGAGTCGCCCACCGCCGGAAACTGGCTGGTGATGGAGTGCTCGACCCTGGTCCGCGTGGCGGGGTCGCTGGCCAGCACGTAGCCGAGGAGCGTCGTGAACACCAGCAGCAGTGGGAACAGCGAGAAGAAGCCGTAATAGGCGACGAGCGCGGCCAGGTTGCCGCCCTGGTCGTCGCCGGACTTCTTGACCACCGCCAGCGGGATCGCCAGCCACTTGCGGCGCTGCTGGAAGGCGTCGAACTTGCGCACCGGCGCGACGAGGTTCATGTCGATGTACTACCCCGCGGTGGCCGATCGGAACGCCCGCGGGCTCACGTACCGGCTGCGATCGCCGCGGATGGGGCGGGCGGCGCGACGGCGACCGGCCGCGGGTGCAGGACGACGGTGGCGCCGCCGGCGGGGCTGAACGTGATGCTCCGCCGCCGCGCCACCTCCGGCGCTCCAGATCCCGGTGCGAGCCTGAACCGCGTCAGCACGGCCCGCAGGACGACCTTCATCTCCTGCACGGCGAAGCTGGCGCCCAGGCACCGGCGCCGCCCGCCGCCGAACGGGATCCACGTGTACGTCCCGGGGGGCGAATCCAGAAATCGCTCCGGGCGAAAGGCGTACGGCTCCGGGTAGATGGCCGGGTCGTGATGGAGGAGGTGGGCGCTGGCCAGCAGGATGACGCCGGCGGGATAGCGGACGCCGCCGATCATGACCGGGCGCTTGGTCAGGCGCGGCTCGGCGTTCGGCAGGACGGGCCGCAGACGGAGAATCTCGGTGACCGTGGCCGAGAGGTACGCGTCCCCGCTGCCCGCATCCAGCTCCGCGGTCAGCCGGGCGGCCACGTCGGGCTCGCGGGCCAGCCGCTCCAGCGTCCAACCGAGCTGCGAGGCGGTCGTCTCATGCCCGGCGACCAGCGCGGTCATCAGCTCGTCGCGCAGCTCCTGGCGCGACATCGCCGTCCCGTCCTCATGCCGCGCGGCGAGCAGCATGGCCAGCACGTCGTCACCCTCCGGGGCGCGGCGGCGCTGCTCCACCAGCGAGAAGATGAGCTCGTCCGTCTGTCGCATCCGCGCGGCGAAGCGACGCTGGCGGGGCGTCCAGCGCAGCGCGCGCTGCAGCGGCGGAAGCACCGACAGCGGGCTTTCGCTGAACTCCAGCACGGCGGCGAGCAGGTCCCGCAGACGGTCGAGCACCGGACCCTGCTCCAGTCCGAACACCGCGCGCAGGATGATCTCCAGCGTCAGCCGCTGCAGCCGGGGATGCAGCGCCACCGGCTCGTCGGTCGGCCACGCCGCGACCTCGCGCTCGGCCAGCTCGGTCATGACGCCGCTCAGCCGCTGCATGCGCTCCCCGTGGAAGGCGGGCAGGAGCAGTCGCCGCTGCTCCAGATGAGCGCGCTCGTCAAGCAGGATCACCGAGTTGCGTCCCACGATCGGCTCCAGCACCCGCGCTCCCTCGCCCGGGTGCACGGCATCCGGCGCCGCCAGGAACAGCTCTCTGATCTCGTCCGGATCCCACAGCATCACGAACGGCGGCTGGAACGGCAGCCGGATCGTCGCCCGCCGGCCGTAGCGGCGCAGCTTCTCCAGCGAGGCCGCCGGACGGGTCCAGGTCGCGACCATCTGCAGCGTCGCGGGCAGCGGCGGGCCTGGCGGCAGTCCCCGTGTCCTCATCTCAGGAGATGTTCCCGGAGCACGGGACAAAAGAAAAGCGTCAGCCGCGGTCGCCGCCCGGCAGCGTCAGCTGCCCCCGCTCGATCGCCAGCAGCGTCCGTTTGCGCTCCAGGCCGCCGGTGTAACCGCCGAGCCCGCCGCCGCTGTGCAGCACCCGGTGGCAGGGGACGATGATCGGCAGCGGGTTGGCGCCGAGCGCGTTGCCGGCGGCGCGCGAGCCGCGGGGGCTGCCGGCGCGGACGGCCACCTCGCGATAGGTGGAGACCTCTCCGTACGGGATCGCGGCGGTCGCGGTCAGGACCCGGCGGGTGAACGCGGTCATCAGCCGCATGTCAAGCGTGACCTCGAAGTCGCGCCGGCGCCCGGCGAAGTACTCGTCAAGCTCACGCCGGGGCTCGTCCAGGCTCCGGGGCGCGGCCAGCAGCCGCGGCGAGACGCGCGCGGCGATGTCGGCCAGCACCGCCTCGTCGGCCCCCCCGTCGACGTAGGCGAGGCGGACGAGACCGACCTCGGTCCGTGCCAGCAGCAGCCGGCCCACGGGCGAGTCCAGCGTGGCGTAGGCAACGTCGAGGAGCCCGGCGGCGGCCGCCGCCTCGGCGATGGACGGAGGCGGCGAGGCCGCGCGCAGCGGCGCGCGGCGCAGCAGCTCGGCGACCTCCCGCAGCTCGTCGTCGTGATCGGCAGCGGTCATCGCGGATGCTCCCTTCGCAGGCGTTTGAGACCCTCGTGGACGTTCCGGCGCGCCGCCTCCTCGCTGGTGTCCATGGCCCGCGCGATCTCCGCGTAGGCGGAGTCGGCGATGAAGCGCAGTGCCACGGCGGTGCGCTGCTTGTCCGGCAGCGCGCCGACCGCGCCCCACAGGTCGCCGTCGCGGTCGCCGAGCGAGGAGCTGTCGGCGCCGGCGGCGGGGGCGATGGCGGCGGCAGCGACGGCGGCGCCCACGAGCGTCTCCGGCTCGGCCACCGGGGTGGGCCGGCGTCGCCGGCCCCGGACCAGGTCGATCGCCTTGCGATGGGCGATCGTGAACAGCCAGCCCCGGAGGTTGGCGTCGTCGCGCAGATCCGGGTAGGCCCGCAGGGCGGCCAGCCACGTCTCCTGGTAGCAGTCATCGGCGTCGCCGCGGCCGACGGTTGCGATCAGGAAGCGATGGACGTCCGTGCCGTGGGCGTCGAGCAGGGTCTGGAACGGTGGCAGGCGCACTGGGGATGAAACGGTGAGGGTCCAGGTTTAGTGAGACGCGAGGCGGCTAGTCTCACCGCGCATGGAACAGCGACAGCTTGGCACTCAGGGATTGACGGTCTCGGCGCAGGGCCTCGGATGCATGGGCATGTCCGAGTTCTACGGGTCCGCTGACGAGGGCGAGGCGATCGCCACCATCCAGCGCGCCCTCGACCTCGGCGTCACCCTGCTGGACACCTCCGACATCTACGGCCCGCACACCAACGAGCGGCTGGTCGGCGAGGCCATCGCCGGTCGCCGCGACGAGGTCGTGCTGGCGACCAAGTTTGGGATCGTCCGGGATCCGGAGAATCCGGCGGCGCGCGGCGTCAACGGCCGCCCGGAGTACGTGATGAAGGCATGCGACGCCTCGCTGCGACGCCTGAACCTCGATCACATCGATCTGTACTACCAGCACCGCGTCGATCCCGACGTGCCGATCGAGGAGACCGTGGGCGCCATGGCCGAGCTCGTCGACGCCGGCAAGGTGCGCTTCCTGGGGCTCTCGGAGGCGGCCGCCGACACCATCCGCCGCGCCCACGCCGTGCACCCCATCAGCGCCCTGCAGAGCGAGTACTCGCTGTGGAGCCGGGATCCGGAGGACGAGATCCTCCCCGTCCTGCGTGAGCTGGAGATCGGCCTTGTCGCCTACAGCCCCCTGGGGCGCGGCTTCCTCACCGGGCAGATCACCTCCCCGGAGGACTTCGCGCCGGATGACTTCCGCCGCAGCAACCCGCGCTTTCAGGGCGAGAACTTCACGCGCAACCTCGAGCTGGTGACGCGGGTGCGCGAGATCGCCGCCGAGAAGGACTGCACCCCGGGGCAGCTGGCGCTCGCCTGGGTGATGGCCCAGGGCGAGGACGTGGTGCCGATTCCCGGCACCAAGCGGCGCTCCTACCTGGAGCAGAACATCGCGGCGTCTGAGCTGTCGCTCACCGACGAGGACCTGCAGCGCATCGACGAGGCGGCGCCCGCGGGAGCCGCCGCCGGCGATCGCTACGCCGACATGTCGTCGATCGGTCGCTAGCCGCGCGGCTGGGGGACCGGTGGTCGCCGCGAGGGAGCGTGGGTGCGGGCCGAAAAACGGCAGCGATGAAGGGGGCCTGGGGGTGGTTGCGGCGTTGGCGGTGACGGTGGAGCGACCGATTTGTACGAGATCCGGATCACCGGCGCGGACCTCGAACAGTTCGGTTGCTGAGCGCGCGTCAGGGACGAAATGCCAAGCGCCGAACCGAATTTCGTACAAAGCTGACGCTCGCGGACCCTCCCTCTTCGTCGCCGCCGTTGTTCCGGGCGGCTGCCCGGGACGGGGGTTTCCGCGCGGCCGCGTCCACGCGCACGTGTGCGGTCGGCGCCGGCAAGAGAGCCGTCAGGGCTTGCCCGCGGAGGCGCCGGGGTAGTACAAAGCGTTCATGCCCCGCGCAATCTGGAGTGGAGCCATCAGCTTTGGCCTGGTCAACGTGCCGGTCAAGATGTACACGGCCACCT
>DASSZQ010000038.1:0-2964 GCA_035702755.1 Solirubrobacteraceae bacterium | reverse complement strand
GCCGGCGCCAGCCCGCGGTAGATCCGCGCCGCCGCAAACGAGGTGGTGGCGTGGGCGCTGGGAAACGAGAGGCGGGAGACCACCGGCGACAGCGGCGGCAGCCCCTCCAGCTCCGGGCGCCGGCGCCGGACGGCCACCTTGACCGCGAAGTTCAGTGCATAGGCGCCGGCCACGACGCCGGCCCCGCGCACCCAGCGCGGCCGCCGGTCGGCGTCGATAAGTGCGCCGCCGAGGCCGAGGGCCAGCCAGCAGGCGGCGTGCTCGCCAAGGCGCGAGTAGGCGGAGACCGCCCGCTCCCGGCGGGGGCCGTGGCCCCGCGTGCGGGCGAGCATGAGCAGCCTGAGATCAAGTCCTGCGGCCTCGGACATGGCCGTTGACTCTAATAAGGCGCGAACTCGTGGCAGGTCCCGGTGGGCCGGTCTCGCGTGTGCAATGATCCGCGCGCCGGCCCCCCTCAGCATGCTGATCGTTGCGTGCACCCCGCCGTAGACCCGCCAATGGATGACGTCGACCGCAGAATCATTGCGCTGCTGCGCGAGAACGCCCGTCGCTCGTTTCAGGACATAGGGCGTCAGGTTCACCTCTCCGCCCCCGCGGTCAAGCGGCGCGTGGATCGCCTGGAGCGCGAGGGCGTCGTCCTCGGCTACACCACCATCGTCAATCCGCAGGCGTTCGGCTGGCGGGCCGAGGCGTTCGTCGACCTCTACTGCGACGGCAACATGCCGGGCTCGGCGATCAAGCGCGCGGTCGAGCGCGAGCCGGGGGTCGTCTCGGCGCACACCGTGGCCGGCGAGGCGAGCGCGCTGCTCCACGTCATGGCCGAGGACACCAAGGATCTGGAGCTGGCGCTGGAGCGCATCCGCGGCACCAAGGGCGTCACCCGCACGGTCACCGAGGTCGTGCTCTCCACGCTGTTCCAGCGCTGACCGCGGGCCGCCTGCCGCAGGCGGCCCGGGCGGCGATCAGCCGGGGGCGTTCACCGCCGGGGGCGGCATCGGCTGGGCCGGCGACGGCTTGGGCGACAGCGACGCGTAGTGCTCGCGCCAGATGAGCTTGTAGATGGGGATCCAGCGCGGGATCCGGTTGATGACGGGCAGGAACGGGACGAGCACGAAGGCGAGGCTGAGCACGCCCATGATCGCCATCACCAGGATGTCGGCGTTGTTCGAGGTCGAGAACGGCTTGATCTGATACCAGAACGTGTACAGCCACAGCCACACCTGTCCCGGGTAGCTGCCGGTCTCGTTCATCATCCCCCACTGCTCGCCGAGCAGATGCTCGGCCTGGGCGCGGTTGGCAAGCACCGACCCGTCGGCCATCAGCATCAGCGGCTTGGTGTAGTCGGTCTGGTAGAACTGCCGATTGGTCAGCAGGGTCCCGTCGAGGCCTCCGCCCTGGGCGAAGCTGAGCAGTGCGTTCATCATGATCGGCACCGGCCCGTAGCGCCCGGCGGGGATGATGACCGAGTCGCCGGGACCTGGCTTGGCCTTGGCCAGGGCGTTGGTGTAGTTCGTCGTCCATGCGGTCTGCAGTTTGGACGGCGCCGCCTGGTAGACGGCAAGCGCCGCCGTCAGCGCCGGCTGGCCGGTGATCGAATGCAGCGGCGCCAGGACAAAGTCCTGCGGCGCGTCGATCGGATGGCTGACGCCGAGCCACTTCTGCGGGCGCAGGAAGGCGATGTGCTGGCCGTCGGAGTTGTGGTTGTACGGCGGCCCGTAGGTCGCCGTCCCGCTGGTGCCGTCGAGCTGGCTGACCGCGGTGGTGACGAAGTCGACGGGGTCGGTGCGCGACCACTGCTTGACCGTGCTCGGTGGGTCATCCGGCGAGGAGAACAGGACCGTGAGCACCACGGCCAGCAGCAGCACGGCGCCGAAGGCGATCGACGCCTCCTTGACGAGGTCATAGGGCCGGTAGCCGCCCTTCCACACGCGGGCGGCCTCGTTCTCCCGCTTGCGGTCGGCGCGGCTCATGACTGCACCTCGCCGTCGGTGTGGCCCATGCGCGCCGCCTTGAGCTTGTCCTGCAGCTCAAACGGGGGCACCACGCCGTGCCGGCGCACAAGCAGCACGTGGGCGATCACCAGCACCACGACGGCCGCCGGCAGCAGGAGGATGTGGTACGAGTACATCTGGCCGAAGTTGAGGAGGTTGAAGAACGCGCCGACGCCGACGGAGTTCATCGCGTCCTTGGCCTGGGTCGAGATCCACTGGGCGTCGAAGTTCTGCTGGGAGACGTAGCCGGTGAGCGCGCACGGGATGGCGATCAGGAACGTGATCGCCCCCGTGATCCACACGCGCGCCCGGCCACCCCGCCACGCCGCCATCCAGTACTTGCCCCACAGGTGGATGACCATGAAGAAGAAGAACAGCTCCACCGACCACAGGTGCATGCTGTTGAAGAAGTGGCCGATCCCGCTCACGTGCCACCACGCCGGTCCCTTGAGCGACAGGATGACCCCGGTGAGGATGAGAGTCGCCAGCGACGCGAGCGTGAGCACGCCGAACACGTAGATCCACGACGCGACGTAGGTCGGCTGCCCGTCCGGCAGGAGCTTCTCCGGGGGCAGCGCGGCGACCGCGCGCCGGCGCAGGCGAACGGTCCAGGAGCGCTCGGCGGCAGAGCCCGCCGGCGCCGGGGGCGGGTCGGCGGTGGCGCTCATTGCCCGCTCCGCTTGCGGTGCGAACCCGGGAACGGCGCGAGGATGGCCGCCGCGAACACGGCCAACATCACCACGATCACCAGCAGGTTGGACACCGACAGGTTGATGAAGTGCCAGTGGATGTAGCTGGCGTGGTGGTTGAGATTGAAGATCGCAGCCATGGTCCGGCAGGCTACGGTCGCCCCGGGGGCTGCCCATCCGGGCCAGACCCCGTGGGAGCTTCAGCGAACTACGGAAAACGGCGCGGTGGCGCGAGCCGCGACGTCAGCGTCCGGCGTCAGCCGCCGAAGCCGACGCGGTGGGCC
>DASSZQ010000209.1:0-10407 GCA_035702755.1 Solirubrobacteraceae bacterium | reverse complement strand
GCCTGGCGCCGTCAGGTCACGTTCGTCGCCCCGGACGAGGGTGCGCTGCCGCGGGCCACGGCCGTCGCCCGCGCCGCCGGATCCGACCAGCCCATCGTCTGGGCGCGCAAACGCCGCACCCCGGCCGGAATCGAACATCTCGGCCTGGAGGGAGCACCGGCGCGGCGCGCCGTCGTCGTCGACGACATCCTCGATACGGGAGCGACGCTCGTCTCCTGCTGTGCGCAGTTGCGGCGCGCCGGCACCCGGGAGATCGCGGTCGTGGTCACCCACGGGCTGTTCACCGGCGATCGCTGGCGGGCGCTGTGGGCCGAGGGAGTGCAGGAGGTCTGGGCCACGGACACCGTCGTCTCCCGGCGCCGGCCGCCGCAGACGCACGTGGTGTCCGTGGCCCCTCTCCTCGCTCCGGTCCTGCGGGGGCGGGCGGAGCCGACGCCGCCACCCCGTCAGGACCGCGCGGCACGCGCCGCCTGACCCCGCGCTGGCGCGGGTGGCCCGGCGGTCGCCCGTCCGCTCATCACCTTGTAGATCGTGAGGATGACGACAGTCGTGAGCACAATGTGCGCGGCAAAGCCCGCCGCCAGCGCCCACCACGTCCCCACCAGCGCGACGATGGCCACGGCTCCGCTCACGATCAGAACGGCTGCGGTGAAGATGAGGAACATGGCGAGTCCGGCCCCGCTGTCATCGGAAACCGGAGGCTCGACCCCGGCGTCGATCATCGATGCGGCGGTCATGCGAGCCGTCCAATCCGTACCTGCCAGACCTCCGGCCCCTGCTCCAGGTAGTCCCAGCTGAACCTGTCCGTGTGCTCGGCGGCGAACTGGTCGTAGAGCGGCTTGGGATCGTGGTCGTTGACGAGCACAAATCCCTCGCCGGGGGTCAGCCGGTCGTAGGTGTCGAAGATGAGCTCGTGGCGGCGAGCCGGCGGCTGGGGCCGGACGTCGAGCTGGGGGTCCGTGGTCGGCATGGTTTCTCCTTGCATGCGCTGTTGGATGCGCGTGAGCCGGTGCATCACGGCGTTGATTCGCTGCGCGTGGCCGGGGTGGCCTCAGCTGACGGCTCAGTTTTCACAGTGGTCTTGTTTTTACAGTCTAATTGTGTAAACGTCAAGACCGTGCGTTCGCGCCACGACAAGCTCACGCCGGCATCGGCCGGCCCGGGGGTGCTCGGCCTGCTTACCGAGCCGCTCACCCCGGCACTCGTCCGGCGGCTGCTGGGCACGGTCATCGACCCGGAGCTCGGCGTGAACATCGTCGACCTCGGCCTCGTCTACGACGTGGCGGCCGGCGATGACGGGGTGGTGACGATCACGATGACGCTGACCACGCCCGGCTGCCCCCTCGGCGGCTTCCTCGACGACCAGATCCGGGCGGCGCTCGCCCCCCTGCCCCAGGTGCGGGCGGTCGCAATTGAGCTCGTGTGGGAACCCCCGTGGGATCCGGAGCTGATGAGTCCGGCGGGGCGGGAGCAGCTGGGGTGGCCGTGAGCGCCGTCGCCGCCGCCCGGCGGCGGCGCCTGCCGCTCATGGCGCTCGCGCTCGTCGCCCTGTTCGCCGGGATGTGGGGCGGCCTGATCCGTCTGGGGCTCGCCAACCCGGACATCGTTCCCGCCGCCGGGGATGCCCACGGCCCGCTGATGGCGCTCGGCTTCCTGGGGACGCTGATCAGCCTTGAGCGGGCGGTCGCGCTCGGTCGCTCATGGGTCTACGCCGCGCCGCTGTCGGCCGGGCTGGGGGCGGTGGCGACGCTGGTGGGAGCGCCGGCCGCCTTCGGCCCGGCGCTGCTGGCCCTGGGCGGATTTGTCCTTCTCGGCGCCCACGTGGTGCTCCATCGCCTGGCCCCCTCGCTCGACAACGCCGTCATGGGGGCGGGCGCCGTCGCCTGGTGCGCGGCGGCCGTGCTGTGGCTGACCGGCGCCGACGTGTCGCGGTTCGCGCCGCTCATGGCCGGCTTCCTGGTGCTGACGATCGTCGGCGAGCGGCTTGAGCTGACCCGCGTCGCCGGCCGCTCGCCGCGGTCGCGGCGCCTGCTGCTGATCGCCGTCACAACCTTCGCCGCCGGCGTGGCGGTGTCGGTGGCAGCCGAGCGCACCGGTGTGCGGATCGCCGGGATCGGACTCGCCGGACAGGCGCTGTGGTTGGCGCGCTTTGACATCGCTCGCCGCACCGTGCGGATGGGGGGCGTGACCCGTTTCATGGCCGCGGCGCTGCTGGGCGGCTATGTCTGGCTGGCCGCCGGCGGCGTCCTGTGGACGGCGTCCGCGGCGCTCGCCGACGGGCCCGCGTACGACGCCTCGCTGCACGCCGTGTTCCTCGGCTTCGTGATGTCGATCGTGTTCGCCCATGCCCCGGTGATCGTGCCGGCGGTGCTGCGGGTGCCCGTTGCGTTCCGGCGCGGCTTCTACGCCCACCTGATCCTGCTGCACGTCTCGCTGGCCCTCCGGCTCCTCGGCGGCGACCTGGCCGGATCGGTGACGCTGTGGCGCTGGGGCGGCGTCGGCACCGGGGCGGCGATCCTCCTGTTCCTCGGCGCGACCGTCGCCGGCGTGGCCATCAGCCGGCGCGTCAGCCGGTACGCGCTGAGCGCCGCGCCGTCATAGCACCAGGCCGACGAACGTCGGCTCCGGCTCCAGCGTGACGCCGAATGCGTGGCGCACGCCGTCGCGCACCTCCCGCGCCAGCGCCAGCAGATCGGCGCTGCTCGCGCCGCCGAGGTTGACGAGGGCCAGCGTGTGTTTGGTGGAGATCCCCACCGCGCCCCGGCGATAGCCACGGTGAAAGCCGGCGCGCTCGATCAGCCATGCCGCCGAGGTCTTGATCGCCCCGTCCGCCCCCGGCCACGCGGGCGGCGTCACGTCGGCGCCCAACACCTCGGCGACCCGGCGCCGAAACTCCGCAAACGCGTCGGCGGGCAGCACGGGGTTGACGAAGAACGAGCCGGCGCTGACCGAGTCAGGATCGGCGGGATCGATGACCATCCCCTTGCCGCGGCGAAGCGCCAGCACCGCCTCGGCGACCTCAGCCAGCGGTGGCCGCGCCTCGGCATCGGCGCCGAGCACCCGCGCCAGCTCACCGTACCGGAGAGGCCGCGCGGACCGGGAACGCTCCAGTGTGAAGGTGACGTCAAGCACGACGTAGCGCTCACCGCCGCGAAACACGCTCGTCCGGTAGCCGAACGCGCACTGCGCCGGCGACAGCTCGACGATCGCCCGGGCACGGCGATCGTAGGCGCGGACCGCAGCGATGACGTCTGACACCTGCTGGCCGTAGGCGCCGACGTTCTGGATCGGCGTCGCGCCCGTGCAACCGGGGATCCCGGCAAGGCACTCGATGCCGGCCAGGCCCTCGGACACGCACCGCGCGACGATGCCGTCCCATGGCTCACCGGCGGCCACCGTCAACCGCGCGGCCGCCCCGTCGCCGCTGGCGGTCACGCCCCGCGTGAGGACGCGCAGCGCGGTCCCGTCGAATCCGGCGTCGGCAATCACAAGGTTGGACCCCCCGCCCATCACCAGCAGCGGCTCGCCGGCTTCATCGGCGCCGGCGACGGCGGCCACGACATCGTCGCCGGCCGCGGCCTCGACGAGCTGACGCGCCGGCCCGCCGAGGCCGATGGTGGTCAGCTCCGACAGCGCCACATCCCGCCACCCCCGGGTCCCGCCCGGCGACCCAGCGCTTGATGACAGGCGACCGGGGGCGGAGAGGCCGGCGATGCCGTCAGTTGCCACGGAGCATCTCGGCCACGACGGCCGCGTTGTTGTGCTCCTCGTCGCGCGCGGCGTAGACGACCGTCACCCGGCCGTCCCGGGCACGGTCGCGCAGCGTGGCGATGTGCTCAGGATGCGCGGCCAGTTCCTCGCGGTAGCGCCGGCGGAACTCGGCAAAGCGCTCCGGGACGTGGTCAAACCAGGTGCGCAGCTCGTCGGTGGGCGCCAGTTCCCGGGCCCACTCGTCCAGCTGCGCCCGTTCGCGGGAGACCCCGCGCGGCCAGACGTGGTCGACGAGCACGCGGTACCCGTCGCCCGCGTCCGCCGGTTCGTAGACCCGCTTGATCTGCACGTCGAGCGCCATACGACTCGGTCCGGAGGTTACTTGCGCCGGTCACGGCCCGGTGATAGCTTTTATACAGCTCAAGTGTGTAAACTCGTAGGAGGCTTCAGATGAGTGCCATCGCCGCACCTCCGCCGGCACCGCCCCGGTCGCCGGCACCGCCCGCCTCGTCCGCATCCCCGGCACCGCCCGCCCCGTTTCCTTCGCCGGCACCGCCCGTCTCGCCGACACCCCGCGACCCGCAGCGCCGGGGCGGGACCGTCGTCTTCAGGGTCCCGCTCCGCAGCACCCTGTCCGCCGCCGACCTCGCCCGCCTGGCCCGCCTGCTTGACCTCGCAACCCACATGCCGCCCAAGATGCGCCCGGATCCGACGAGCCCGGGCCTCGCCCGGCTCGACGATTACTCCGGCCTGTTTCTGGAGCGGGGGGCGGAGGATGGGTGCTGGGTGCTGGAGGCTCGGACGTGGGGCCGACCCCCCGCCGACACCGTCCGTGGCTGGCAGGTGATCGCGACGCAGGCGGCGCGCGTGCTGGATCCCGCGGTGCCGCTGCCCACCCGTCCGGGGATTCTGCGATGACATCGGCGGCGGCGATCGACCCGAACCTGACCCTGGGCGAACTGGTGGCCGAGCGGCCGATCCGGGCCGACGTGTTCGACGGGCTCGGCCTCGACTACTGCTACGGAGGCCGTCAGACGCTGGCCGCGGCCTGCGCGACGAGCTGCCGCGCATCGAGGCTCTGCTGGAGAAGGTGACGCGCGTCCACGGCGCCCTTGATCAGGCCGCACGGCGGCGGTAGTAGGCCGCGTTGAGCTCGACGAAGCGCTGCCACTCCGCGGGCACCTGATCCTCGGCGAAGATCGCGTCCACCGGGCACGCCTCCACGCACGCATCGCAGTCGATGCACTCATCCGGGTCGATGTAGAGCTGCTCCGCTTCGGCATGAGCCTCCTCATCAGGGGTCGGATGGATGCAGTCGACCGGGCAGACCTCGACGCAGGAGTTGTCCTTGACCCCAATGCAGGGTTCAGCGATCACGTAGGCCACGGGGCAACCTTTCTCTGCGAGCAGTTAGTTTTACGAGCCTCACTCGCAAAAGTATCACCCCGTCGCCGTCAGCCATGTGACCGGCTGGGCCCGCGTCCGACTGGCGGGCCTGGGCCTGTGCGAGACTTGCCCCGTGCCCAGCGGCGAGCAGGCAGCGGCTGACGTCCTGGCGCAGCCGACACGGGCGCGGCTGTTTGGCCGGCTGGCGAGCCTGGGGCGATCCGCCGGGACCGACGAGCTCGCCGCCGAGCTCGGCCTGCACCCCAGCGGCGTGCGCGTCCATCTCGAACGGCTCCGGGCGGCCGGACTCGTCGTGCGCGAGCGGGCACCGCAGACCCTCGGCCGCCCGCGGGACAGCTGGTCGATCGCTGCGGATGCCCTGCCCGGCTCCGAGCCGCCCCACGCCTACCGACAGCTTGCCCGCTGGCTGGCCGCCAGCATCCCGCCGCGTCCCGCGCGGGTCCGGGAGGTGGAACGCGCCGGGCGCGACCTGGGGCGCGACCTCGTGCCTGAGGGGGACCGGTCGCGGCCGGAGGAGACGATGGGACGGGCCCTCACCGCGCTGGGCTTCGCGCCGCAGCGACAGCGGGCGCCCTCCGGGCGGATCGTCTTCCGGCTGGGGCACTGCCCGTATCGCGAGGCCGTGCACGTCAACCAGACGGTCGTCTGCGCCCTGCACCGAGGGCTCACGCGGGGGCTGCTCGACGGGCTGCAGCCGACAGCGCGACTCACCGCGTTCGCTCCTGAGGACCCTGACCGGGCCGGCTGCCTGGTCGAAGTCGAGGGGCTGCGGGCCGCGGCGGTCGCCGTGCCCACGCCGCAGTCGCCGGCGTAAACCTGATTGGGGCCGGATCACGCTCGCCGCCCGCCACCTGCACGTCCCCAGCGGCGCTGGCGCCCCTTCCCCGCCGTCCCTCTCGCTGGCGTTGTGGACGGCGACGATGGCTGGCTGCCGTTTCTCCTGGTCGCCGAGATCACCCACTCACGCCTGATGGTTGGCCGCGCCCCCGCACTGCTGCGCGCGAGCGACGCTTTTTCCAAGAGCTGAGTGTGTAAAATATCTGGCGATGGACCTTCCGA
The DNA here is from genome assembly GCA_035702755.1 of Solirubrobacteraceae bacterium. Classification (GTDB taxonomy): domain Bacteria; phylum Actinomycetota; class Thermoleophilia; order Solirubrobacterales; family Solirubrobacteraceae; genus Palsa-465. The sequence continues at coordinate 4,230 of DASSZQ010000209.1, read as the reverse complement.
GCCCGGTTGCTCCGGACGACGTGCTCGCTCAGCCGACGCGCGCCCGTCTGTTCGCCCTCCTCGCCGAGCTCAAGCGGCCCGCCGGCACCCAGGAGCTGGCCGAGCGCCTCGGCCTGCACCCCAACGGGATCCGCGCCCATTTGGAGCGGATGGAGCAGGTGGGGCTTGTGCAACGACGCCGCGTCCGCCACCAGCGCGGACGGCCGCCGGATTCCTGGGCGGTGGCACCGGACGCCCGTCCCGGCGGCCGTTCGCCGCTCGCCTACCAGGACCTCGGCCGGTGGCTGGCCCGCGCTCTGCGAACGCCCTCGCGGGGGCTGCGCGGCGTTGAGGAGACCGGCCGTCAGATCGGCCGTGAGCTGGCGCCGGAGGACCCGGCGCCGGACTCCGACGCGTTCCTGACCTCCCTGACCGCCCTCGGCTTCCAGCCCTCCAGCGAGACCCATGAGGACGGCGGGGTGACGTTCTGCCTGGGCAACTGCCCCTACCGCGACGCCGTGCGGGAAAACCAGCCCGCCGTCTGCGCGCTGCACCGGGGCATCACGCAGGGCCTGCTGGAAACGATCGAGCCCGGCGCCCGGCTCGCCGGCTTCGTCCCGCGTGATCCGGACGAGGCCGGCTGCCTCATCGAAGTGCGGCCCGCGCGCCCGGAGGCCGATTCATAGCGGCCGCTGTCGGCAAGGGCTGCCTGACGCGCCGCCCGCCGGCCCGGTGCAAGCGAGCCGGCGAGCGCGTGCGCGATCGCGTCTAGGACATCAATGCGTCAGTGGACGATGATCGTCCCGTGCATGAACGTGTGGATCAGACACTGGTAGGTGTAGGTCCCGGGTGTCGTGAACGTGATCGCCCCAAACGCCGCCAGCGGCGTCGTCGGATCACGATCCAGCGCTCCCGTGTTCGCAAACCCATTCCCGTGCGATGTCGGCGACAACGAGATGCTCCCCGGAGGATCGCTCGGATAGAGCGCCGCCGGAGCCGGTGCCGGGCCAGCGAAGCTGTTGGCCAGCTGCGCCCGGTAGGCCGCCGGACCGAACGTCGCCGTATGGACCTCGCGACTGTCCTTCGACATGAAGAACCTGACCGTGGTGCCTGCCTTGATGCGCAGCGTCGAGGGGAACATGGCGAACACCTCCACCCCTCCGGGCCCTGACGCGCCCAGGCTCACCTGGTTTCCTGACACCTTGGTCGCGGCCACCTGCTTGGCCTCGGCGAGATAGTGCCGCTCCTCGGCCTTCAATGTCGCGGCGTCCTGCCGGCTGGTCGGAATCCGCGCCCCGCGCGGCTTGACCACCACAAAACCGTGCATCCCGGCGTGGACGTCACAGAAGTACTTGTACGTGCCGACCTTCAGGAACCTGACCGTGAAGTTGTGCGGTTTGCCGACGGGCAGCCCGGAATCGACCCGCGCCTTGCCGGTGTACGTCTTGCCGCCCATCGGAGCGAACAACTGCGGGTTGAACGACAGGTCCGGCACCTTTCCGTTAAACCAGAACGGAGTGCCGCCGGCATCGTTGACGCCGCTGACGGTCTTGCCCGTCGGCGTGATCAGCGCCACGTCCGAGCCGCCCCGCGTGGGAATGTCGACCGAATGAAACCCGCCGGCCAAGCTCGCACCGTCCCAGGTGACGGTGCCCCCCACGCGAATCGTGATGCGGTTGACAAGGAAGTTGTTCACCCCCGCACCAAACTTCTGCAGCTTCTTGGCGAAGCTCGCCGGCCCGCCGGCGTATACCACTTTGCCTTTTGTCTGTGCGCCGGCCGCTGCCGGCAGCGCGAACGCAGCCGCCGCGCAGGCAAGCGGCGCCACAACGCCTAGCCCTCTCCTCATGCCCCGGTCCCTCCAGGTCGATGTTGGCGCACACCCTACAGCCAGCCAAGTGAATTGCAAGTGTGGATTCACCACAGCGGCGGCGGTGGGGCGCCGGCTTCCTTGTCCCGGGCGGGACGAGACCGTAACATCGTCGCCGTGACGCCCGGCCGGGCCGGAGTCACAAGACGGGAGAAACCGCGCCGCGCGCGGTCGTGGACCTGGAAAACGGGGGACCGGATGAAGGACAAGACCGAGGGCGTCCGCGTCGGCGCCGGGATGCTGGCGACGCTGATCGTGACGCTCGCCCTGGCCGCGTGCGGCGGGTCGGCAACCACGTCCCCGCACACGCAGTCAGCCTCATCCTCAGCGCCCAAGTCGGCACCCTCCTCGACGCCCGCCGAGGTCGCCTCACTCGACGGCCCGGTTCTCGCCAACCCGGCGCCCGTGCCGCCGCTCGCGCTGCACAACTATCTCGGCCAACCGGTGAATCTCGCCGACTACCGCGGGCGCGCCGTCCTGCTCACCTTCATCTACACGCACTGCCCGGACGTGTGCCCCATCATCGTCGCCAACCTTCACAACGCGCTGGCACTGCTCGGCCGCAACGCATCCAAGGTGCAGATCGTCGCCGTCTCCACCGACCCGCGCGGGGACACCCACGCGGCGATCGCCGGGTTCCTGGCGCGGCGGGAGATGACGGGACGGATGCAATACCTTGTCGGGACCCGCTCACAGCTGACACCGGTGTGGCGGGCGTGGGGCATCAGCGCCAGCAAGCCCACCGCCAAGGATGAGGTCGCCCACTCAGCCGTCGTCTACGGCATCACCGCCGGCGGCATGGTGAAGGTCGCCTACCCGGCGAACTTCACACCGGCCATGATCGCCCACGACGTGCCGCTGCTGGCCGGGTCCTGACCGCATGCGCGTCGCTGCCGTAGCCGTTGTGCTCGCCGGTGCGCTGGCGCTGGTGGTCGCGCTCACCTCGGCCTCCACGCCGCCGATCCGCTCGGCGCCACCGCTGCCGAAGGCGGTGCTCGCCGGCGAGGCGGCCACCCTCACGACGCTGCACGGCAAGCCGGCGCTGATCGACTTCTTCGCCAGCTGGTGTGGCCCGTGCATCGCGGAGGCGCCGACGATCGCCCGGGCCCAGCGGGCGCTCGGCGACCGCGCCCGCCTCGTGGCGGTCGACTGGAGCGACAGCCGGCGCTACGCCCTCGCCTTCGTCCACCGCTACCACTGGTCGATTCCCGTGCTCGCCGACCCCAACGGCACCTCCGGGTATGCCTACGGCGTCCAGGGGCTGCCGAGCATGTTCGTGCTCGACGCCCGCGGTCGCATCGTCAAACGACTGGTCGGCCCGCAGACGATTCCCGGCATGGTCGCCGCCGTCGATCACGCCGGCTGAACCGGGACCGGTACCGGCCGCCGGCTCGGCGGCCACAGAGCCTGACCGACTCCGGCGAGCGCGGCGAAGCGTCCCACGGTGGGGCTGACGAACCGGTCGACCTCGACGTCGGAGCGGCCGCGCCGCGCGTCGGCCAGCGCGCCCAGGATCCCGTCGATGCCGGTGCAGTCGATGAACTGCAGCTGCGAGAGGTCAAGCCGCAGCCGCGGGTGAGCGTGCGTGAGCTGCCCCAGGCTCGTCCTCACGTGATCACTGACGGCGAGATCCAATTCGCCGATCAGGGTGACCCGCAGCGCCCCGTCCGGGTCATGGCTCTGCCTGATCTCAAACAGGGGACGGCACATGGGTGCCGGCCCATCATCATCCCCGCCCGACAGCGTCGATCGCATCACGTCCTACCTCCGTGTGCCTGAGTACAACCTTCACCAGCGCAGAACGACGGGCGGCGGTCAAACTTGCGGAAACGGAGCGGGGCCGGGCGGGGCCGGTCATCGCCGCCCGTTGCAAAAGGGCGGGCCGCTGCACCGGGTCATCGGTCAGGACAGCGGTGAAAAGGGGAGGGGCGCGGCCCGGAGGTGGGAGGCGCGCAAGAAGCCCCCGGTTTGTTCGAAATCCGGATCCGGGGCGGACGATCTCGAACGCAACTGCCGCTATAGGCCACTCACGGACGACATCGCCCGGCGCGATCCGCATTTCGCACATAACCGACGCTCCGCACCCTCCCCTCCCATCATCGCCATCGTCAACCCGGACCCCGCTGCCACCGGCCCACGGCAGGCACCTCCTGACCAACCCGGGGCGCCCGCCAAACCCACCCGCGGCGGTCGATCCCGGCGAGCCCGTCCCGCCACACTCACCCCAGAGACCGAGTCGAGTGTCGCGCCCGCCTCCCGGGGGCGGCATTGCCGGAACCGTAGACGGGTAGAACGCCGGCGTGAGTGCGGTGAGGAAAGTGCTTCGCGGGTGGGGAGAGCCACCGCTGCGGCCCGCGGGCGGGCGTGCCACGGCGGCCGAG
>DASSZQ010000174.1:0-3238 GCA_035702755.1 Solirubrobacteraceae bacterium | reverse complement strand
GTTCGAGCGCCCGGTGCTGCTGTTCAGCGGCGGCAAGGATTCGATCGTCCTGCTCCGGCTGGCCGAGAAGGCGTTCCGGCCCGGACGCTTCCCGTTTCCCATCATGCACGTCGACACCGGGCACAACTTCCCGGAGGTGATTGAGTTCCGCGACCGGCTGGTCTCGCAGATCGGCGAGCGCCTGATCGTGGCCAGCGTGCAGGACTCGATCGACAAGGGGCGCGTCACCGAGGAATTCGTCCCCCCCCACCCCCGGGCCTCGCGCAACCGGCTCCAGACAACAACGCTGCTCGATGCCATCGAGGAGCATGGCTTCGATGCCGCGTTCGGCGGAGCCCGCCGGGACGAGGAGCGGGCGCGGGCCAAGGAGCGGGTGTTCTCGTTCCGGGACGACTTCGGCCAGTGGGATCCCAAGCGACAGCGTCCGGAGCTGTGGGCCCTGTACAACGGGCGGATCCGCAAGGGCGAGCACGTCCGCGTGTTCCCCATCTCCAACTGGACCGAGCTCGACGTCTGGCAGTACATCGCCGAGGAGGAGCTCGAGGTTCCCTCCATCTATTACGCGCACGAGCGCGAGGTGTTCGAACGCGACGGGATGCTGTACGCCACCAACCCGTTCATCGAGCTGATCGACGGCGAGACGCCGTTTCAGGAGTCGGTGCGCTACCGCACCGTCGGCGACATGACGTGCACCGGAGCGGTTCGCTCCCGCGCCGTCTCTCTCGAGGAGGTCGTCACCGAGATCGCCGCCACCCGGATCACCGAGCGCGGCGAGACCCGCGCCGACGACCGCGTCAGCGAGGCGGCCATGGAGGATCGCAAGCGTGAGGGCTATTTCTGAGATGAACGGCAACGGAACCCAGGCGGCCGCCGAGTCGGCCACCAACATCTACGCCGTCCGCCGGCGCACCTCCGAGCTGCTGCGGATCGCCACCGCCGGCTCCGTCGACGACGGCAAGAGCACGCTGATCGGCCGTCTTCTCCACGACTCCAAGGCGATCTTCGAGGACCAGCTTGACCACGTCATCCAGACCTCCGAGCGCCGGGGCGACGGCTACGTCAACCTCGCGCTGCTCACCGACGGCCTGCGTGCCGAGCGCGAGCAGGGCATCACCATCGATGTCGCCTACCGGTACTTCGCCACGCCACGGCGCAAGTTCATCATCGCCGACACCCCCGGCCATGAGCAGTACACGCGCAACATGGTCACCGGCGCCTCGACGGCCGACCTGTCGATCGTGCTCGTCGACGCCCGCAAGGGCGTCTCTGAGCAGACGCGCCGCCACGCCTACATCGCCTCATTGCTGCGCATCCCCCACCTGGTGGTGTGCGTCAACAAGATGGATCTCGTCGGCTACGACGAGGACGTCTTCTACAACATCCTGGAGGAGATGACCGACTGGGCGGCTCGCCTGCAGATCCCGGACATCACCTTCATCCCCATCTCGGCGCTTCACGGCGACAACGTCGTGCAGCGGTCGGACGCGATGCAGTGGTACGGCGCCGCCCCGCTGCTCTACCACCTTGAGCACGTCGTCATCGCCCCGGACCGCAACCTCAACGACATCCGCCTCCCGGTGCAGTGGGTCATCCGCCCCATGTCAGACGACCACCACGACTACCGCGGCTACGCCGGTCAGATGGCCGGCGGCGTCCTCGTCCCCGGGTCGGAGGTCACCGTGCTGCCGGGCGGCCAGCGCACGACCGTGGCCGGGATCGACACCTACAGCGGCGAAGTGCAGTCGGCATTCCCCACCATGTCGGTGGCGCTGCGGCTGGCGGATCAGATCGACATCTCCCGGGGTGACATGGTCGTCGGCCCGGACGACCCGCCCGTCGCCGCCCGTGAGCTTGAGGCCCACGTGTGCTGGATGAGCGACAAGCCGCTCGCGCCCCGCGGCCGCTACACGATCAAGCACACCACCCGCACCGCCCGGGCGATCGTGGAGGAGATTGAGCACCGGGTTGACGTCAACACGCTGGAGCACGTGGCCGCCGGGGAACTGGCGCTCAACGAGATCGGCCGGGTCCAGCTGCGCTGCAGCGCCCCCCTCGTCGTCGATCCCTACGCGCGCAACCGGACCACCGGCAGCTTCATCCTGATCGATGAGACGACCAACGACACCGTCGCCGCCGGGATGATCATCAGCGCCCGCTGAGCGAGCGGGTCCCGCCGGTCGACCCCCCTGACGTCAGGCCAGCTCCGTCCCGTGTCAGGAGCGCGCCTCCGCGGCCGACGGGCCGGTAAAGTGCCCGCCGCATGTTCTCGAAGGTTCTGATCGCCAACCGCGGCGAGATCGCCGTCCGCGTCATCCGCGCCTGCGAGGAATTGGGGATCGCGACGGTGGCGGTGTATTCCGAGCTTGACCGTGACGCGATCCATGTCCGGCGCGCCGATGAGGCCTATCTGCTCGGCCCGGGCCCGGCGTCGGAGAGCTATCTGAACATCGAGAAGATCCTTGAGGTCATCGACAAGTCCGGTGCCGAGGCGGTGCATCCCGGCTATGGCTTCTTGGCCGAGAACGCCGCGTTTGCCAAGGCGCTGGAGGATCACGGGACGGTGTTCATCGGTCCGCCGGCGTCGGCCATCGAGGCGATGGGATCAAAGACCCGGGCGCGGGAGCTGATGCGCGAGGCGGGCGTGCCGATCGTGCCGGGGACGACCGAGCCGGTCCAGACGATCGAGGATGCCCGGCGGATCATCGATGAGACGATCGGCTATCCGGTGGCGGTCAAGGCCGCGGGCGGCGGCGGTGGCAAGGGCTTTCGCGTGGCGCTGAGCGAGGACAAGCTTTCAGACGCGTTTGAGGGCGCCGCGCGCGAGGGGGAGAAGTTCTTCGGTGACGCCACGGTGTACCTGGAGCGCTACCTGCCGGATCCCCGGCACGTCGAGGTGCAGGTGCTGGCCGATTCGCACGGCAATGTCATCCACCTGGGCGAGCGCGACTGCTCGCTGCAGCGCCGCCACCAGAAGCTGATCGAGGAGGCGCCCGCGCCCGCCGTGGACGAGGAGCTGCGCGCCCGGATCGGCAAGATCGCCACCGAGGCGGCCGCGGCGGTCAACTACACCGGGGCGGGCACGGTGGAGGGGCTGCTTCAGGACGGCGAGTACTTCTTCTTGGAGATGAACACGCGGGTGCAGGTCGAGCACTGCGTGACCGAGATGGTGACCGGGATCGACATCGTCAAGGAGGGGATCCGGGTGGCGACCGGGGAGCCGCTGTCGATCGCCCAGGAC
>DASSZQ010000254.1:0-2424 GCA_035702755.1 Solirubrobacteraceae bacterium | reverse complement strand
CCGTACGACGAGACCCTCGGCAAGGCCCTGCGCCAGACGGCCGAGATCCTCTACGGGCGCCCGTCGATCCGGGCCGCGGCGGTGCGGGACGGGGCGGCGCCGCTGGTCAAGCTCGGCGTGCGGCTGGCGCGCGACGCAATGCATCGCTGACCGCAGCTCATATGGCGCCGACCCGGGCACGACATGGCGTGGCGCCGATCCTCCTGGCCTTCGCTCTCGTCCTGGCGGCGACGGCGCCGGCGGCAGCGGGACGGGCGGCCGCGGCGCGGGCGCGGCGCCCCGTGATCGGCCGCTCGGTCCGCGGCCGGCCGATCGTCGCCTGGTCGTTTGGCTCAGAGCACGCGCGCCGGCGCATCCTGGTCATCGGCTGCATCCACGGCAACGAGTGCGCCGGACTGGCCATCACCAGCGCGCGGCGCCGCATCCGCCCGCCCCGCGGCGTCCAGCTGTGGCTGGTGCCGGAGCTCAACCCGGACGGAACCGCCGCCGACACGCGCCAGAACGCCCACGGCGTCGATCTGAACCGCAACTTCCCCTACCGGTGGCGGTATACGGCCACCCCCGTCTACTACTCAGGGCCGCGGCCGATGTCCGAGCCGGAGACGCGGGCGGCGATGGGGCTGGTGCGGCGGATCCGCCCGGCGGTGACGATCACCTACCACCAGCACATGGACCTCGTCGACGAATCCGGCGGCGACCGCGGCATCGCCCGGCGCTACGCCCAGGTGTCCGGGCTGCGGTCGACGTGCCTGACCTTCCTGCCCGGCGAGGAGACGGCGTGGTCTAACCACACGTTCCCGGGCACGACGTCGTTCGTCGTCGAGCTGCCCGCCGGGCCGGTGTCCGGAGCGGCGCTCGCCCGGCACCTGCGGGCGGTGCGCGCCGCTGAGCTCGGACAGCGAAGCGGCTCGCCGCACCGCTGCGACTCGGTGACGACGGCGTCCTGACGGCGCCGGCCGCGCGGAGCGACGGGCTACTCTTCACTGCATGCCCGCCCAGGCCTACGCCGGCAAGGAGTGCGTCTGCCAGCTCCGCAAGGGGATCTGCGACCAGTCGTGCGTGCGCGGGATGCTGGAGACGCCGTTCTACATCGCATGCCTGCGCCTCAAGGGCCGGCGTTGCCTGGTCGTCGGCGGCGGTGACATCGGCCTGGAGAAGGTGGAGGGGCTGCTCGCCTGCGATGCCGACGTCACCCTCGTCGCCCCGGAGGCCCATCCGGCGCTGGTGGAGCTCGCGCAGGAGGGCTCGATCCGCTGGGAGCGGCGGCCGTTTGCGGCCACCGACCTCGACGGGTGCCTGATCGCCATCGCCGCCACCAACGACACCGACGTCAACATCGGCGTGTTCGACGAGGCCGAGAAGCGGGCGATGCTCGTCAACGTCGTCGACGTCCCGCCGCTGTGCAACTTCATCCTTCCGGCGATCGTCCGCACCGGCCCGCTCGCGGTCGCTATCTCCACCGCGGGCGCCTCGCCGGCCCTGGCCAAGCGCATGAAGCGCGAGATTGCGGAGATGTTCGGCGAGCCGTACGCCACGCTTGCGGTCCTGCTCAACGACGCGCGCGGGTGGGCGAAGGGAACCCTGCCGACCTACCAGGACCGCAAGGAGTTCTTTGAGTCGATCGTCAACGGCGACCCGGATCCGATCGAGCTGCTGCGCGCCGGCGAGACCGACCGCGTCCGGCAGCTGATCGCCGACGCGCAGCGGGTCCACGCGCCCGCCGCCGCCTGAGCGCCGGCACGGCCGGTCACGCCCGTGAGCGAGCTGACCCATCTTGACGCGACCGGCCAGGCGCGGATGGTCGACGTCGGCGACAAGCCGCCCACCGAGCGCCGCGCGGTCGCCCGTGCCGTCGTCCGCGTCTCCCCGGAGACGGCCGCCCGGGTCAAGGCCGGCGACGCCCCCAAGGGCGACGTCCTCGGCGTCGCTCGGATCGCCGGCATCCAGGGCGCCAAGCGCACCTCGGAGCTCATCCCCCTCTGTCACCCGCTCGCCCTCTCCTACGTCGGCGTCGACGGCTCCGTCAACGTCGAGACGGGGGAGATCGAGCTCATCGCCGAGGCGCGGACCACCGGCCCCACCGGTGTCGAGATGGAGGCGCTGACGGCGGCCTCGGTCGCCGCCCTCACCATCTACGACATGGTCAAGGGCGTGGAGCGCGGCGCGGAGATCGCCTCGGTGGCGCTGCTGGAGAAGTCCGGGGGGCGCTCCGGCCACTGGCGCCGGTAGGGCACGGGATCAGCGTTACACTGATCCTGTGGCAAATCTGACGCTGACCATCGAGGATGGCGTCCTGAGGCGGGCGCGTATTCGTGCGCTTGAGCACGGCACGTCGGTCAACGCGGTGGTCCGCGAGTACCTCGAGTCCTATGCGACGGGCTCCGGTCAGCAGTCGGCGCGGACGCGCCTGCTCGAGCTCTCGGA
>DASSZQ010000103.1:0-14888 GCA_035702755.1 Solirubrobacteraceae bacterium | reverse complement strand
GCCCCACGCCTCCAGGATCGGATCGATGATCCCCCACAGCGCCTCGATCTCGTCGTTGCGGGTGAACAGCGTCGCATCGCCGCGCATCGCGTCGAGGATGAGCCGCTCGTAGGCCTCCGGGGACTCCGAGAGGAACGAGGTGCCGTAGCGGAACTCCATGTTGACCGGGCGGATGCGCATCCGGTTGCCGGGGATCTTGGCGCCAATGGCCACCGATACGCCCTCGTCCGGCTGGACGGTGAGCACGATCTGGTTGGCCTGGATGCCGACCGAGCCGGAGCTCTGAAACGCGACATGCGGCACCGGCTTGAGGATCACCGCAATCTCGGTCAGCTTGCGCGCCAGCCGCTTGCCGGTCCGCAGGTAGAACGGCACCCCCGCCCAGCGCCAGTTGGACACGTGCAGCCGCAGCGCCGCGTAGGTGGACGTGCGCGAGTAGCGGGCCACACCCTCCTCCTCGCGGTAGCCCGGGACCTCCTCGCCGCCGATGACGCCCGGGGCATACTGGGCGCGGACGGCCATCGACGGGACCTCGTCGAGCGTTGGCGGCACGATCGCCTCCAGCACCTTGAGCTTCTCGTCACGCACGCGATCGGCGTTGAACGCCGTGGGCGGCTCCATCGCCAGCAGGGCCAGCAGCTGAAGCATGTGGTTCTGCACCAGGTCGCGCAGCGCGCCGGCGTGCTCGTAGTAACCGGCGCGGCCGCCGATGCCGATGTCCTCGGCGGCCGTGATCTGGACGTGGTCGATGTAGTTGCGGTTCCACACCGGTTCAAACAGCGCGTTGGCGAACCGCAGCGCCATCAGGTTCTGGACGGTCTCCTTGCCGAGGTAATGGTCGATGCGGAAGATCTGCGTCTCATCGAAGACCTCCAGCAGCTCTGCGTTGAGCTGGCGGGCGGAGGCCAGGTCATAGCCGAACGGCTTCTCGATGACGATCCGGACCTCGGCGTCGTCGCACTGGGCCAGCCCGGCGGCGCCGAGCTTGCCGGCGATCAGCGGAAAGAACTCCGGCGCCGTCGACAGGTAGAAGACGCGGTCAAGCGTGCGACCGACCTGCTCGTCGAACTCCTGGAGGGTGCGAACCAGTTCCTCATAGATGGAGTCGTCGTCAAAGGAGCCCTGGACGTAACGGGTGCCGTTGAGCAGCCCGTCAAGGACGTCCCGGTCCGGCCGCCGGCGGGAGAAGCGCTCGACGGAGTCCAGCAGCGTGTCGCGGAACTCCTCGTCCTCGTGGGTGCGCCGGCCCACCCCAATGACCTCAAAATGCTCCGGCAGCTGGCCCTCGTGCGCGAGGTTGTACAGGGCGGGCAGCAGCTTGCGGTGCGCCAGATCGCCGGTGGCGCCGAAGATCACAAGTGCGGTGGGATGGACCGGGAGCCGCTCCAGCCCGGCCGTCAGCGGATTCTCGAGGTCGGCTGCGGGAGTCGAGGAGGTCGCGCTCACAGTACCCCGGGAGGATATGACGGGCGTCGCCGGGGCACGCCAGGCCGGCCGCAGGCGGCGGTCAACGCTTGGTGCGCTCCTTGATCCCGTCGAGCAGCCGGGTCATCGCATCCTCAAACTGCGAGACGCCGTCGGCGAGCAGCTCGTCGGTGACCTCGCTCATGTCCACCCCGGCCCGGGCCAGCGCCTCCAGATCCTCGCTCGGATCGTGCGTGGCCGTCGGCCCGGAGACGGTGCCGTGGTCGCCGAAATCCTTGAGCGTCTGGAGCGGCATCGTGTTGACGGTGTGGGGGGCGACGAGGTTGTCGACGTACATCGTGTCCGGATAGCGGTCGTTCTTGACGCTCGTCGATGCCCACAGCGGACGCTGCACGTGCGCGCCGGAGTGGTGCAGTGCCTCCCACCGCGGCCCGGAGAAAACCTCCTGGAACTTGCGATAGGCAAACCGGGCGTTGGCGATGGCCGCCTTGCCGTACAGCTCCTCGTGCCCGGAGGCCTCAAGCCGCTTGTCGACGGCTGAGTCGACGCGGCTGACGAAGAAGCTCGCCACCGAGGCGACGTCCAGGGCCTTGCTCTCGGCGTGACGCCGCTCAAGGCCGGTCAGGTAGGCGTTCATCACCCGCTCGTACGCCTCCACGGCGAACAGCAGGGTGATGTTGACGTTGATGCCCTCGTAGATGGCCTCCTCGATCGCGGGCAGCCCCTCCGGGGTTCCCGGGATCTTGATCATCACGTTCGGCCGGTTGACGCGCTTCCAGAAGTCCCGGGCGGCGTCGATCGAGCGCTGGCTGTCATGGGCCATGTCGGCGGCGATCTCCAGCGAGACGAACCCGTCCTGGTGGTTGTTCGCGTCCCACGTGGGGCGCAGGACGTCACATGCCATCTGCACGTCCTTGATGGCGATGTGCTCGTAGATCTCCTGCGCGTCGAGATCCTCGCCCGCCAGCTCGCCGAGCTGGTCGTCGTAATCGTCGGATCCGAGGATCGCCTTCTCAAAGATGGACGGGTTGGAGGTGACGCCGCGCAGTGAGTCCTCGGCGACCAGGCGCTCCAGCTCGCCGTCCTTGACGAGCGATCGCTGGAGCAGGTCAAGCCACGGGCTGGTGCCGGCGTCGACCAGCGTCTTGAGGTTCTGGTTCACATTGGTGGCTTCGGTGGTGCTCATCGTCGCGGTTCTCCTTGTGGCTCGGAGTGACGGGGCCGGCGTTTGGGGCTGCGCCTCAGCACCGGATGCACGGTTCTTGGTCGCGGGGCGGCGAAATCGCCGTTACTTTCAGAATAGACCGATGGCCGGAGGACGAAACCGGGTTTTCCGGCCGTCAGCCCATCAGCACGCCGTAGCGCTCGTACTCCTCCACCGGCACGCGCCGCACGGCGGCGACGGCATCGGCGATCGGAACCAGCTCGATCGAGGCTCCGCGCAGCGCCGTCATCTGCCCCCATTGCCCGGCGTGGGCGGCATCAATCGCCGCCAGGCCCAGGCGGGTGGCCAGGACGCGGTCAAACGCGGTGGGGGTCCCTCCCCGCTGCACGTGACCGAGAACGGTCGTGCGGGTCTCAAACCCGGTCCGCTGCTCGATTTCCCGCTCCAGGACCTGACCGATCCCGCCCAGGCGGGGGTGGCCGAACTCGTCGAGGTCGCCGGTGGCCACGCTCAGCGTCCCCTCCTTGGGGGTGGCGCCCTCGGCGACGACGACGATCGCGAAGTACCGCCCGCGCTCGTGCCGGCGGTTGATCAGCCGGCAGACCTCGTCGATGTCGAAGGGGAGCTCCGGAATGAGGATCACGTCCGCGCCCCCGGCCAGGCCGGAGTGCAGCGCGATCCACCCGGCGCTGCGTCCCATCACCTCCACCACCAGGTTGCGGTGGTGGCTCTCGGCGGTGGTGTGCAGGCGGTCGATGGCCTCGGTGGCGACCTGCAGCGCCGTGTCGAAGCCGAAGGTCACGTCGGTGGCGCTCAGATCGTTGTCGATCGTCTTGGGCACGCCGATGACCGGCAGGCCCTCGGCGTACAGCCGGTTGGCAGCCCCGAGGGTGTCCTCGCCGCCGATCGCGATCAGCCCGTCGAGTCCGCGGCGCTCAAATGTCGCCCGCACCTCGGCCACGCCGTTCTCGCGCTTGAACACGTTGGTCCGCGAGCTGCCTAGGATCGTGCCCCCCCGCGGCAGGATCCCGCGGGTCGAGTCGACCGTCAGCTCATCGCCGTCGTCCTCCAGGACCCCCCGCCAGCCGTCGCGAAAGCCGATGAGCTGGTCACCGTAGGCGTCCGCCCCCTTGCGCACGACGGCGCGGATGACGGCGTTGAGGCCGGGGCAGTCGCCGCCCCCGGTGAGCATTCCGATGCGCACGCCTGAAGATCCTACGCGTCGCGTCCCGTCAACGTGGATCGGCGCCGAGCGCACCGCACAAGCCGATGGTGGCTGCGCGGGGCAGCCGGGTAGGGTGAAGGCGCGATGCCGGAAGCGACGACGAAGCCCACTGCGCACCGGACGGCGATCGCGGCCGCCGCGGCTGCCGCAGCCGCCGGGGTGGTCGCTGCCGCCGCCGTGCAGCGCCGCCATCTCCAGGCACTGGCCCGCGACGAGCAGTTTGCCGAGCTGACCGCGCCGCTCGGCGGCAGCCCGTTCCGGGTGACGTCGGCGGACGGCACGTCGCTGCACGCCGAGGCGTTCGGCGATGAGAACGGTCCGGTCGTCGTGTTCGCCCACGGGTGGACGGAGCAGCTGAGCTTCTGGGGCCCGGTGATCAGGCAGCTTGAGCACCGCGGCCTGCGGTTGATCGCCTATGACCTGCGCGGTCACGGCCGCAGCGCCCCCGCCGCCGATGGGGACTACGCCCTGGAGCGCTTTGGCGAGGATGTCCAGGCGGTGCTGCAGGCGGTCGTTCCCGGCGACCGGGCGACGGTCGTCGGCCACTCGCTGGGCGCGATGTCGATCGCCGCCTGGGCCGCTCACCATGACTCCATCGACCGCGGCCGCGCGGCGGCGCTGGTGAACACCGGCCTGGGCGACCTGCTGGCCGGCCACCTGCTGCTCGGCGAGCTGGCGAAGTTCCTCAACCATCCGTGGGCCAGCCGGATGGTGATGAGCGCCCGGCTGCGGGTGCCGCCGTTCTCCACCCCGCTGCAGCAGGCCCTCATCCGCTACGTCGCCTTCGGGCCGGAGGCGACGCCGGGCCAGATCGCCTTCTACGAGCGGATGCTCATCGAGTGCCCGGCCGACGTGCGCGCCGCCTGTGGCGTGGCGCTCTCGGACATGGACCTCTGGCACGCCGTGGAGCGCCTGACCATCCCGACGCTGGTGATCGCCGGCGAGCGCGACCGTCTGACCCCCCCGGCGCACGCCCGCCGCATCGCCGGGGAGCTGCCCATGCCGGTGGGGCTGATCGAGCTCCCGGACACCGGGCACATGTCCCCGCTGGAGCGCCCGCGGGAGCTCAGCGACGCGCTGGCCGCCCTCGCCCTTGGCGACAGCCCCGCGCGCAGCGTGCCGGTTGCCCAGCTTTGACAAGGTGCCCAGTGTGAACGGCACAGGGACGGGGTCGAATGTCTGCTGGGTCCTGCGGGAGGACCCAGAGCTGGCCGAGGCCATCGAGCCCAGCCGCCGCGCCCAGGCCCTGGACGCGCTGATCGCGCGCGAGGTCCGGGTGCCCGCGGGCGAATGGCGCGGGCGCATCCCCGTCGACGACGGCATCGGCCTGCTCGTGCTGGACGGGGTGATCCTCCACCGGGTCGGCATCGACAACCGCTACGGCGCCGAGCTCATCGGCGAGGGCGACGTGCTGCGTTCGCTGCGGGGCGAGGGTGAGAGCTCGACCCTCGCCATGGCCGCACAGTGGCTCGTGCTTGAGCCCGCCCGGGTTGCGGTGCTCGACGAGCGGTTCGTCCGCCAGCTCGCCCGCTTCCCGCAGGTCGCCGGCAGGCTGTTCGGCCGCTCGGTGCTGCGCTCGCGCCAGCTGGCGGTCAACATGGCGATCGTCCACCAGGCGCGCGTCGACCTCCGCCTTCACCTGCTCTTCTGGCATCTTGCCGGCCGCTGGGGCCGGGTCCGCAGCGACGGCGTCGTCGTCCCCCTGCGGCTCACCCATGCGGTGCTCGCCGATCTCGTCGCCGCGCGACGTCCGACGGTGACCAGCGCGCTCTCCGACCTCAGCCGCCGCGGCCTGGTCACCGCCCGCGCCGACGGCTGGCTGCTGAGTGGACCTCCGCCCGGGAGTCACAACGGCGCGGGTGACGGAGCACCGCGCGCCGGATAGGGTGAAGCCGTGAAGCGGCGCAGCGCGTTTGAGGCCCGGGCGTGACCGAGCGCATCGACGTCGACGTCGAGGGGGGCCGTCTGGCCGCGTTCGGACTCGGCGAGGCCGGCGCGGACACCCCGCCTGTCCTGGCCATCCACGGCATCACCTCCAGCAGCCGGACCTGGCTGGCCACGGCCGCGGCGCTCGGCAACCGCGCCCGGCTGATCGCCGTCGACCTGCGGGGTCGCGCGCGCAGCAGCGAACTGCCGCCGCCGTTCGGCCTGGACGCCCATGTCCGCGACATGGTCGCGGTGCTTGACCATCTCGGCCTTGAGCGCGCCCTGGTCACCGGCCACTCGCTGGGGGCATACGTCGCCGCCCGGCTGGCGGTGCAGCATCCGGAGCGGGTACAGCGCCTCGTGCTCGTCGACGGCGGCCTCACCATCCCGGAGAGCCGCGACGTCGCCGATCCGGAGGGCTTCATCGACGCCTTCCTGGGCCCGACGCTGGACCGGCTGAAGATGACCTTCCCATCGGTCGATGCCTACGCCGACTGGTGGTCCGCGCATC
Organism: Solirubrobacteraceae bacterium; assembly: GCA_035702755.1. Taxonomy (GTDB): domain Bacteria; phylum Actinomycetota; class Thermoleophilia; order Solirubrobacterales; family Solirubrobacteraceae; genus Palsa-465. The sequence continues at coordinate 8,636 of DASSZQ010000103.1, read as the reverse complement.
CCGCCATCGCGGGTGCCGACGTCGACCCGGTCAAGCTGCGCGAGTACGCCGCCCATGATCTCGTCGGCGAGCCGCCCCAGATGCGCTCCTCCATCAACCCGCAGGTTGTGCGCGACGACGGCCTGGATCTCTTCTCCGATGCGGACGCCGACCGGCTGACCCTGCCCGCCGTGCTCCTCGCCGCTCCCAAGGGGATGGTCGACGATCCCCATCCGATGCAGCCGCTCGCCGTCGTTCAGCGATGGGCTGACGCCGACGCCGAGCACCGTCTCGCCATTGGCGTGCCCGGCGTCAACCATTACACGATCGTGTTGGGCGACCACGGGGCACGGACGGTGGCCGAGGTGATCGCCCGGGCTGCCGTGGCCTAGCGACGGCCTCTACCCCACCCGGGCCACCGCCGCGATGTCCGCCTCGGCGATGGCCAGGCCGATCGCCCCCAGCAGCTCTGATCGGTCGCCGAGCGTCGCGGCAACGACCCGCACCTCGTCGCTGATCGCGCGCATCGCCGTCTCGGCGACCCCGGCGCGCACGGCGTCGACGAGCAGGTCCCCCGCCAGGATGAGATCGCCGCCGACGATCACGAGCTCCGGGTTGATGACGTTGCAGATGCCGCCGGCGACGCGGCCCGCAGCGACCCCCGCCCGCTCAAACAGCTCCCGGCAGATGGGGTCACCTGCGCGGGCCCGCGACGCGGCCTCCTCGACGGTGATGTCCGCCCCGTGGGTGGGTCTCAGGGCCGCCAGCAGACGCTCGGCGCCCGCCACCGTCTCCAGGCAGCCGCGGTTACCGCAGCGACAGCGGGCTCCGTCCGGCTCCACGGGCACGTGGCCCAGCTCGCCGGTCATTCCGTTGTGCCCGGTGAACAGCGACCCGTCGAGCACGAGTCCGCCGCCCACTCCGGAGGACAGCATCAGGTACACGACGTTGGCCGCCCCCCGAGCCGCCCCGGCGCGGACCTCGGCCAGCGCACCCAGGTTGGCGTCGTTGCCGACATGGACGGGGACCCCCAGGCGCCCCTCCAGCTCGCCGCGCAGTGAGATCGAGCTCCAGCTCGTCATGACCTCGGCCGCGGCCAGGCCGCCGCTGTCCCGGCGCACCGGCGCCGAGATGGCGGCGCCGACCCCGACGAGCCGGTCCGCGGGAAGCTGGGCCTCCGCTGCGAGCTCGCGCACGCCGGCCACCGCGAGGTCGATCGCGCGCGCGGCCTCGTTGTCGACGTCGAGTTCATGGCGGCGCTCGGCGACCACGGTGCCGGACAGATCGGCGAGCGCCACCCAGACGAGATGGTGGTCGAAGTCGATCCCGGCGACCGCGCCGATCGCCGGGTTGAGTGCCAGCAGCGCCGGCGGCCGCCCGGCACGGCCGGATGTGGTCACCGGCGCCGGAAGCTCGGTCACCAGGCCGTGCGCGCTCAGCTCGCCGACCAGCTTGGACACGGTCGCCCGCGACAGCGTGGTCGCGCGCACCACGTCGTCGCGGGACGCGGGTCCCTCTCGGAACAGGTAATCGAGCACGCGCAGCGCACTGCGCTCCCGCGGGCCCGGCGGCGGGTCCGCCGCCCGTGCCCGGCTCATCTCAGCCCGAGCAGCACCTCGACGACCAGCTGGTCCAGCCTCTCGTTGTGGTACCCGCGCTCTGCCAGCGCATCGAGATTGTCGGCCTCCGCCTTGAGCGCGTCGGTCTCGCCCAGGCCGCTGGTCGACGCCTGCGCCAGATCCGGCGCCGAGGCGGCCGCCAGCGCCTCCTGGACCTCCGGCAGCGAATCGAAGTGGCGGGCGCGCTCGGCGAGAGCGGTGTACGTTCGCATGCAGCCGCGCACGAAGTCCCAGACGCCCTCCTCATCCTCGTTGCGATAGGGGTGCGCATCGAAGTGCCGGGGCCCGGCATACCCGGAACGCTCCAGCAGCCGCACCAGGTGGAAGCTCTCCTTGAGGTCCTCGGCGCCGAAGCGGAAGTCCTGGTCGTAGCGGCCGATGCGCTGGGAGTTGAGGTCGATGTGGAACAGCTTGCCCGCCCACAGCGCCTGGCCGACACCGTGCATGAACGACAGCCCGGCCATCGTCTCGTGGGCGAACTCCGGGTTGACGCCGACCATCTCCGGGCGGTCGAGCATCGAGATGAAGTGCAGCGCGTGTCCGACCGTCGGCAGGAAGATGTCGCCCCGCGGCTCGTTCGGCTTGGGCTCGATCGCGAACCGCAGGTCATAGCCCTGCCCCACCGTGTAGTCGGCGAGGACGTTGATCGCCTCGCGGTAGCGCTCAAGCGCGTCGCGCGGGTCCTTGGCGGTGCCGACCTCGGTGCCCTCGCGCCCGCCCCAGAAGACGTAGACCTCCGCCCCCAGTTCGGCGCCGAGATCGATCGAGCGCATCGCCTTGCCGATCGCGGCGCGGCGCACCGCCCGGTCATTGGAGGTGAACGCGCCGTCCTTGAACGCCGGGTGGCCGAACAGATTCGTCGTCGCCATGCCCACCCCCAGGCCACGCTCCTGGAGCGCTTGCTTGAACCGGGCGACGATCCGGTCGCGCTCGGCCGCCGAGGTGCCGTACGGGACGAGGTCGTTGTCATGGAGGCTGATCCCCCACGCTCCCTCGTCGGCGAGACGGTGGACGGCCTGCACCGGGTCCCGGGCGGGCCGCGTCGGCTCACCGAAGGGGTCGCGCCCCGGGTTGCCGACGGTCCACAGGCCGAATGTGAAGCGGGTCCGGTCCCCGCCGGGCGCCGGATTCTCGGCTGTCGTCGTCATGGGATCCCTTTCGTGTCGAGTTTTGTCTAAAATTAAACAGAATGAGGGAAGGGAACGGAAGGACCAGCTCCGCGGGGCGAGGGTGAGCGAGCCGCGGGCGATTGGGATCGACGTCGGCACCTCCTCGGTCAAGGCGGTCGCCATCGACCCTGCGGGGCGGGTTGTCGGCCGGGCCGAGCGCTCCTACCCCGTTTCCATGCCCCATCCCGGCTGGTCCGAACAGGATCCTGAGGACTGGTGGGCGGCGGCCGAGGCCGTGCTCTCCGAGCTTGGCGCCGACGAGGCCGCCGGCATTGGGCTGAGCGGTCAGATGCACGGTCTCGTCGTCCTCGGCGCCGATGACCGCCCGTTGCGCCCGGCCATCCTGTGGAATGACGGGCGCAGCCAGCCCCAGGCGACCCGCATCGAGGACGAACTGGGTGTGGAGCGTCTGGTCGCGCTGAGCGGCAACCGCGCCTTCGCCGGCTTCACCGCGCCCAAGCTGACGTGGCTGGCCGAACACGAGCCGGAGGTCCACGGCCGCATCAGGACCGTGCTTCTGCCCAAGGACTACGTCCGCTTCCGGCTCACCGGCGAGCTTGCCACCGACGTCTCGGACGCCTCCGGCACGCTGCTGCTCGACGTCTCGCGCCGGTCCTGGAGCGCCGAGCTCGCCGACGCCTTCGCCGTTGACCCGGCCTGGTTGCCACCCGTGCACGAGTCCGCCGACGTGGCCGGCGCCACCCCCGCCGGTGTTCCGGTGGCCGCCGGCGCCGGCGATCAGGCGGCGGGCGCGCTCGGCGTCGACGCCACCGGCGAGACCGGGCCGGCGTCGCTCGTCCTCGGCACCTCCGGCGTGATCTTCGTCGCCCGCGACGCGTACACGCCTGACCCCGCCGGGCGGCTGCATGCCTTCTGCCACGCGCTGCCGCAGACCTGGCACGTCATGGGCGTCATCCTCTCGGCCGCCGGCGCGCTTCAGTGGGTGGCCGACGCGCTCCAGGACGCCGACGGCATCCCGGCGCTCTTGGCGCAGGCCGAAGGCTGGGAGCCCGGAGTTGAGGGCCTGACGTTCGCGCCGTATCTCTCCGGCGAGCGCACGCCGTACGCCGACAGCGATGTCCGCGGCGCGTTCGTCGGACTCGGCCTGCGCCATGACCGCGGCGCGCTGGTCCGCGCCGTCCTGGAGGGAGTCGGATACGCCCTGCGCGACGGGCTTGACCTCATCGCCGCCACCGGCCGGACGCCGCAGATCGCCCGGGCGACCGGCGGCGGGGCGCGCTCGGACCTGTGGCTGCGGATCCTGGCCGCCATCCTTGAGCTTCCGCTGCAACGGACGAGCTCCGAGGCCGGTGCCGCCTTCGGCGCGGCGCTGCTTGGCGGGGTGTCCGGGGGACTGTTTGCGGACGCGCGCAGCGCCGCCCGGTCCGCCGTCCAGGCGGCCGACATCATCGAGCCGGACCCGGAGTGGGTCAGGCTCTACGCCGGTCACCGGGAGCGGTTCCGCGCGCTATATCCGGCGCTGACGGAGCTGCCGCGATGAGCCGCGTCGCCGACCGCCGCCATCGCGCCGCCCGTCCGCGGGCAGCGCGGCCCTCCACGCCTCCGGCGCTCAACTCCGCCGCCCAGCACGTGCTGCGCGAGATGGAGCTGTGGTGGCCGGCGTTCGCCGGCGGCGCCCTGACCCCCGACGCCGGCGACGCTCCCCCGCTGCGGCCGGGTGAGCGCTTCGCCGTAGAGCTGCCGGCCGTCCGCACCGCCGGGCTCGGGCTGCCGGTGACCTCAGGCGCCCTGTGCGCCACCGACTGCCGCGCCATCATCACCACAGAGTGGTCGCGGTCCCAGCGCGAGTGGGCACACCAGGACCTGTGCGGCGTCGATGCGCTCGGCAACTGGGGCGGCGTCGCCCTTACGCGCGCCGGCGGTGACACGGAGCTGATCGTCTCCGCCGCCCCGGAGCCGCCGACCTGGCATGACGCCACCGCCTGGCTGAAGGTGGAGGCAGCGTTCGCCGCTGCCACCGGCCGGCTGGACGACTGGATGGGCCGGCTGCCCCAGCGTCTCGCGCTCGCCGCCGAGGCGTGAGCGCTTTAGCCGTCTGTCACCCTGTGGGCATGTCGGTGACCGAGGCCCCCCGCGTGCAGCGGCCATCCCCGGCCGCGGTCGACGCCGGCCGCCGGGCGCTCACCGACCTGCTCGGCTCCGACCGCGTCGCCACCGGTGCTGACGTCCTGGCCCAGCACGGCCACGACGAGTCGTTTCACGCTCCGGCGCGCCCGGACATGGTGGTGTGGCCGCGCGGCGTCGACGAGGCGGCGGCAATCGTCCGCGTCGCCGCCGCCCATCGCCTCCCGGTCGTCCCGTTCGGCGCCGGCACCTCGCTGGAGGGCCACGTGGCCGCACTCGCCGGCGGCATCTGCATCGACATGCGCGAGATGAACGCCATCTCCCCGCCGTCCATCGACGATCTCGACGTCGCCGTCGAGGCCGGGGTGACCCGCCGGGCCCTCGACGCCCGGCTGCGCCCGGAGGGGGTGTTCTTCTCCGTCGACCCGGGCGCGGACGCGACCATCGGCGGGATGATCGCCACCGGCGCGTCCGGGACGACCACGGTTCGCTACGGGGCAATGCGCGAGAACGTGCTCGGCCTCACCGTCATCGACGCCCGGGGGCAGGTGCTGCGCACCCACTCGCGGGCCCGCAAATCGTCGGCCGGCTATGACCTGACGCGGCTGATGATCGGCTCTGAGGGCACGCTCGGCCTCATCTGCGCGGCCACGCTGCGCATCCACCCCATCCCGGAGGCGACGGCGGCGGCGGCCTGCACCTTCCCGTCGCTCGACGCCGCCGTGCGCTGCGTGGTCCGCGTCGAGCAGCACGCCATCCCGGTCGCCCGCATCGAGCTGGCCGACGAACTCCAGATCGAGGCCATCAACCGCCACAACGCCATGTCGCTGGCCGTCGCGCCGACGCTGTTCATCGAGTTTCACGGCGGCTCGGTCGCCGACGTCGAGGCGCAGGCGCGTGACACCGCCGAGATCGCCGCCGAGTTCGGCGGCGGCGACTTCGCCTGGGCGTCGGACGAGCGCGAGCGGCGGGCGCTGTGGCACGCCCGCCACGGCGCGATGGAGGCCGCCCGGGCCATGCGCCCCGGCTGCGGGGTGCTCACCACCGACATCTGCGTGCCCATCTCCGCGCTCGCCGACTGCATCTCGGCCACGCAGGCCGACATCGCCCAGCACGGACTGACGGCCACGATCGTCGGCCATGTCGGCGACGGCAACTTCCACACCGCCGTCCTGCTCGACCCGGATGACCCGTCCGACATCGCCCGCGGCGAGGAGTTCCACGCCCGGCTGGTAGCGCGCGCGCTCGCCTGCGACGGCACGTGCACCGGGGAGCACGGCGTCGGCTACGGCAAGGCCCGCTTCTTGGTCTCCGAGCACGGCCGCCCCGCGGTCGAGATGATGCAGGCGATCAAGCACGCGCTCGACCCGGACGGGATCTTCAACCCGGGCAAGACGGTCAGCATCGCGCTCTGAGGGTGCGGCCGCTCCGGGCCCCAATGCGGGTCTGGGTCGGTGCCGACGGGGCGGCGCCGGCGCGGCCTGGGCGGCGACGGCGGGGTCTGGGTTGACAACGGCGATGAAGGGGAGCCCGGCGCGGCGCGGCGCGGCGCCGAGCACCACCGATTTGTTCGAAACTCGGATCGCGCCGTTGGATTTCGTCCGTGAGTGGCCGATAGCGGCAGTTGCGTCCGAGATCGTCAGCGCCGGTTCGGATTTCGAACGCATGTGACGCTCCCCGGCGGGTTCTCGCCCGCATCCCGCTCGCCGCCAGCGAACCCCTTCTTCACTGCTGCCGTTTTCGCGCCCACCGCCCGCTCACCATGGGTGGTGGCCAGGTGCCGCAGACCGGCGGCACCGCAGAGGTGCCCCCTCAGGCCAGGAGCAGCGCGACGTACCCGGCGGCGATCTGCGCCGGGCTCAGGTCGCCCCGGGGCCGGTACCACTGCGCGGTGTGGTTGACCATCCCCAGCAGGGCGAGCAGGGCCAGGCGGGGGTCGGTGCGCAGCGGCGCCTGCTCCAGCACGCCCGCCACCAGCCGCTCAAATGCCTTGCGGCTGGAGCGGACCCCCCGCCACTGCTCACCGGATTCGATCAGGTGCCGCTCCTGCTGGAAGACGAGCATGTGGTCACGGTGGGCGACCACATGCGCCACCCACAGCTCCACCAGCTCTCCCAGCTGCCGCTCTGGCGATGCCGGCTCGTGCAAAAGCTCGGTCGCCTGCTCCAGCAGCGGGTCCATGAGCTGGTCGCAGATCGCCATCAGCACCTGCTCCTTGGAGCCGAAGTAGTGATAGAGCGCGCCGGTGGCCAGGCCCATGGTGGCCGCCAGCTCCTGCATCGTCGTCGTGTCGTAGCCGTGGCGGGCGAACGCCTTGGCCGCCTCGTAGACGACCTCCTGGCGGCGGCGGTCGTAGCGCTCGCGCAGCGCGGGGCGGGAGGGGGCGCCGGCCATGCCGAGCAGTCTACCGAATGAGCATTCGAACTTCGAACCCTCGTTCGTTATAGTCTGGCGCCATGGACTTCGCCCTTGACGACCAGACCGAGCTGCTGCAGCGCACCGTGCGGGAATTCGCCCAGGCCGAGGTGGCCCCGGTGGCCGAGGAGCTCGACCGCACCCACTCCTTTCCCTACGAGCTGGTGCGCAAGATGGCGCAGCTGGGCTGGATGGGCATCCCCTTCCCGGAGGCGGTGGGGGGCGCCGGCGGCACCAGCCTGCAGTACGCGATCGCCGTCGAGGAGCTGACGCGAGCCGACTCCAGCGTGGCCATCACGCTGTGTGCCCACACCTCGCTGGGAACCCAGCCGATCTACCTGTTCGGCTCCGAGGACCAGAAGGCGCAGTGGCTGCCCCGCCTGTGCTCCGGCGAGATCCTCGGCGCGTTTGGCCTGACCGAGCCGGAGGCCGGCTCCGACGCCGGCAACACCCGCACCCGGGCGCGCCTGGACGACGGTGAGTGGGTCATCAACGGCGCCAAGCAGTTCATCACCAACGCGGGGACCGACATGTCCGGGGTCGTCTGCATCACCGCCCGCACCGATGACGATGAGATCTCCAACCTCATCGTCGCCAACGGCACCCCCGGCTATGAGCGCGGCGAGCCGTACCGGAAGATGGGGTGGAACGCCTCCGACACCCGGCCGCTGACGTTCATCGATTGCCGCGTGCCGGAGGACAACCTCCTGGGGCCCCGGGGCCGCGGCTTTCACCAGTTCCTCCAGGTGCTCGACATCGGCCGCATCGGCGTGGCCGCCATGGGCGTCGGCCTGGCTCAGGGCGCACTTGATCAGGCGCTCGCCTACGCCAAGGAGCGCCGCGCGTTCGGTAAGCCGATCTCCAAGTTTCAGACCATCCAGGCCAAGCTCGCCGACCTCGCCACCGAGATCGCCGCCGCGCGCCTGCTCACCTACCAGGCCGCCTGGCTCAAGGACCAGCAGCGACCGTTCTCGCTCGTCGCCGCCCAGGCCAAGCTCAAGACCGGCCGGCTCGCCGTCCGCGCTGCCGACGAGGCCGTCCAGATCCACGGCGGCTATGGCTACATCGAGGAGTACCCGGTGTGCCGCTTCTACCGCGACGCGAAGATCCTCACCATCGGCGAGGGCACCGATGAGGTCCAGCAGATGGTGATCGCCCGGGCGCTGGGCGCATGACCGCGGACGTGCTGCCGGTCGGACGGGCGCGGGTCCGGGAGGTCGGCCCCCGTGACGGGTTTCAGAACGAGCCGGAGGTCATCCCCACCGACACGAAGGTGGCGCTCATCAACGCCCTGGCCCGGACGGGCCTGCAGCGCCTGGAGCTGACGAGCTTCGTCCGCGCCGACGTCATTCCCCAGCTGGCCGATGCC
>DASSZQ010000070.1:0-2280 GCA_035702755.1 Solirubrobacteraceae bacterium | reverse complement strand
CCTCCAATGCCGTGCCAGCACGCGCAAGGGGACACCGTGCCAGCGGATGCCGCTCCCCCACAACGGCTACTGCCCCTCACACCAGCACCTCGCCGAGACCGAGGAGCTGGTGCCGGCGCTGGCCGCCTGACAACACCTTTTTTTCTTCTTTTTGTTGGGCCCGCTCGCGCGGGCCCTTTTTTTTGGTCGCCGCGGCCCAGCAGGTACGGTCCCGTGATGCTCCTGGGCGTCGATGTGGGCGGCACCTTCACCGATGCGGTGCTGGCCATCGATGGTCGCGTGATCACGGCCAAGGCCCCCAGCACGCCGCAGGACCAGTCCGAGGGGGTGCTCGCCGCGGTGGGGGCGGCGCTGGAGAAGGCGGGGGCGGGGTCCGAGTCGGTCCGGGAGTTCTCCCACGGAATGACCGTCGCCACCAACGCCCTGCTGGAGGGCACGGGGGCCCGGACCGCGTTCGTCGCCACCGAGGGGTTCACCGATCTGATCGCGCTCGGGCGCCAGGACCGGCCGGAGCTCTACCGGCTGTGCGCCGGCCGGCCGGCGCCGCTGACCCCGCCGGAGCTGCGCTTCGGGGCCCCGGAGCGGATGGGACCGGACGGGGTGCTGCGCGAACTGGACGGCGCCGGGGTCGTCGGCCGTGTCGCCGCGGCCGCACCGGAGGCGGTGGCGGTCACGCTGCTGCACTCCTACCGGCACCCGGAGCACGAGGAGGCGCTCGGCGCCGCGCTGGCCGACGCGCTGCCCGGCGTCCATGTCTCGCTCTCGCATCAGGTGGTGGGCACGTTTCGCGAGTTTGAGCGCGCCGCCACCACCGAGGTCGACGCCGCGCTGTCGCCGCTGCTGGCGGGGTACCTGAGACGGCTCGTGCAGCGCTGCCGCGAGGCCGGACTGCCGGAGCCGGCGATCATGCAATCAAGCGGGGGGCTGATCGACGCCGAGTCCGCCGCCGGCCACGCCGCCTGGACCGTCCTGTCCGGGCCGGCCGGCGGAGCGGCCGGGGCGGCCTACGTCGCGCGGGCCGCGGGCGCCCCCAACGCCCTGTGCTTTGACATGGGCGGCACCTCCTGTGACGTGTGCGTCGTCGACGACGGCGCCGTGCAGGAGCAGAGCTCCGGGGAGATCGCCCAGCGCCCGCTGGCGCTGCCGATGGTGGCGGTGCACACGGTCGGCGCCGGCGGGGGCTCGATCGGCTGGCGCGACCCCGGCGGCGCGCTGCGCGTCGGCCCGCAGTCGGCGGGCGCCGACCCGGGGCCGGCCTGCTACGGGCGCGGCGGCCGCGAGCCCACGGTCACCGACGCCAACCTCGTGCTCGGCTACCTGTCGGCGGATGCCCCGCTGGCGGGCGGCGTCTCCCTTGACCGGGCCGCCTCCGAGCGCGCGATCGCCGGGCTCGCCCAGGCCCTCGATCTGGACCCGGTGGCGTGCGCCGAGGGCATCATCCGCGTCGCCAACGCCGAGATGGTGCGGGCGCTGCGGGTGGTGACCGTGCGCCGGGGCGTCGATCCGCGCCGGTATGCACTGCTGGCGTTCGGCGGCGCGGGGCCGCTGCACGCCGCCGCCATCGCCGACGAGCTCAGCATCGATGAGATCGTCTGCCCGCGGGCGTCCGGGGTGCTGGCGGCGCTCGGTCTCGTCGTCTCCCCCCGCCGGCGTGACGTTCAGCGCAGCGTCTTTCTCAGCGGCGAGGCGCTGACCGCGGAGGCCGTCGCCGGGCTGGTGGCCGAGCTCGGCGATCAGGCGCGAGCCCAGCTGGGCGACAGCGCGGCCCGGCTGCGCGCCGTCTATGAGCTGCGCTACCGCGGCCAGGCGTTTGAGCTTGCCGTCTCGGCGTCGCTGACCCCGGCCGTGGCCGAGCTGCGGGAGGGCTTTGAGGCGCGGCATGAGGAGCGCTACGGGTACCGCGACCCTGAGCAGGAGCTTGAGCTGGTGACGCTCCGGGTCTCGGCGCCGGTCGCCGGCTCCGGCGTCACACTCGCCGCCGAGGACGCCGCCGAGCTGCAGCACGGCCAGCGCCCCGCCACCCTCGCCGGCACCCCCCTCACCCTCCACGTCCTCCGTGGCACGCCTCCGCCCGGCACCCCCATCGAGGGGCCCTCGGTCGTTGAGCTGCCGGAGTCGACGCTGCTGGTGCCGCCGGGGTGGAGCGGCGAGGTCGACGACACGGGCACGATTCATCTGCGGAGGGCCGCGTGATCGACCCTGTGGAACTCCAGGTCCTGACGGGGGCGCTGCACTCCATCTGCGAGGAGATGGGCGCCGTCCTCATCCGCTCGGCGCACT
>DASSZQ010000063.1:0-5322 GCA_035702755.1 Solirubrobacteraceae bacterium | reverse complement strand
CCTACGGGTTTGGGCCGCCCCACACGCTGTTCGGCGGCAAGGGGCTCACGCCGAGTGAGCTGGGGACGGTGACGCTCCTGCTCATCCCTGCCGAGCTGGCCCTGATCGTGATCTCGATGATCGGCTTCTCGCAGGGCTGGACCGTCGAGACCGAGGTGCCGGTCGACGAGGCCCGCAAGCGCGGCAGCAAGCTCATCGCCGTCGGACCGGACACCGCCGAGGCCTAACCGCCCGGGGGAGATCCCCGCTGTGGCCCACCCCGGCCTAGACCCGGCCTAGGCCCAATACCGTTTAGTTAGCGTCCGGTGGGTGGGATAGTGTCTCGCTCGTGCCGCGTGCTGGATGGGTCAAACCGGCGACGGATCAGCGCCTCTCGGATCACATCTCGATCGGGGTGCTGACGCGGGTCTTCCCGCCGGAGTTGGTGGATCGGGTGGTGGCGCAGGCGGGGCGCGGTGAGCAGCGTCAGCGATTGCTGCCGGCGCGAGTGGTCGTGTACTACGTGCTGGGGTTAGCGTTGTACAGCTCCTCTTCGTATGAGGAGGTGATCCGGATGCTGGTCGACGGGCTGTCCTGGCAGTCGGGGTGGCAGACGGTGTGGAGCGTGCCAACCAAAGGGGCGCTGGCGCAGGCACGCGCGCGGTTGGGCGCGGAGCCGTTGCAGGCACTGTTTGAGCAGGTGGCGGTGCCGCTGGCGACTGCGCGGACGCGTGGCGCGTTCTACGGTGATCTGCGGCTGGTGACGATCGATGGCACGTGCATCGACGTGGCCGACTCGCCCGCGAATTATGCGCGCTTCGGCCGGCCTGGGTCAGGACGCGGGCAAGGGGTCGGCGGGTTCCCGCAGCTGCGGCTGGTGGCGCTGGCGGAGTGCGGCACGCACGCGATCACGCGCGTGGCGCTGGGCCCGTGCACGAGCGGTGAGCTGACGCTCGCGGACGAGCTGTGGTCATCGCTGGGGGTGGGAATGCTGTGTCTGGCCGATCGCAACTTCTACAGCTATGAGCGCTTCCAGAAGGCCCGCAGCACCGGGGCGCAGCTGCTGTGGCGGGTGCAGTCCACAGTCGGGCTACCACGCGAGCAGACGCTGCCCGACGGCTCCTATCTGACAAGCATCTACCCGGTCAAGGACCGCCGCGCCAAGCGCGAAGGCCAGCCGGCGCGGGTGATCGAGTACCAGCTCGACGATCCCGGCCGCCAGCACAACGACACCCGCTACCGGCTCATCACCACAATCCTCGACCCCGAGCAAGCGCCGGGCGATGAGCTCGCGCCGCTCTACGCTCAGCGCTGGGAAGTCGAAGGAGCGCTGGATGAGCTGAAGGTCCACCAACGCGGACCGCGCGTGGTGCTGCGTTCCAAGACACCCGACGGCGCAATCCAAGAGATGTATGGCTACCTGTGCGTGCACTACGCCATCCGCTGGCTCATGCACACGATCGCGACAGACGCCGGCCACGACCCCGACCGCCTGTCGTTCACCCGCACCCTGCGCGCCGCTCGGCGAACGACCGCCTCACACGCGGGCTTTTCCCCCCGAAGCACTCAGTGACGCACACCAACAGGCAACCCAGGAACTGCTCTTCGAGCTGCTCCCACCGCGCCGCCTCCGCTCCAACCCGCGGGTCGTCAAGCGCAAGATGTCCAACTACCAGCTCAAACGCCCCGAGCATCGCAACCCGCCCAAGCCCACCAAACACCCCGAAGACGCAACCACCATCCTCGCCGCTTAACTAAACGGTATTGCACCTAAACCCCCCGTGCCTCGCTCCCGCCGCATGAGCCATCAGCCCGTGCCTCCGTCCGGCGACAGCGCAGACTGTCGATTGAGTTGAAAGGCGTCCTTGATGGTGCGGCAGTCGATGGTGCTCGTGGACGCGGCGGGTCGCCGCCGGTCACCCAGGTTTGTGTCCGCGGGGCGGTGCTAAGGGACGAGAACGATCTTGCCGTGGCGGCCGCGCTGATCAGACAGGCGGTGGGCCTCCGCGGCGTCGGTCAGTGGGACAGTGCGGTCGACGCGGGTGCGCAGGCGGCCGCCGGCAACATCGTCAAGGAGTCCGCGCAGGCCGTCGGCATCCCACTCAATGAGCATCGCCTCCTGGCGGATCCCGCGGCCCGGCTCATCCTCCACGGGCCGGGTACTCACGATCGTGGCGCCGTCGGCGGCGGCCGGAAACGCTGCGGAGCCGATCGGCACGACGTCCAGCACGTATGGGAACGGCTCGACCGCTGAGAGATCGGCGTCACGCGGCAGCACACGCTCCACTCCGAGCGACTCCACCCACTCGTCATCGCCGGTGCCGGCCTGAGCGGTCACCTTCATCCCGCGCTGCACGGCGAGCTGGGCGGCAAATGAGCCGACCGCCCCGGACGCGCCGATGATCAGCAGCCGGGCATCGTCCCCTGCCGCGCGCCCAGATCCGTCGGGTTGACGTTCGCCGCCTCCAAGCGGACGAGCGCCTCCTCCGGGCCGGGCTTCGGGTCCGGCGCCTGTTGCAGTTCCAGGACCTGCGGGTCCCCCGCCTCGGTGACAACCATTTTTCGCATGATCCGTGCGGTACCCGGCGGCTCTGTCGCAAAACGCGGCTCGCCCGCGTCCTGGAATCGATCCGCGGACGTATGTGGGCGCGCCGACGCGAGCCTGTTGACGTGGCCCACGGGTTGCGCCGGGTCCTCGCCCCCCGGCGCTGGTGGACCACGCGATCGGCGCCGAGCGGGCCGGCCTGATGCCGTCGCCCGAGTTGCTCATCGAGCTGCTCGGGTTCTAGGTTGCGAAGATCGCCTCCGGCAGCAGCGCGCTAACGATGTACTGACCGGCATCGACGACCTCTGAGATCTTGAGGTCGACCGCAAGGCTGCACAGCAGGTAGGAGTCCTCGCGCCCGAGCTTGTAGCGGTTCGAGATGTGTTCCACCATGGCTCGCACGGCATCCTGCGCCGCTGCGTAGAGGTCGCCCCCCACACCGGTGGTTGCGTAGAACGGCGCCGAGTCCACTCGCGGGGTCAGCGGCGCTGGAGTCCGGTACTGCGGGGCCGGGATCGCCCGCCCCTTCTCGAGCGTGAAGCGCAGCGAGGCGAACATCGGCGCCTCCAGCCCGGTCACGCACACTTCACCGTCACCCTGAGCGCCGTGCGCGTCGCCGCAGGAAAACAGCGCCTGATCCACTTGGACGGGCAGGAACAGGGTGGAGCCCCGCACCAGCTGGCGAGTATCCATGTTCCCGCCGAAGATGCCGGGCGGCATCACCGGCTGGGCCCTCGCGCCCGCCGGACACACCCCCATCGTCCCAAAGAACGGCGAGAGCGGAATCGCGATGTCCTCGCGCATGTACGCCACGTCGCCGTGGGACAGGTCAAAGACGCGCAAGTACGCCTCCGGGAAATCGTCGGACAGCAGCCCGAGCCCCGGCAGGATGGCCGTCCAGCCCCACCCCTGGGTGTGGATATCGAGAACCTCAATCGCCAGCGTGTCACCCGGCGCCGCGCCGCGGACCGCGATCGGGCCGCTCAGCGGATACACCCGGTCCCAGTCAAGTCCGGCGATCACGCTCACATCGGACTCCGGGCTGATCTGGTTGTCGCTGACGTCCCGTGTCCACACCACGACGGTGTCTCCAGAGTCGATCTCCAGCACCGGCTCGTTGCCAGCGTCCCACGTGAAATGGACGCGTTCGTCCGGCAGATGATGCGTTCGGGACACCGACGCGACCTCCAAGCTCGCTGACCGGACAACGCTATGCGATCCGGGCACCACTAGGCAACCGGCAGATTGACACGCGCCGAAGCGCTCCGACACCGCAAACCAGCCGACCCAGGGGCGATCGGAAAGACACGATCCCAGCACTCCTCGATCGCGGTGGCACCGGAGATAACCGAGAGCTCGTGCCTCCTTCGGCTCCAGCAAGGCACGATCCCGCTCCACCTGGCGAGGCGCCGTGACGGTGTGCCCGCCGGGCCGTAGTGTTCCCGCACGATGAGGAGCCTGCGGTCGACGCTGTTGATTGGGTTCGTGGCGGCCGTGGTCACGGGATGCGCCGCCGCGGGTGCAGCGACGCCACGGTTGACGCCGACGCGCGGCGTTGAGATCCAGCAGGCGTTTGACCGCGCAGGTAACCCCTCTCTTCTGGACAACGCCGAGAACGTCGGATCCCATCCGAAGATGACCTGGCTGATGTGTCTGCCGGCTGATGCACGGTGCCAGCCCGTCACCCACGGCGTCCGGCAGCTCGTCCGCACCGCCCAGACGCTGAACCGTGGGCGCACGCCGCCGGGCACCTTCTTCAAAGCGATCGCGCGCAGCGGCGGCCACACGTACATGGCACGCAGCACCACCTGGCGTGGCACGGTCACTGCGCTGATCCGGCCACGGCTCGACGGCCACGCCCAAGTGGGCGCGCTCGCCCGCCCGGTCAGGGGCGACTGGTCAGGGGGATGGTCGCCCGGTCCCGTCCGCCAACGGGCCGGCGGCTCGATCTGGGGCGGCCCAGGGTCCGATCGCGATCAGCTCAGCATCGAGGCGTGTCAGACGGCGAGCGGCCGGCGCTGCCTCAACCTCAGCCCGCAGACCTCCCGGTTCTGCCTGTACAGCCCGAAACCGATCCGAGTTCCGGCCAGGCTCACCGGTTGGTACCTGTTCGCCTTCGACCAGCGCGTCCCGCACACCCAACTGTGCGCCGAACCGCAGTTCGCCCACCCGGAGGTCGAGCCGACCGTGCGCCGGGGTCCAACTGCGAGCCGCTCAACCCCGCTCGGACCCATCGTCCGGTGACCGTGTCTGAGAGCGATCAAGCTGCCGGTTACGCACGCTCGGCACTCAGGCCGGCGCCGATGGCAGGGGCTTACTCCGGAGGACCTGTCCCGGGCAGAGCGCAGTCCCTCGCGAGCCGCTGACGGAACGGAGCGACTGGCAGCCTCGCCTCGTCCCAGGCCTCAAATCCGCCGATGACGTCAGCGGCCCGGTGGAACCCCAGCTGGATGAGGTTGCTCGCGGCCAGAATTGATGAGTAGCCGTGGTCGCAGATGAGAACCAGCCGCTGGTCGAGACCGCCGACATGCAGGTTGCGCCAGGGGCTATCCAGAGCGATCCGCCACTCGAGCACCGTCCGCGGGATATGCAGACTGCCGGGGATGACGCCGTGGTGTGCGCGCGCGTCCTGCGAGCGGATGTCAATGATGAGCCCGTCGGCCGCTGACACGGCGAAGGCCTCCACAGGCGACAGGCGGGTGATCCGCCGGGCCGCCTCCTCAACCAGACGAGCGAGCGCGCCAGGCCGCCCACTCTCCTGAGACGGCCCAGAGCTTCCCCCACCCCGTTCCCGGGCG
>DASSZQ010000279.1:0-2695 GCA_035702755.1 Solirubrobacteraceae bacterium | reverse complement strand
ACACGGTCGTCGTACCGGCGCGCAGCGGACGCCTGCTCTCGCCGATCCAAAGCTCCATCTGGCCGCGCACCACCGACAGCGTCTCGGTGACCCCGTCCGGGTGCGCCTGGCTGTCGTGGCGCTCACCGGGGTACAGGCGCCAGCGCCACACCTCCACGGGGGACGGGCGCGGAGTGGTGAGCAGCAGCCGCGCGGTGCCGCCTGCCGGGCCTGTCCACAGCGGGGCCACCTCGGCGGCATCGACGACGACCATCGGTGCCTCCCGCGCGTCCTCCATCAGCGAGGACACCGACCGGCCCAGCGCGTCGGCCAGGCGCACCAGCGTGGTCAGATTCGGGTTGCCGCGCGCTCCCTCCAACGCCACCAGCGCGCCCTTGCTCACCTCGGCTCGCCCGGCGAGCGCGTCCAGCGACAGGCCGCCGGCGGTGCGGGCGGCGCGGACGTTGCGGGCGACGACTTCAAGCGCCGCGTCGTTCATGGCGGTCATTATATTGAACGACGCGGTCATCCAAACGACCGCCGACCGTCCCGCCGCAGTCAGGCGCCCCCCTGTGGGCGTATCCAGATACCCCTCCGGATTCGCCGTCGGCGAGAACGGGGGTGCGGGGGTCTGAATCGTTCGAGATCCGGATCGCGGCCGCGGATCTCGAACGTTCCGGTTACCTATCGCGCTCCAGGGACGAAATCCACAGACGCCGAACCGGATTTCGTACGAGGCCGACGCTCCCGGACCCTGCCGTCGTTCGCGCCGCCGTCGTGCGCCGACCGGGGGACCACGGCGGAGGGCCCACCCTCCCTAAATCCTCGCCGGCGGGATGGCGGATCAGCTGATGGCTCTGCGCACCAGCTCGCGGATCCGGGCCTCGGTGGCGGCGTTGAGCTCCTTCAGGGCGAAGTCCGTGGGCCACATGGCGCCGTCGTCGAGGTTGGCCTTGTCGCTGAACCCCAGCGTCGCGTACCGGCTCTTGAACTTTGCAGCGCACTTGAAGAAGCAGAGCACGTTGCCGTCCTTGGCGTACGCCGGCATCCCGTACCACGTGCGGGGCGACAGCTCCGGCGCGGTGCTCTTCATGAGCGCGTGGAGGCGCTCGGCCATCACCCGGTCCGGCTCCTGCATCTCCGCGATCTTGGCCAGCACGTCGCTCTCGCCGTCGGCATCGCTCGCCTGCCGGCTGCGGCGGCCGGCCGCCTTCAGCTCCTTGGCGCGGTCCTTCATCGCGGCCTTTTCCTCGTCGGTGAAGCCGCTGGAGCGGGTGGTCCTGGGGGCGGTGCTTGGTGCAGCCGCCTGCCGGGTCTTGGTGGGGCTCATGGAGAACGCCTCCTGATGGTGGTGACCGGTCCGCGGTATGGGCGCCGGATGGAGCAATCATGGTAACGCGCAATCATGGACGCTGTCAACCATTGTCGCAATCCATGGAATCTGTCAAGCTTGCCCAATGACGGAAGGCGCCCCAGCCGGCGACGAAGTGACCGAGTTCGCCGGTCAGCTCTTCTTTCGTCTCTGGCGGGCCTCCCACACGCGAACGGCCGAGCGCCTGGTCACGATCGGTCTCACGCCGGCGTCGTTCGCTCTGCTCAACGTGCTCGGGGCCCGTGCCGGGGTGATCCAGCAGCAGCTGAGCACGGACATGGGCATCGATCCCAGCGCCATGGTCAGGTTGATCAACGAGCTCGAGGACCCGGGGCTGGTGCAGCGGCGACGGCGTCCCGGCGATCGCCGGGCCTGGGAGGTGGCGATTACGCCCAAGGGTCGCCGGGCGCTGGAGCGGGCCAGACGACTCGCCATCCAGGTCGAGGACGAGGTGCTCGGCGGGCTCAGCGCCGGCGATCGCCGTCAGCTGCTGACGCTCCTGCGCCGAACGCTTGACGCTGCGCCTCCGCAGCCTCCGTGGCGCTCAGAGGAAGGGGACTGACGTTCTAGTAGTCGCCTGAGATCAGGTCCCAGGCGCGCCTCAGCTTCTCGTGGCGGACGTCCGCCCGTGACTCGGCGGGGTCGTCGCGCATGACCGCGGGGTTGGCCGACGGCTTGGGCAGCCGCTCGCACTCGTCACGCCGGAGCGTGAGCACCACGCCCTTTTCGTAGATCGCATCGATCTCCTCGGCGTCGGCAAAGCGATGCTCGGAGCCGAACAGGTGCTCGCCGATCACCACGCCGTCGAAGACGTCTTCGTCCTCGGCCGCGAGGACGTGACTGACCTTCCCGATCTGCTCGCCGTCGGCGCTGTACACCGGCGTCCCCCGCTCCAGCACCTCATAGGAGATCGGCGCGCCGAGATCCATGCCGGCAGAATATCTACGCTCCGAGCCGCTCGCCAGCGCGGACCGGCACCGGCAGGCGGTTGGCGGGTGGGGTCAGCGGACACATCCAGCGGGAGTCATACGAGCACGACGGCTGATAGGCGAAGTTGAAGTCCAGCACCAGCCGGCCGTCCTGGAGTCCCAGGTCCGCCCCTTTGACGGTGTCGAGCAGGTACCGGCCCGCGCCGTAGGTCTCCTGGCCGGTGGTGGCGTCGGCGAACGGGAGAAACAGGCCGCCGCCGTAGCCCTCAAGGAGGTAGAGATCAAGCGCAAGATCGGTGCCGGCGGCCTCAAACCGCGCCCGGGCAAAGCGCCGGGCGGTCATCACCTCATCCTGGCTCGTCGGCAGCTGCAGCGGGGCCACCGGCGCCGGCTCCACGTCGGCCAGCACGCGCCA
>DASSZQ010000171.1:0-34951 GCA_035702755.1 Solirubrobacteraceae bacterium | reverse complement strand
AGCAGCGGCGCCGGCGCCGCCCGGCGGCGCTCGACGATGCGTTGCCAGACCCCGGGGCGCCCCGGCCGGTTCTCGGCGGCGAGCGTGTCCAGCCAGATCGCGCCCGGGCGCGGCCACAGCAGCGCCGCCGTCATTGAGCAGTAGACGATCGCCGCCGGGCGCACGCGAGCGATCGCGTCAAGCGCGGCGCGGCGGGCGGCGACCGCCTGGACGAGGTCGGTGAGCATGAACGTGCGCACGTCGCGCACCGGTCCGGTGTCGACGGTCACCACCGGCGCGCCCGCCCGTTCAAACGCCCCGGCAAGTTCGCGGGCAGCGGAGCGCCAGCCGGGGGTGGCGCCGACCGAGACGAGCAGCACCGGCCCGCCGGCCTCCCCGGCCACGGTCAGACGCGTGGCCGGCGCGGTCACCGTCAGGCGCGCGGCCGGGCCGGCCGGGACGAGGACGCGCCGTTGAGCTCCGGCAGATTGGTGCGAAAGCCCGGGGTGCGCACGAGCCGGATCGGCTTCAGCGGCGAGGTCTGCTCCACGTAGAAGCGGGCGCCGTCCCGCTGCTCGATCGCCGTCACCGCTGCCGCCTGGCGCCGCCAGGCCAGCGCCCAGATGATGGGAAAGCCGGCGGCGATCCCGGAGACCTGGGGCAGGATGACGCCCAGGACGCCGGCCCCCAGGGTCGAGATCAGCAGCGGCCACAGCCGGTTGAGCACGGTACGCGAGGGGTTGACCTCCGGCAGCGAGGCCTGGGTCCGGGCACTGGCCAACAGCGACGCGATCGGCGGTGAGGTCTCGCCGCGGCGGCCCAGCCACAGGCCGGCGAGAGCCGACAGGACCCACCAGCCGGCGGCGACGGGCACCACCAGGTTGTCCTCCGCGCTCACGGCGCGGGCCAGGGTCACGGCAGCCAGCGCGCTCGCCGCAGCGGCGCTGATGAGAACCGTGGTGCGCAGGAAGTCGGCGAACCGCACCGGGGGTCAGTCGCCGCTGAGCATTGCCAGCAACTGGCGGACGCCCTCCGGGCCGTCGACCACGATGTCGGCCTCGTCGGTGAGCTGGGACGGCCCCTCGTCGGAGCGAACGCCGACTCGGACCGCCCGCGCCAGCCGCCCGTTCTCCACCAGCTCGCCGAGCGCGCGAAACGCGTCCAGGTCGGTGGTGTCGTCGCCGATGTAGAGAGCGGCCACGATGTCAGGCCCCACCTCGCTGAGCAGCCGGTTGACGCCGGCACCCTTGTCGATGCGGATCGGCGGGCGCACCTCCAGCACCTTGCGCCCCCAGTGGGTGCGCAGCCCGGCGGCCTGGGCGCGCTCGGCAATCGCGTCGACCGCCGCCCGCGCGGCTTCCTCGTCGCGGGCTCCGCGCCAGTGGAAGGCGACGATCGCGCCCTTGTCCTCCAGGCGCACGCGTCGCTTGCGGGCGTCGGCGGTGTCGGCCTCCCGGCCGAACTCCTGGATGCGACGAACCCAGTCGGCGGCGTCGGGATCCAGCTGCGCCTCGGTCCATCCGGAGCGCAGCAACTCGATGCCGTGGGAGCCGACATAGCTGATTGAGCCGATCGAGACCATCGCCCGGGCGTCGGCGGCCCGGCGGCCGCTGATGCAGGCGACCAGGCCGTAGGTCCGGGCCACGGCGATCATCAGCTGGCGCGTCGTCTCCGGGACGTGGGCGTCGGCGGCGTTGTCGACGATCGGCGCCAGCGTGCCGTCGATGTCGAGCATGACCGCGGTACGGGTCGGATCCGCGCGAAGCGGCGCGAGCGCCTCGGATAGAAGCCCTGACGTCACGGTCCTAGTATGACCCCTCGCCTCAGCCACCAGCATGCCCCCGGCGGGGCTGGCAGATAGCATGCAAACGGGCCAATGGGCGAGGTCAGACACGGAAACGGTTACGCGGTCGCGAACCTGGACGAGATGGGCGACGGTCCCGGGTTTCGCAAGATCCGCCGCGAGCTCGGCGTGACCGCCTTTGGCATCAACGCGCTCGTCCTGCCGCCCGGCTACGCCTCCGGCGTCCATTACCACGACGAACAGGAGGAGACGTACTTCGTGCACCGCGGGGAGGTGGAGTTCCGTTTCGGCGACGGCACGGCCCACGTGCTGGGTCCCGGCGGCTGCGCCCGCGTCGATGCGGCCACCCACCGGGGAGTGCGCAATGTCGGCTCCGAGGACGCGGTTATCGTCGTCGCCGGCGGCAAGGAGGGCTACGTCGGACGGGATGGGCAAGCGGTCGGCGAAAATCCCCGCGGTGGCCCCCCGGGCGCAGCCGCCTAGCGCCTCGGCTCAGCTGGCGACCGCACCCGCGGTCCTGCTGCTCCACGGCCAGCCCGGCGGCGCCGCCGATTGGGACCGGGTGGTCGACCATCTGCGTGGCCGCGCGGTCACCGTCGCCATCGACCGTCCCGGCTGGGACGGAGCCACCGCGGCCAGGGACCTGGAGGGCAACGCGCGGGCGGCGCTGGCTGCGCTGGATGCGCGCGGGCTGGCGCAGGCCGTCGTCGTCGGCCACAGCCTGGGCGGCGCCATCGCCGCGTGGCTGGCCGCCGCGGCCCCGGACCGGGTGGCGGCGCTCGTCCTGGCGGCGCCGGCGGCCAACCAGGCCGCCCTGTACCCGGTCGATCGCTGGCTGGCCGCACCCGTGGCCGGCGAGGTGGCCGGCAGCCTGACCATGGCCGGGGTGGGGCTCGCCCTCACGGTTCCGGGGGTGCGCCGGCGCATCGCCGCCATGACCGGGATCGACGAGAGTTACCTCGCCTTCCTGCGGCGGGCGGCGCTTCGGCCCGGTGCCTGGCGCGCCTACGCCACCGAGCAGCGCGCGCTCGTCCGTGACCTCCCGCGCCTGGAGGCGCAGCTGGGCTCGATCTCGGCCCCGACGACGATCGTCGCCGGGGCCGGCGACCGGATCGTGCCGACGCAGGCGGCCCGCGAGCTGGCCGAGCAGATCCCCGGCGCCCAGCTCCTCGTCTCCGAGCACGCCGGGCACATGCTCCCCCAACGCGATCCCCAGCTGCTCGCCGACGCGATCCTGGCGGCTCTGGAGTCCTGCCGACCCTCTACTGTGAACGATGCATGAGCGCGCGCCGTCTCAGTGTGGCGCCGGTGGCCGCGGTCCTCGTGCCGCTCGCCGTCGCCGTTGTCGCGGTTCTCGCCGCGCCCGCACCGGCGAGCGCCGCGCGGCTGGCCGGCGGCGCGGAGCAGGCGGCGGTCCGCCGCGCCTTTGAGGCCACGAAGGCGCATCGCACGCAGCTCATCGCCTCGATCCGCACCTCCACCGTCAACCCGGCGTGGGCCGTCGTCCGCGCCGCGCTGCCCCAGCCCGCCGGCCGCACCGGCCCCCACGCCCGGGCAGTGCGCCTGACCAGCACCTACTACGAGCGGGTGGGCGGCCGGGAGCGCCCCGCCTCCCCGCCCGGGGGCGTGCGGGCGGATCTGTCGCGTGCCTTCCGGGTGGCCGTCGTGTTCACCGGCTCCGGATCTGAGTCGATCACCTATGACCAGGCCTACCGCAGCGACTGCGCCGGGGCCGGCGGGTTCTCCGATCAGGAGACGGTCACGGTGCGCCCCATGTCCTGGACGATCCGCTACATCGTCAACCTCGACACCCTGCTCGCGGCCACGCGCAGCCCCCAGGGGCCCGCGCTCGTGCCCGCGGTCATGTTCGACGCCCGGCACTCCCGGCTGACCGCCGTCGAGCGGCTGACGCACACCTTCCAGGACCTCGGCTGCAACCGCGGCCCGGTGACCTCCACGTGCACCAGGACGTTTCACGCCGGGGGCAGCGACCCCGCGGGAGCGCTCACGCTCCCCACCGGGCGCGGCCTTGAGGTGGGCGTCCCGCTGCGGGCGGCCGACACCGGGGCCTGTGACCCCAGCGACTACCCCCTCGGTCCGTCGCTGTGGGAGAGCGGCGCCGCGGGCGCCGACGCTCGTCCACTGGGACTCCTCGGCGGCCGGCTCCCCGCCAACCCCTACGCGCCGGTCAGGGTGTCATGGCCGGGCAACTCAGGCGCGCAGAGCCACCCACTGGCGGCCAGTCCCTGCCAGGGCGACCCCGCCGTCTGCAACGACACGTTCAACTGGCACGGCACCGTCCGCCTGGAGCCGGTGGGGTGACCGGTCCCGGTCTGTGCCTGCCGCCGGCGCGGAACCCGGATCAGGCTCCGGCACCGCCGGCGTGGCCGGTTCATCCGGGTCCGGGACGGTGGCGGGCCGCTCCGGGTCGGCCGGGGTACCGGGATCCGGATCGGCCGGAGGGACCGGGGCGTCCGGGATGATCGGCGTGCTGGGCTCGCCGGGCTGCGGGACCTCCATTGCAGGGCGGTATGCGGTTCGATTCATAAGGCGTCCCCCCTGGTAGATGGGTAGCGACATATGACTTCCTTACCTTCAGCTTCATAAACTCGCCCGCCGTGGAGACCGCTTCTGAGTCAGCCGAGCCGCTCCGGGACGATGGGCTAGCCCTACCCGGTTTTGAGGAGCTCGAAATTTCCGGCTCCGGTGCCACCGCGCTCGACCGTCCGCTGTGGCGGGCGCGGACCCGGACGCGCGTCCGCGCCCGGCTGGATGTCGCGGTTCGCCAGGAGCTGCTGTGGATCGCCGTCATCTACATCGCGGCCCGGATCCTGCTGCTCGTCGCCGCCTACGTCCAGGGCCGGTTCGGCCACAACCCGTTCCAGAACGAGCTGACCAACTGGGACGGCTTCTGGTACCGCGAGCTCGCCAACAAGGGCTACCCCGCCCACGTCTCCTACGGGCAGACGACGCTCGGCTTCTTCCCGCTGTTCCCGATCTCGATCTGGGCGGTGGAGCACGTGCTCCTGCCGCTGTCCCCCAGCCACCTCATCCTCTTCTCCAGCATCGCCGGCGTGATCGTCTCCGGCGCCGGCGGCCTGATCGCCACCATCCTCGTCCACCGGCTGGCCGAGGGCTGGTGGGACCGCGACACGGCCCGCCGGGCCACGATCCTGTTCGTCCTGTTCCCGGGGGCCGTCGTCTTCTCCATGGTCTACTCCGAGGGGCTGCTCATGCCCCTGGCGCTGGGGTGCATCTACGCCCTGGAGCGGCGGCGGTGGCTGCTGGCCGGGATCCTCGCCGGGTTCGGAACCGCCGTGCAGCCGGTGGGCCTGATGCTGGCGCCGGTGTGCCTCGTCGCCGCCGTGTTGGAGATCCGCCGCCGCGGCTGGCGGGCCCGGGAGGGCTACCGCAGCCTCGTCGCGCCCATCCTGTCGGTGACCGGCATGGCCGGCTTCATGCTCTTCCTCTGGCTGTGGACGGGCACGCCGTTTGCCAACTACATCGCCCAGCATCACGGCTGGAGCGAGTCCACCAGCCTGCTCGCGCTCGTCCATGTCGCCCAGAAGCTCGGCAACCAGGTCTCCTTCAGCCACTTCGACGAGCCGACGATCAATCTCAACTACGTCATCGGCCTCCTCGGTGCGGTCATCCTGACGATCGAGCTGGTGCTCGTGTGGTTTCGCCGGCGGGAGATCTCGGTGCCCGCGCTGGTGTGGACGGCGCTGATCAGCTTCCTCGCGTTCACCTCCTCCAACGTCCCGCCCAACCCGCGGATGCTCATCACCGCCTTCCCGGCGCTGATCGTCATCGCCCGCTACGCCCGCGGCCGGTGGTTCCGCGTGATCGCCTGGGTCAACGGAGGCCTGTTCGTCGGACTGAGCCTGCTGACGTTCTACGGCCTGACGCTGCGGCCGTAGGGTTCCCGCCAGCCGTTGCGGCTCCGCCCGCGGCGACGAGCGTCTTCTGAAAGCCGCCTATGGGAGGCTGTCGCATGACGGCGGCGGGCCGCTCTGCCGTGGGTCAGTGCCCATCCGGGGATGGGCGCGGCGGAGCGATTCACGGCAGCGGTGACGGGGCGCCGGCCGGGGCCCGGGCGGCGGGCGCCGGCTGCTGGGGGGCACGTCTGTTCGAAATGCGGATTGGGGCTGACGATCTGGAACGAAACCGCTGCCATAGGCCACTCACGGGCGAAATCGCGCGGCGCGATCCTGATTTCGCACAAAACCGACGCTCCGCACCCGCCCCGGGCTCCCGTCATCACCGTCGTCGACCCACACCCCACCGACGCCGACTCCCAGCAGGCGACCCCGGCGGCCGCGGGGGGCACGCCCGTCACCGCCGCGGTCGATCCCGGGCGAGTCGTCCTGCCCCACCTCGGGTTGCGCTGCGGTCCTACCCCCGCCGCCCGGGCAGCAGCTGGACATGGATGATGCTGGCGTACCCGTGCTTCTGCACCGGCGCCAGGCCGAACAGCCGCTCCAGCGCGACGTCGAGCCGGAAGTACCGGGCGCGGTGCATGCGGGAGACCAGCGGGCCGTTCGGCTGCCCCTCGTGGCTGGAGATGAACCACATCCGCCGGCAGGTGGCCGCCCGCCGGGCGATCTGGGGCAGGGTGAGCGTGGCGTAGTTCTCGACGAACGGCTTGACGACGCCCCAGCGGATGACGGGCAGGATGGAGCGGGGGGCGCGCCGGTCGGCGGCGGCTCCGGTGCCGACGTAGTACTGGAACGCCATCCGGGCGTCCTCGGGATAGAAGGTGACGCAGTCGCCCGGTCGCGACTGGGCCAGCACCTCATGGGTGACCGCAGCCCACGGCTCCGGGGAGACCCCGTAGCTGGGGGCCAGCTGCAGCGAGCGCACGGCGAGCAGGGCCACGAGCGCGACCGCCGCCAGCGCCCGCATCCGGCCGCGCTCGCGCAGCGCCGTGGCCAGGGCGAGGGCGACGGCGGGGGTCGACATGAGGACGTTGCGGGGGACGAAGATCGGCTGGGAGACGAGCGAGTAGAGAAACGTCATCGCCGCCGGGAGCACGCACCAGGAGAGGACCAGCGCCCGGCCCCACGCGTCCGGGGCGCGGCGATGGCGCCAGGCCAGGTCGACGACGAGGGCCACCACGGCGGCCACCGTGCTCCACATGAGCACGTAGGTCGTGCCGGTGGGGTGAAACACCGGCGACAGCCCGGCCGAGGTCAGCGACTGGAGCACCTGGGTGTCGACCATCTTGGTCGGCGGCGTGACCCAGAACAGCTGGCCGGAGCCGCGGCGGACGGCGAGCACGGCGAGCGGGATGCAGCCCAGCGCGATGACCGCCAGGGCGCCCGCGACCCGCCGCCAGGCCCCGCGGCGATGGGCGAGGACGAGCAGCTGCCCCGGGACGACGAGGACGGCGACGAAGCTGCAGTACATGGCGGCCGTCATCGCCAGGACATAGCCGAGCCACGGACGCCACCGGGGCGCGCCGTCCGCCGGCGCGTCGGCCATCGCGATGAACGCCAGGTAGGCGGCGCACACAAAGGCCACCATGGGGGCGTAGCCACGCGCCGTCTGGCCCCAGTAGATGAGCGGCAGGCTGACCGCCGCCAGCACGCCGGCGACCAGCCCCACCAGCGCATCGAACAGCCGGCGGCCGATGGCGGCGATCAGGGCCACGGTGGCCACGACGGCCACGGCCGGCACGACGCGGAGCACCAGCAGGCCGTTGCCAAAGACGCCGATGAGCCCGTGGAGGAGCAGGTAGAAGCCGGACATGTTGCCCCCGTCGTGGGCGATGCCGGCCCACAGCGCGGCGCCGTGCTGGGAGGCGATCGACACCGTCGCGCCCTCGTCAAAGCCGAGGCTGCGTCCGCCTATGTGCAGGAAGGAGAGAACCGTGGCCAGCAGCGCCGGGATGGCGATCGCCGCCCGCTCGCGCCACGGCGAGACCCCGCGCGCCGGGGCGGGCGCGAGGACGGGGCGTCGCCTGAGAACCGGGGTGGCCACGGGCGCCGATCAGCCGCCGGTCAGCGCCGAGGACGCGGTGGAGGTCATGGCGGCGGGCGCCGTGTCGCCGCTGCCCGCGCCGGAGGCCGGCGGCTGCCGGTCGCCGCCGATCGCCCGGCGGCGGTGGCCGATCCAGATCGCCAGCCCGGCCGCCGCGTAGACGGCGAGCACCGCCGGAGCGGTCGGCCGCGGCAGCCCCAGGATTCCGTTGGGCTTGACGACGAAGGCGGCGACGACGATCGCCGCGGGCAGCAGCGCAGACCGCTGGGCCCACCGGACCGCGGCGATGAGCGCCAGTCCCCACTCCAGATACCACGGCCACAGGGCCGGCCCGGCCACGGCGGCCAGCAACAGAAAGGCGCCCAGCGACGCCACCATGGTCACGACGCGCACCCGCCACAGCATCACCAGCCCGGC
Organism: Solirubrobacteraceae bacterium; assembly: GCA_035702755.1. GTDB lineage: Bacteria > Actinomycetota > Thermoleophilia > Solirubrobacterales > Solirubrobacteraceae > Palsa-465. The sequence continues at coordinate 26,769 of DASSZQ010000171.1, read as the reverse complement.
CAGCGCCGTCAGCCCGGTGGCGACGAGTCCCAGCGCCCCCTCCAGACCGCGGCCGGTGGTCGTCACGCCGGCGTCGCGCAGCAACGAGGCGATGGTGTAGCCGACCGCCGTGGCCGGGGTGAGGGCCAGCCGCACCTTGGCCGGGGTGGAGAACAGCGAGGTCGACAGCCAGTCAACGCCGGCGCCGGTGAGCGCGGTGACGGCGCCGAGCACCGCGATCGTGATCGCCCCCGCGGCCAGGAGAAACCGCGTTCGCTGCGCCCGGCTGGTCTCGGCCCGGGCCCAGGCCGCGGCGATGAACAGGACGCCGGCCAGCGCCGGCACCTTGACCGTCGCCGCCAGTGCGCACAGCGCGATGCCCGTCAGGGGGCGGCCGGCCAGCGCGATGGCCACCCCGGCCGCCATCAGGCCCACCATGAGCACGTCGTTGTGCCCGGCGGAGATGAGCTGGAGCATCATCAGCGGGCTGAGCAGGGCCAGCCACAGGCCGCGGCGCGTGTCGGTGCCAAGCGCCCGGGTGAGGCGCGGCACCGCGCTCGCCAGCAGGACGACGCCGATCAGCTCGACGAGGCGGATGAGCAGAACGCCGGCCACCAGACGCGAGCCGACACCGCCGACGATGAGGCTCACCAGCCCCAGAAACAGCGGTCCGTACGGGGCCGTCGTGCCCCGCCAGAAGGGCGAAACCGCGTCAAGGACCCGCGGGCGCCCCAGCCCGGCGAGCACCTCCGGGGCGCTGTGGTACGGGCTGTGGCCCAGGTGGAGGATCGTCCCCTGGGCGAGATAGCTGTAGACGTCGCGGCTGAACAGCGGCGGCGCCAGCGCCAGCGGCAGGGCCCAGGCGGCGGCGATGAGGAGCAGTCCCCGCCGGGACGGCAGCGACCGGCCGAGCCCCAGCCAGCCGGCGCTCAGCGCCGCCATCCCGGCATAGACGAGCCCCAGGCTCACCCCCCGCCCGGCCGGCACCGCCGGCACATACCACCAGTGGACGGCCGGGTCCGGCACCGCGCGCGGGGAGGCATAGGCGATCAGGAGCGAGCCGACCAGGCCGAGCGCCGCCCACAGCCAGGTCGATCTCAACGTGCGAGAAACGGTCATCGTCAGGCCACCGAGGCGAGCGTAGTGGCTCAATAACCGTCTGGGCCGCATCCCTCCCGGTGTGGCGACCGCTCCGGCGGTGCCGGACCGCGGGTCCGATCAGGCGATGGCGTCGAGCCCGAGCGGGTCAGACGCGTCGCCGGCGGACTCTCTGATCAGCGCCAGGCCCCCGGGGCGGGCCCCCGGGCCACCGTGACAGCAGGTGCGGTTGCGGCCGCGCTGCTTGGCCTCATACAGCGCGCGGTCGGCCATCCGGTACAGGAAGTCGCCGTCGCACGGGGTGCCGACCAGGCCCACGCCGGCCGACATCGTCAGCGTCCCGGCGCGCCCAAACGGTCGCGACGCGATCGCCGCCCGCGCGCGGTCGGCGGCGGCGACCGCCTCGTCGGCGTTCGAGGCCGGGAGCAACCAGGCGAACTCCTCCCCGCCGACGCGCGCGAGGACCTCGCCGGCGCGCACCGTCCGCTCCAGGCGCCGGGCCACCTCCACCAGGACGGCGTCGCCGGCGGGGTGGCCGAAGCGGTCGTTGATCTGCTTGAACTCGTCGAGGTCGAGCAGGACCAGCGCCAGCTGGACGCTGCCGTCGCTGCGCCGTGCCGCCTCCCGGGTGAGCGCCTCCTGGAGCACGTGGCGGTTGGCCAGGCGGGTGAGGCTGTCGGTGCGAGCCAGGCGCTCAAGCTCCCGCTGGTGGCGGTTCTGGACGCTGACATCGCGGATGGTGTTGACGAAGCCGAGGGCGCGGCCGTCCTGGATCCGGGCGGCGCGGGTCGTCACCTCGGCCTCAAAGCGCTCACCGTCGGCGCGCATGAGCGTCACCTCGTGGGTGCCGCCGTTTCCGGCGAGCACGGCGGCGTGGGCGCGGTTGATCTCCTCCAAGGACTCCGGGGGCCAGAACGGGTACGGCGGCCGCGCGCCGACGAGCTCGGCGGCGGAGAAACCGGTGAGGACGCACAGGGCGTCGTTGACCGCCTTGATCTCCCCGTCCATCGTCAGCGCGTAGCCCTCGCCCATGGCGGTGATGATCGCGGTGGCGTGGTCGCGCTCGGCCCGGGCCTCGGCCTCGGCCTCCTGCAGCTGGCGCTCGGCGCGCTTGCGCGAGCTGATGTCCTCGATCTGGGAGATGAAATGCCGGGGCGCCCCGTTGATGTCGCGCACCAGCGAGACCGACACCAGCGCCCACACGATCTCGCCGGCCGGCGTCAGGTACCGGCGCTCGATCTGGTAGCCGGAGATCTCACCCTCCAGGAGCATCTCGATCTGGACCTGATCTAGGTCGCGGTCCTCCGGGTGGGTGATCTCGCGCCAGGAGCGCGCCAGCAGCTCCTCCTCCGTACGTCCGGAGATCGCGCAGGCGGCGGCATTGACCTTCAGCCAGCTCCCGTCGAGGCCGAGCAGCGCCATGCCGATCGGAGCGTGGGCGAACGACGCCTCAAACATCTCCTGGGCCTCGCGGCGCGCCCGCTCAACCTCGTGACGCTCGGTCACATCCTGGATCGTCCCGAAGATGCAGGAGAGCTCGCCGGCGGCGTCGCGCCGGCCGTGGGCCCGGCTCTCCACCCGGCGGATCGACCCGTCCGGGCGAACGATCCGGTAGACGGCCTCGCCCCGCTCGCCCTCGCGGGCCCGGCGCAGATGCTCGGTGACCGCGGCGCGGTCGTCCGGATGCACGAGCACCAGGAACTCCTCAAAGGCCGGGGAGAAGCCCGGGGGCAGGCCGAAGATGCGGCACAGCTCGTCGCTCCACTCCGCGCTCGGCGCCGACGTGTCCCGTTCCCACCAACCGACGCGGGCGAGCTCCTGGACGTCGGCGAACCGCTGGGTGCTGCGCCGCAGCTCGGCCTCAAGTGACGGGGCGGGCCGCGCCGGGTCCGGAGACGAACCGGGGGGCCCCCGGTGTGCGTCCACGTCCGCGTCCCCGTCGTCCGGCGACGACCCGGGGCCGGGGCGTGCGTCGACGGCCGCGTCATCCGCGCGGCGCTCTGGCTTCGCCGAGGCGGAGCCGGTCGATCGGCTCGACCGTCGCATCTACCGGATCTTGTCGGCGTCCCGGGCACCGAGCTTGAGCCGCTTTTGTATCGATTTTGCGCTCTTATCCTCCCCTTAGTTGTGCACGGGCGGAGCCGCCGGCCGCTGCCGGCGCCGGGTTCAGCGCGCCGCTGGCTGCACGAGCGTCAGCGCCCGCGATGCGAGGGGGTACAGCGCGTTGAGCGTGGCCGCCGACTCCGGCTGGGGCCTCGCCGCCCGGTAGCGCAGCACGACGTAGGAGCTGGTGCGGATGACCTGCGGCGGCGCAAAGCCGGCCAGGGGCCGCGGGGTGATCGGACCCAGGGGCCCCCACTGGGACGCGCGCCACAGCCAGATGAGGTCGACCTCTCGCACGGGCTCCCCGGCGGCCGGGTAGACGGCCAGGCGGCGCAGGTACGGCGTCAGCGGGATCTCGCTCTGGAGGTCGGTGACGATCGCCCGGGGGGTGGGCCCAGAGCCCATCGCCTGCACGGCCCCGCGCCAGTTGGGACGCTGGAAGCGCGGGATGCTGACGATGTTCCACACGCACACCAGGCTGAGCACCACGAGCCCGGCGGTGAGCAGCGCCCCCACCCGCCGGGCGCGCGCGGCGGCCAGGCCGATGGCGACGACAAGCAGCAGGGGCGGCCAGGTCGCCATCAGGTTGCGCGTGTCGAAGTAGTCGGTGGCGAGGAGCGAGATCACGATCGCGATCGCCACGCCACCGGCGCCAACGGTGGCCATCGTCAGCGCTGCCCGCCGGGAGCGGGGGCCGGTTTTGGTGAGGAGCAGCCAGAGCGCGCCGAGCACGAAGGCGGCGCCCAGCGCGGTGAGCAGCACCTTCTCCGGCTGGCCCTGGCCGATGATGTCCTCCTTGGCCAGCTCGACGATCCGGTAGGGAAGCGATCCCTCCTGGGTGGCGATGTAGCTCGCGCGGCCATTGTTCTGGGAGACGAGCAGCGGAGCCAGGGCGGCGCCCACGGCGAGGACCGGCCCGGCGCCGAGCGCGATCCGATCCGGCGTCAGCAGGCGGCGGCGCCCCAGCGCGATCGCCAGATACGCACCCTCGGCGACGATCATGACCGCGGCGTAGTAATGGGTGGCGAGGGCAAGAGCCGAGGCGAGGCTCCAGACGAGCACCCGTCCCCGCGTCGGCGCCTGCAGGACACCGACGAACGCCAGCAGCGCGACCGCGGAGAAGAGGAGCAGCAGCGAGTAGGCGCGCGCCTCCTGCGCGTACCAGAACAGCAGCGGGTTGACCGCCGTCAGCAGCGCGGCGATCAGCCCGGCGCGGTCAGAGACGAGACGGCGGCCGATCAGCCAGACGACCGGGATGGTGAGCGTGCTGCACACCGCCGAGAAGGAGCGCAGCCCCACCTCGCCGATGCCGAACACGCGCGACCACACCCACAGCAGCACGTAGTACAGCGGTGGGGTCGACTCGGTCTGGGGAACGGTCGCGAACACGTGCCCCAGGCCGTGGGCGACGATCCGCCACGTCGCCGCCTCGTCGTACCAGAAGCTCTGCTGGTTGAGCGTGGGGAAGCGGACGACGATCCCCAGCGCGATGACGAGCCCCAGCAGCCACCACGTCGAGTCCCGCCGGGCCGGGCGCGATGCCGCGCCCGGATGCGCAGTCGTGTCCTGAGAGCCGGCGGCGACGGCCATCGCACCCCAAGGATAGGTGGCCACCCGCCCCCGGGCCGGGCGGCGCCGCCGGATCTCAGGCAGGGGCGATCAGTCGTCCTCGGCCGGCTCTGGCGGCTCGAACCCGGCCAGCCAGCTGGCGGTGTCGCCGGGGTCGGCACCGGGCAGGGCGCCCGGCTCCGCGGCTTCCCCGTCCGGGACCTCGGCCACGCCGTCGCCGGCGGCGGCCCGCTGCCCGCCGGCCTCAGCCTCCTCCACCGGGGTGAAGGGGCGCGTCGCCTCACGCTCAAACACGCCGGACACGGCGGCGCGCGGCGCCCGTCCGGCGACGGCCGGGAATGCGCTGGTCGCCGCCGGCTCGGCGGCGGGGAACCGCTCGGACGCCTGGTCGGCGAGCGCGGCCAGCGCCGCCGACACCGCGCGCACGTCCTCCAGCAGGCGCTCGCGCTCCCGCCACACCGAATCGGTCTCGTTGTCAAGCTCACGCAGGCGCTGCTTGGCCTCCTCGGTGATCGCCACCGCGTTGGCCGCGGCATCGGCGATGCACCGCTCGGCCTGCTCCTGCGCCCGGCGCGTCGTCTCGCTCGCCTTGTCATGGGCGACGACGAGAATCGACGCCGTCTGCTCGCCGATGCGCTCCAGCTCCTCGGTCACCGACATCGGCGCCTCGTGCTGGGAGCGCAGCTCCGCCAGCTCACGGCTCAGCTCGCCCAGCTCGCTCTCAAGCTCCTCCAGATGCTCGTCGACGGCGGCCCGGTTGTAGCCAAGCGGCGCCACCGGGAACCGCGACGCGGAGCTCGACGGTCCCGCCGCGGCCGCCGGTCCTGCCGCGGCCGCCGGTCCTCCCGCGGCCACCGGCCTCGGTCCCGGCGCCGGCGTGGCCGCCGCCGTCGCCGCCGCGGTCGCCGGCTCGGCCCGGCGCTCCTCGTCCACGTCGGGCACCAGCCCGCGCAGCGGGTCTGACTCGTCGTCGGTCTCGTCCGGCTCATACACGCGATCCATGCCGGCGATCCAGTTGGCGAACCGGCCGGCAACATCGGCGAACGGCGAACGTGTCTGTTCCTGTGACGGCTCCGGCTCCTTGAGCAGCCGGGTGCCCGGGCGATGGAAGTGGCTCATGCGGTGACTCCTTGGCTGGCGATCACGACGCAGTTCGCCGCCCCGCGGCGCATCCCTGTCGCTGCAAGCAGCCCGTCAGCCGGGCGCCCCACGCACGCCGCCGACCGTCTCCTCCGGACCGCGGATCGGCCCGCCGGCGCCGGCCACCCGCGGGGTGCGGGCGAGAACACGCCCGGCAGGGTCGGCTTCCTCAGATGCGTTCGAAATCTCACATCCGCGCTGACGATCTCGAACACAACCGCTGCCATACGCCACCACAGACGAAATCGCACGGCGCGATCCGAATTTCGAACAAACCGGGGGCGCTTTGCCCCGCCCCGCCCCCGGCTCCCCATCACCGCCGTCGTCGACCCAGACCCCGCCGGCAGGGGTCACGGCCAGCCCCGGGGGGCGCTCAGCCCGCCGTCACGGCCACCCGCTCGGCCGCCGCCCGGGCCAGCGCGGCATGGTGGCGCTTGACGCCGCCCAGCAGCGCCCGGTCGACCTCCGCCCGCTTGTACAGCCAGTGGACGTCGGCCTCCCAGGTGAAGCCGATCCCGCCGTGGGCCTGGATGGCCCCGGCGGCCACCTCCCGGCCGCCGGCCGCTGCGGCCGCGGCGGCGAGCGCCGCCGCCTCCGGCAGGCGCTGGGGCTCGGCGTCGGCGGCCCAGGCGGCGTGATAGGCCGTTGACCGGGCGCTCTCGGTGTGGCGCAGCATCTCGGCGCAGCGGTGGGCCACCGCCTGAAAGGAGCCGACGGGGACGCCGAACTGGCGGCGCTCCTTGACGTAGGCGACGGTCATCTCCAGGGCGCGCTGGCAGACGCCGACGACCTCGGCGGCGACCGCGGACCGCACCCGGTCGGCGGCGTCGGCGCCGAGCGGCTCGCCCTCGCCGCCGGCGGCGCCGTCCCGGCCACCGGGCAGGCGGCCGAAGCGCCGCGTGGGGTCGATGAGCACCAGCGGCTCGCACTCCGGGGCGACGAGCAGGCGGGCGCCGTCATCGTCGTCGACGAGCACGACGACCTCGGCGCCGTCGCCGTCGGCGATCAGCTCGGCGCTGCCCACGCCCGCCCGGATCTCCCCCGCGATCAGCCCGGGAAGCCAGCGGGCCCGCTGCTCGTCGCTGCCGGCGGCGGCGATGACCGCGGCGGCCACCGCGCTTGACAGCAGCGGCGTGGCCGCGCACGCGTACCCCAGCTCCTCGAGCAGGACCGCGAGCTCGACCGCGCCCAGTCCCTGCCCGCCGTGCTGCTCAGGCACCGCGATCCCCGGCCACCCCAGCTGCACGATCTCCCGCCACAGGGCCTCGTCGTAGCGCCCGGCCAGCGCCGCCTCGCGCACCTTGGCCATCGGCGAGCGCGCGGCCAGCAGCTCGCGGGCGACGCCCTTGATCTCCTTCTGATCCTCGGTCAGGTCGAAGTCCATGGTCGATATCCCTCCTAGCGGGCCTTGGGCAGGCCGAGCACCCGCTCGGCGACGATGTTCTTGAGCACCTCGGTCGTGCCCCCCTCGATCGAGTTGCCGCGGGCCCGCAGCAGCTCATAGGACCAGCGGCTGCCGGCGACCAGCGCCTCCGGGCCGAGCAGGTCGGCGGCGAACTGGCTGAGCTGCTGGTTGGTCTCTGACCACATCCACTTGGTCAGCGATCCCTCCGGCCCGGGCTGGCCGTACTTCTCAATCGCCGTCAGCCCCCGGTAGGCGGTCAGGCGCAGGACCTCGGCCTTGAGGTGCAGCTCACCCAGGCGGTCGGCGACCACCGGGTCCTCCAGCAGACCCCTCGCCGCCGCCTCCCCGATCACCCGGTCAAGCAGCTGGCGCAGGCGCACCTGGAGAAAGAAGGCCAGACCGGCCCGCTCGTTCATGAGCGTCGTCAGCGCCACCTTCCAGCCGTTGCCGACTCCGCCCAGGACGTTCTCGTCCGGGATCCGGGCCCCGTCGATGAACAGCTCGTTGAACTCGCTCTCGCCGGTGATCTGGCGCAGCGGGCGGACCTGGACCGCCTCCTGCTCCATGTCCATCAGAAAGTAGGTCAGCCCCTTGTGCTTGGGCACCTCAGCGTCGGTCCGGGCCACCAGCATGCACCACTTGGAGTACTGAGCGCCGCTCGTCCACACCTTCTGACCCGTGACCACCCACTCGTCCCCGTCCTTGACGGCGCGCGTCTTGAGGCTGGCCAGATCCGACCCGGCGTCCGGCTCGGAGAATCCCTGGCACCAGATCTCCTCGGCGGTGAGGATCGGCGTCAGGTAGCGCTCCTTCTGCTCCGGCGTGCCCCAGGTCATGATCGTGGGCCCGGCGAGCAACAGGCCGAGGACGTTGGCCGGCAGCGGCGCCCCGGAGCGGCCGAGCTCCTCAAAGAAGATCGCCGACTGCGTCAGCGTCGCGCCCCGGCCGCCGTACTCCGGCGGCCAGTGCACGGCGGCCCAGCCGTCACGCGCGAGCTCGCGCTGGAAGTCGCGGCGCCAGGCGTAGTGGGCGTCCTCATCGCCCTGCGGCTCGCGCCCGGGCTCGTGCTCGGCGAACCAGGCCCGGAGCTCGTCGCGGAAGGCGAGCTCCGGCTCGCTGAAGGTCAGATCCATTCACCGCTCCTTTTGCACCCGCAAATAAGACATCGCGGGGAGTGTGTCTCAAACTCAATTGTCCGACACGGCGATGCTGAACGCGGCGCGATACTCCTCGCCGGAGGCGACGACGTGGAGGTCGCGTCCGTCGATCAGCGCGTTGGTCGGCGCCGTCATCGGCTCAAAGCAGATGAGATCCTGGCCGGAGGGCGCATAGACCTGGGCAAAGGCATATCCCTCGCCGAACTGGACCGCCAGGGACCGCCCGGCCGCGGCGGCCGTGAACACCGGCGGGGCGTCCAGGGCGGCGAGCCCGTCGTCCCAGTCCTGGTCGCCGAGCGTGAAGTGGCGCTCGGCCAGCGGCTCGCGCGCGCCCGTGGGGATCATCCGCTCGTCGGTGACCAGGCACTCAGAGCCGCCGAGCGACACCTCCCAGCCGCTGCGGGGCGTGCCCGGCACGCACAGGTACGGGTGGTAGCCGAACGAGACCGGGACCGGATCCTCGCCGACGGGACGCAGCGTCGTGATCAGCTCCAGCCGGTCCTCGCCGGCGCGGACCTCAAGCCGCAGCTCATGCGGGAACGGGAAGAGCTCCAGCGGCACGCCGCCGGTGTAATCCAGCCGAGCGCTGAGCGTCGCCGACCCGTCCCCCCCGGCATCGACCTCCCAGCGCAGCAGTCCGGGCAGCGCGCCATGGATGGGCAGCCCGTGGGGGTCGGTGCCGAACCGGCCGGCCGCCTCGGGCAGCCGCACCCGCCGGCCGGCCGCCTCGTAGGCGGGCTCGGCGAGCCGGTTGGCCCACGGGTGCAGGAGCGGGATCCCCATCGTCTTGCCCTGCTCGGCGTAGGCGCGCACGCCGCGGCCGGTGTGCAGCAGCTGGACGCCCCGGTGCGTCAGCGAATGGCACAGCATGTTGGCCTGGGGCACGAACTCGGCGACGAGCCCGCCGTCGGCCGAAACGACGCTCACGGTGTCAAAGCCCTCGATCGAACCCACGCATGCCTCCCTGTCTGCCTGTCGGACTCCCAGCCTCGGTCAAGCATCGCACGCCGCCGCCGGGGCCGCCGCGGCCGCCGCCGTCCCCGCCACCGCGTCGCCGCCCCGTCCCGCCGGCGAGGCGCCGGCCTGAGAAGATGCCCGCCATGCGCGTCGTCATCGTGGGGGCCGGCTTGGGCGGCATTGGGGCCGCGATCGAACTGCGCCGCCACGGCATCTGCGACATCACGATCCTGGAGGCGGCGCCGGAGCTGGGCGGCACCTGGCTCTACAACAGCTATCCGGGCGCGGCCTGCGACGTGCCCAGCCACATGTACTCGTTCTCGTTTGCCCAGCGCCGCGACTGGTCGCGCCTGTGCTCCTTACGCGACGAGATCCTCAACTACGTGCGCGCGGTCGCCGCCGAGCACGGCATCACCCCCCTCATCCGCTTCTCGCAGACGGTGACCGCCTGCGAGTTCGACACCGCCGCTCAGCGCTGGCGGGTGGCGACCGAGAGCGGGGAGAGCCATGAGGCCGAGGCGGTCATCCTCGCCCTCGGTCAGCTCAACCGCCCGGCCATCCCCCGGCTGCCCGGCCGTGACGCCTTCACCGGCCACAGCTTTCACTCGGCGCGCTGGGACCACGGCTACGACCTCGCCGGCAAGCGGGTGGCCGTCGTCGGCACCGGCGCCAGCGCGATCCAGTTTGTGCCGGAGATCGCCCGCCACGTCGGTCACCTCACCGTCTTTCAGCGGACCGCCAACTGGCTGCTGCCCCGTCACAACCACGTGTATCCGCCCCGCCTGCGGGCGCTCATCCGCACCGTGCCCGGGCTGCAGCGACTGCGCCGCGCCCTGCTGTTTGAGTTCCTGGAGGGCCTGACGCTGTCGATCCGCCACCCGCGGACCATCGGCCGGCTGACCGCGGCTCGCTCGGCGCGGTTCATGCGCAGCCAGCTTCCGGATCCGGAGCTGCGCCGGCGAGTGTGGCCGGACTACACGTTCGGCTGCAAGCGGGTCCTGTTCAGCTCCCAGTACCTGCCCGCGCTCAGCCGTCCCAATGTGGAACTGGTCACCGACCCCATTCGCGAGCTCACCGCCACCGGGGTGCGCACGGCCGACGGCCGGGTCCACGACGTCGACTGCATCATCTGGGCCACGGGCTTTCACACCACGGAGTTCGTGGAACCGATGCGGGTCTCCGGCAGCGACGGCCGCCTCCTCGCCGACGCCTGGGCCGACGGCGCCCACGCCCACCTCGGCATGGCCGTCCCCGGGTTCCCGTCGCTGTTTCTCATGTACGGGCCGAACACCAACACCTCCGGCGGTTCGATCATCTTCTTTGAGGAGCGCCAGGCCGCCTACATCCGCCAGGCGCTGGCCCACGTGCGCGCCGGCGGCTACGCGACGCTCGAGGTCCGGCCGGAGGTGGAGGCCGCGTACAACGCGGAGGTCCAGGCGCGCTTTGCCGGGACCGCGTGGCAGGACTGCCACTCCTGGTATCAGGACGCCCGCGGGCGGATCGTGGCCAACTGGCCCGGCTACATGCGTGAGTACCTGCGGCGGACCGCGCGCTTCGATCCGGACCAGTACACGTTCACCCAGCGACGTGAGCAGCCACGGCCGGCGGAGCCGGCGGCGGTGTGATGTCCTCCAGGCGGTCGACGGCGGCCAGCGCCGGAAACAGCCGCCCCCAGCTGAGCGCGATCAGCATCGTCATGATCCCGCCGCCGACGACCGCCGGGATCGTCCCCACCAGGAACGCGGCCAGCCCGGACTCAAAGTAGCCGAGCTGGTTTGAGGCGCTGATGAACACCATCTCCACCGCGTTGACCCGCCCCCGCAGCCGGTCCGGCGACGCCAGCGCCACCGTCGTTGAGCGGATGTTCATGCTGTAGAGGTCGACGAAGCCGCTCACCGCCAGCGCCGCCAGCGACAGCGGGAACCACCGCGACAGGCCGAACACGACGATGCTGGCGCCGTAGACCAGGACGACGGTCAGCAGCAGCCGCCCGGCACGGCGGCCGATGGGCCGCCGGGTGATGACCACCGCCGCCGACAGCGCGCCGACGGCGGGCGCCGCGCGCAGCACTCCCAGCCCGGTGGCGCCCACGTGGAGGATCGAGCTGGCGAACACGGGCAGCAGAGCGACCGCGCCGCCGAACAGGACGGCCAGGAGGTCAAGCAGGATGGCTCCGAGCAGGATCTCCGTGTGCCGGACGAAGCGCAGGCCCTCAAGCAGGCTGTGCAGGTCGGCCGGGGGCCGCTCGGCGCCCCCGGGGACGGCGGCGTCGGCGGCGGCGGCCGGCCGCATCGCCAGCACGCAGCCGGACGCGGCCACGCAGGCCACGGCCGCCAGCAGGTAGACGACCGACGGCGACACGCCGTAGAGCAGGCCGCCGATCGCCGGACCGATGACGGCCGCCGTCTGCGTGGCGATCGCGCGCAGCGTCATGGCGCTGCTCAACAGCTCCGGAGCCACGAGCGTCGGCGGCATCGCCCGGGCCGCCGGTGTCCCCAGCGCCATCGAGACCCCGGCGGCGACCGCCAGCCCCAGATACGGCACCACCGAGGTCACGCCGGACCCGCTCACCACCGCCAGCCCCACACCGACGGCGGCGCCGACGAGCAGCGAGCCGGCGAACACGCCGCGGCGCGGCAGCCGGTCGGCGAGGTGACCGGCGGGCAGCGCGAGGGCGAACATCGGCACGAACTCGGCCAGGCCGATCCAGCCCAGGTCAAGCGTGCTCCGGTGCTGGGCGTACACCTCCCAGCCGATCGCCACCTCCAGCATCTGGAGGCTGATCCACATGCCCAGGACGGCCAGCCACCACAGCTGAAAGTCGCGCACCTCCAGCGCCGGGCCGATTCGTCTCACGGCCGTCGAGCCTAGTGCGGGACTATCGTCTCGCCGGTGACCGACGTCCTGCGCACCGACCGCCTGGCGCTGGAGCCGTGGTCAGCGGCGGCCACCCCGGTGCTCGGCCGCCTGGCGAGCACCCCGGTCGTCGTGCGCTACATCGCCGACGGGCTGGTGTGGAGCGACCTCAAGGTCCAGGCGGTGTCGGAGCGCAACCTGGCGCACTGGCGGGAGCACGGCTTCGGCTGGCGCCTGGCCCGGCTGCTGCGCACCGGGCGGGCGGTCGGCTTCATCGGACTCAACTTCGCGGGCGAGGGCGTCCACGTCGACCCGGGCGAGTACGAGATCGGCTGGTGGCTGGATCCGGCCGCCTGGGGTCAGGGTCTGGCCCGGGAGGGCGCCGCCGCCGTGCGCGACGAGGCGTTTGCCCGCCTGGCCGCGCCGAGCATCATCGCCCGCATCCAGCCGCCGAATGCCGCCTCGCTGGCGGTCGCGGGGGCGATCGGCCTGCAGCATGACTTCGACACCCTGGGCCGGACGGGCGAACCGGCCGCCATCCTGCGCTTGGAGGCGGAGCGCTGGCGTTCGCTCGCCGCGCGCACCGCAGAGCCGGGCGAGGTCAGCTCTGCTGACCGCGACTGGCCTCGACCAGCTCAGCGAGCCGGACAAGCTTGACCCGCGGGCGCCCGGCGGGAATGCCGAGCGCGGACTCGTGGGCGTCGATCGCCTCCCAGCCCTCCCAGGTCACGACATCCGGGACCCGCTCGGTCAGCCACGCCTGGACCGCGTCGGCGTCGGCCAGCGCCGGATCCGGCTCGCCGAGCGCACCCGCCGCCGCATCCTCCAGGATCCGCGCCGCCGTGTCGTTGGCGTCCTTCTTGTTGGTGCCGATCACCCCGGACGGGCCGCGCTTGATCCACCCCACCACGTACTCGCCCCGGCACACGCCGCTGTCCTCGCACACCCGGCCGCCCTCGTTGCGGATCAGTCCCCGGCGCTCGTCGAACGGGATCCCGGCCACCGGCGCGCCCCGGTAGCCGATCGAGCGCAGGACCAGCCCGCACTCAATCACCTCCTCCTCGCCGGTCGGCTCCGCGCGCACCCGGCCGTCCTCGCCGGCCACCAGCCGGTTGACCGCCACGCGGATCCCGGTCACCGGACCGTCTGAGCCCTCGCCGAGGATCTCCACCGGCGAGCGGCAGAACCGCAGCTCCAGCCGATGTGACTTCCCGGACGGCGTCCGCTGCGCGTACTCACGCAGGATCTCCACGTTGCGCCGCTTCGTCGCATCCTCCGGTTCGGCCACCCCCTCAAGCTGCGCCGGATCGACGATCACATCCGCGCGCTCCAGCTCGCCGAGCTCGCGCAGCTCCGGGTTGGTGAACGCCGCCTCCGCCGGCCCCCGCCGCCCCAGCAGCACCACCTCGGTCACCCCGGCCATCCCAAACGCGTCCAGCGCGTGATCGGCGGTATCGGTGGGCGCCAGCTCGGCCGGGTCCAACACCAGCATCCGCGCGACATCGATGGCGACGTTGCCGTTGCCGATCACCACCGCGCGGCCGCCGTTGAGGTCAAACATGTGGTCGGCGAAATGCGGGTGGCCGTTGTACCAGGCGACGAACTCCGTCGCCGGGTGCGACCCCGGGCGATCCTCGCCGGGGACTCCCAGCCGGTTATCGATCGAGGTGCCGATCGCGTACACGACGGCGTGATAGCGGGCCAGCAGATCCTCCCGGGTCACCTCCGCCCCGAGCGTCACCCCGCCAAAGAACCGAAAGCACTCGTGCGTGGCGGTCTTGGCGTACACCCGGGTGACCGACTTGATCTTCGGATGATCCGGCGCCACGCCCGCCCGCACCAGCCCGTACGGCGTCGGCAGGGCGTCGAACAGATCGACCTCCCAGCCCGCCTTCAGCAGGGCATCGGCGGCATAGAAGCCGGACGGGCCCGCCCCCACGATCGCGGCGCGGTTCATCGCTTCACCGGCTCCCCGGATGCGGCGGTCTGCGTGGCCAGACGGTCGACCCCGTGCGCCAGGTACCGGCGGCGCAGCTCCTGGTAGTCGGCGATCGCCATCTCGCTCCAGCGGGCCGCCGATCCCGACAGCGGCTTCTTCTCCGCCACCGGAACACCCGCGGCCAGCACGCCGGGCGCGACCTGCATCCGCTCGGCGACGACGCCGCCGGCGGCCACGACCGCCCGCTCGCCGACGCGCGCGTTCTGCAGGACGACCGCGTTCATGCCGACCACGGCGCCGTCGTGCACGGTGCAGCCCTCCAGCAGCGCCCCGTGACCGACGGTGACGCCGTCGCCGACGATCGTCGGCAGGTCGATGGCGCAGTGGATGACGGCGTTGTCCTGGATCGAGCAGCGCGCTCCGATCTCAATCCGGCTGAGGTCGCCGCGCAGGACCGCACCGAACCACACGCTGGAGTTCTCACCGATCTGCACGTCGCCGATGAGCACGGCCGTGGGCGCGAGAAAGACCCCCTCGCCGATCCGGGGCGCGACGCCGTCTAGCTCGATGATGTGCGCCATCACCGGCGAGGCTAGCGGTGTTCTTCGCGCCGCGGCCTGCATACTGGACGTCCATGTCCACCGAGCGCCCCACCGGCATTCCCGGCCACTTTGAGCCGGTCGTCCCCCTGCACGAGTCCTTCGATGCCGTCTACGGCCTCGAGCTCATCGATGACGGCTCGGCCAACGGCGACGGCACCATCTGCGGCCGGGTGGCCATCCGCGATGAGCTGCGCCAGCAGACCGGGCTGCTGCACGGGGGCGTGATTGCGGCGGTCGCCGAGGCGCTGGCGTCGCGCGGGACCTGGCTGGGCGCGGGCGAGGGCATGGCGGTGATGGGCATGTCGAACGAGACGAACTTCCTGCGGCCGTTGCTGGAGGGCCACCTCAACGCCGTCGCCGTCCCCCGCCACCGCGGTCGCACCCGGTGGCTGTGGGAGGTGCAGACGCGCGATGACGAGGAGCGCCTGTGCGCGATCACCATGGTCAACATCGCGATCCGCCCCATGCGGCCGGCGTCCGCGGCGGCTCAGCGCTGAGAGACCCGGGCCAGCGCCACGCCGGCGAGGCACAGCAGGCCGCCGGGCAGCGCCAGCAGCGGGGGGACCTCGCCGAGCGCCAGCCAGCCGAGCAGCACGGCGATCGGCGGCACCAGATAGGTGGTGGAGCCGAGCTTGCCGGCATGCGTCCGCGACAGCGCGTACGCCCACGTGGAGAAGCCGATGGCGGTGGGGACGACGCCGAGGTAGACGGTCCACGCCAGCGCGCCGGCGTGGACATGGCCGAGCTGGTGCACCAGTGACGGCGCCCACGGCAGGCAGCAGAGCGTGCCGACCGTGCAGGCCAGCCACGTCACCGCCAGGGGCGATCCGTGGCGCAGCGCCGGCTTCTGGGCGACGACACCCACCGCGTAGACGGCGGCGGCGATGATGCACAACGCGGCGCCCCACCCCGCGCCGACCCCGTGGTGGGTCGTGCCGACGGCGATGAGCGCTACCCCGGCGAAGGCGACGGCGCACCCGGCGAGCAGCAGGCGGCTGATCCCCTCCTTGAGCGCCACCCCGGCGAGCAGCGCGATGAAGACCGGTCCCACGTTGACGAGCAGCGACGCGACCCCGGCGTCGACCCGGCGCTCGGCGGCGTTGAGCGCCACGTTGTAGGCGCCGAACCACAGCACTCCGCAGACGACGACGCCCACCAGCCCGGCCCGGCGCACGAGGGGCTCGCGCCGGATGAGCACCAGCCCACCGAGCGCGATGCTGCCTACCAGCAGCCGCGCCAGCGCGAGCGCCCCCGGGGCAAGCTCGCGTCCGGCGGAGCGGATGCCGACAAACGCCGACGCCCACAGGCACACCGTCACCAACGCGGCGATCAGGGGCAGCCGCCGCTGGATCGGCGACAGGCCGGCCTCCGGCTCGGCCGACGAGGGCGGGGGCGGGGCGGGCGGTGGGGATGAGGTGGTGATGGACATCGTCATGTACCTGCTTGAACGCGCCGGGCGAGCCGGACGTGAGATCTCGCCTGACGTTCAGCCGGCGGTGAAGCCGAGGATCAGCTGTGCCGTCTGCAGCGGGACATCGAGCTGGGGGCAGTGTCCGACGCCGTCAAGCTCGACGATCTCGGCGTTGGGCAGCCAGCTGTCGCGGTAGCGGACCGCCGTCTGCGGCCACGCCAGGACCCGGTCGTCGGTTCCCCAGATGATGCGCACCGGGCAGGTGACGCGCTCGGCGTCCAGGTCGTAGCCGTGCTCGCTGGCGTAGCTGATCAGCGCCGGCGCCCCGTCGCATCCGGCCGCGCCTCGGATCATGTGGGCGATGAGCTCCGGCGGGATGTGCGCGTGGTTGGTGGTGATCGCCTCCGTCGCCCGCCGCCGTCCCTCGGGCGTGGCCGCGATCTGCTCGGCGTGGGGCGCGGCCTGGCGCACGAGCTGGCGCATCACGGTGAAGTAGCGCAGGGTCTCCCGGTAGGACGTGTCGCCCGCCGCCCAGCCTCCGGCGGGGGCGAGGGCCACGACGCTGCGGGCGCGGCCGCGGGCGGCGAGGCGCAGCGCGAGGAAGCCCCCCAGGGAGTTGCCGACGAGGTGGGCGGTGGCGAAGCCGGCGCGGTCCATCGCCGCCTCCAGCTCATCGAGGAGCGCGTCGACATCGGCCCGCCCGTTGAGCGGCGGCCCGCCGGCGTGGCCGGGCAGCGTCGGCGCCAGGACGTCGTGATGGCGTTCCAGCCGCGGCAGGACGAGCTCCCAGGAGCGCCACGTGTCGGTGAAGCCGTGCAGGCACACCATCGGCGTGCCCCGGCCGCCGCGGTGGCTGTCGGTGAACGCGGAGTCCATCGCGCGCAACCCTAGATGGTCCCGGTCGTACCCGCGGATGGATTGGCCATCAGAGCGGTACGCTGTGGACGGCGACCTACGAACAGGACCGGTGACGCCATGACCGACAATCCGTCGCTGCCGATACGGCTTGCGATCTCCTGGCTGACCAATGCCGTCGTGCTGGGGGTCGTCACCGCGGTGTTGAACCAGGTGACCGTGACCGACGCGGGCGCTCTGCTCGCCGCCGCCGCCGTGTTCGGCGTGCTCAACACGCTGCTCAAGCCGCTGCTGCGCCTGATCACACTGCCGCTCGCCCTGTTGTCGTTCGGCATCGCGTGGTTCTTCGTATCGCTGCTGATGCTGGTGCTGACCGACGACATCGTCGGTGGCTTCCAGATCCACGGGTTCTGGACGCTGGTCGAGGCGACGCTCATCGTCTGGCTCGTCAACCTCGTGCTCGACTTCACCCCGGGTCCGTGGCAGATCACCGGGCGCCGGCGCGGGCTGCGCGCCCGGCGCCACGCGGTCTGATCCAGACGCCGCGGCAGGCTCAGCAGCCGTCCGGGCCACACGCCTCGCCGGTGAGCACCCCGGCGGCCGGACGACGCTCCCAGCCCTCGCGCAGAAGACCGAGCAGCGCCTCCGGCGGATGCGCGCCTGAGGCGCCCAGCGCCCGGTCGACGACGAACGTCGGCACGGCGCTGATGCCGAGCGCGCCCGCGGTGCGCTCATCGTCGCGGACCTCGTCGGCGTAGCGGTCACCGGCAAGCAGCTCTCGGACCTCGTCCTCCGGCAGGCCGACCTCGGCGGCGAGCCGCATCAGCGTGGCGTGGTCGGAGACGAGCTCCCCCTCGCTGAAGTAGGCGCGCAGCAGGCGCTCCTTCATCGCGTCCTGACGCCCGTGGGCCGCCGCCAGGTGCACCAGGCGGTGGCCGTCGAACATGTTGCCGGCGCGGGCGATGTCAAAGCGGAAGTCAAGGCCCTCGCCGGCCGCGGTCTCGGTCATCTGGGCCTCGGCGGCCTGTGCCTGCTCGATCGACATCCCGTACTTGCGCGCCAGGTGCTCGGCGCGGTCGCCGTCGCGCTCGGCCGGCGCCTCAGGGTCAAGCTCAAAGCTTCGCCACGTGACGGTGACCTCGTCCCGGTGCTCGAACTGCTCCAGGGCGGCCTCGAACCGGCGCTTGCCGATGTAGCACCACGGGCAGGCGATGTCAGACCAGATCTCGATATCCACGGGGAGCTCCTTCCTGAGCACTGAGCGGGCGAAAAGCCGTCTAATCCGAGCTTAGTCCGTGCTCCAGAGCGCCCTTGACCCCCGCGTCAAGCGCGTTGACGCGGTACAGCGCCAGCGCCTCGGCCGAGTGAAAGCGCCCGCCCGGGGTGGTGCCGGGGCCGTGGTGGGAGAGGACGCAGTGCAGCAGGGCGAGGCGGCGCTCCTCCGAGAGCAGGCCCCGGCTGCGCTCGTGCAGCATCCGCTCGCCGATCACCAGATGTCCGAGGAGCCGCCCCTCATCGGTGAGGCCGATCTCCGCCCCGTAGGTGAACTCGCGGGTGCGTCCCAGGTCATGGGTGAGCGCCGCGCAGATGAGCAGGTCGGAGTTGAGCCCGGGATGCAGCTGGCAGGTCTCGTGGGCGAGGGTGGCCACCGCGACCGTGTGCTCCAGCAGGCCGCCCAGGTAGGCATGGTGCCCGGCGCGGCTGCACGGGGCCCGGCGCCAGTCGGCGCGCAGGGCGTCGTCGGCGAGCAGGCCGGAGAGCAGGCTCTGGTACTGGCGGTCGTAGACCTCGCCGGCGAGATGCTCCAGGAAGCCGTCGAGCTCGTCGAGGTCGCGGTAGGCGACGGGCAGAAACCGTGCCGGGTCCACCGCGTCGGCGGCGGTGGTGCGCGCGATGTCGGTCAGCTCCAGCACCAGCTCGTCGCGAAAGCGCTGCACCTGGCCGCGGATCCGGACGATGTCGCCTCGTTCGAACCGGCCGGCCAGGGCGTCGGCGTTCTGAAAGACGCGGGCGGGGACGGTGCCGGTCCGATCCCGCAGTTCCAGCGCCAGATACGGGGAGCCCGTGCGGGTCGTCAGGCGGTCCTTGCGAGTGCAGGCATACACGCCTTCGATCCCCTGTCCGGGCCGCAGGCCGCTGATCTCGGTCGCCGTCTCCGAAGCCCGGAAATCGCCAGGTGCCATCAGCCCATGATGTACGGTGAGTCGGATGCAGCCGCTGCAATGGGAACATCGGCCGGACGGGCTTCGAGCCCCCGCACTCGTGTGCGCGTTCAAGGGCTGGAACGATGCCGCCGACGCCGCGTCCAGCGCGATCCAGTTCGTCGGCTCGGCGCTCGGCGCCCGCCGGTTCGCCACGATCGACCCGGAGGAGTTCTACGACTTCCAGGCCACCCGCCCCCGGGTCAAGATGGTGGAGGGCGAGGCGCGGGAGATCGTCTGGCCGGCCGTTGAGCTGTTTGAGGCGCGCGTCCCCCGGGCCCCGCGCGACCTCATTCTCATGACCGGCTCCGAACCGTCGTTTCGGTGGCGCACGTTCTGCGAGCTCGTCGTCGAGCTCGCCGAGGCGCTCGGCACCCAGCTCGTCGTCACGCTCGGCGCCCTGCTCGCCGACGTCCCCCACACCCGGCCGGTGTCGGTCACCGGCCTGAGCTCTGACCCGGCGCTCGTCGCCCGTCTCGGCCTGGCGCCGAGCTCCTATGAGGGGCCGACGGGGATTGTGGGGATCCTCCACGCCGCCTGCCAGCAGGCGGGCCTGCCCTCGGCCAGCCTGTGGGCGGCCGTGCCCCATTACATCGCCGCCACCCCCAATCCCAAGGCGGCGCTGGCCCTGGTGCGCAAGCTGGAGGGGCTGGTCGGCGTCGCCGTCGATGCCTCCGAGCTGGAAAGCGCGGCCGCCGACTACGAGCGCCAGGTCAACGTCGCGGTCCAGAGCGACCCGGACGTGCAGGCATTTGTCGAGCGCCTTGAGCAGGCCGCCGTTGAGGAGGCCGAGGACGCGCCCACGGCGCTGCCCTCCGGGGAGACGATCGCCCGCGACCTGCAGCGCTTCCTGCGCCAGCGCGGCGGCGACGACGGCCCCGCCTCGATCTAGATTCAGACCCCGCCTGGCCCGGCAGCGATGACGAGGCGCCCGGGGCGGCGCGGGGGCAAAGCACCCCCGGTTTGTTCGAAACTCGGATCGCGCCTTCTGATTTCGTCCGTGAGTGGCGTATGGCAGCGAGTGCGTTCGAGATCGTCAGCCCGGACGTGAGATTTCGAACGGATGTGACCCTCCCGGGCGGGTCTCGCCCGCATTCCGGCCCGCCTGGCCCGCTCTTCCCCGTTCACTGCTGACTTTTTCCGCGGCACCGAGCCCAATTCACCGATGGGCGCGACATCCGCCTTGGTCGAGACATCCCCAAGGCCGCTCGTGGGGCGGTGCGCCCCCCGGACAGCCCCGCCCTCAGCGCTCGGCCGCGGGACAGACGAGCCGGTAGTCGCAGATCGAGCAGGCGCCGAAGGACGGCGTCGGCTCAAACCCCTGCGAGAGGATGCCCTCGGCGACCTCGGTGGCGACCTCGCGCACCCACTCGCCGCGGTCCCCGGAATCGTCGGGCACCGCGACCTTCTCGTCGTCAAGCAGGTAGTAGTAGGCCTGCCGGGACGCCTCCAGCTGCCATGACTCGCGGGCGCCGACGGCGTACAGCGACAGCTGGACATCGTCGGCGAGCTGGCCGGCGCTCTTGGGTCGGCCGGTCTTGTAGTCGATGAGCTCATACTCGCCGCCGGGCAGCCGGTCGACCCGGTCCACGCGCCCGCGCAGCAGGTGGCGCCCCAGCTTGAACTGAAACTGGCGCTCAAACCACACCGGCCGGGCGTCCTCGGTGCGGAAGCGCTCGTGGTAGCGCGTCAGCGCCGACGCCGCCTTGCCCCGGAGCTGGCGCTCCTCCTCCGAGTCGCCGAAACCGCCGCGGCGCCAGCCGGCCTCCAGCAGCCCCAACAGCTCCGGCAGCGAATCGCTCTCGGCCGCGTGATAGCGCTCCAGCACCTGGTGGACGAGGATGCCGAAGCGCTGGTGCAGCGTCGGCTCCTGCGGGATGCGGAACACCCGCGCGAACTTGTACTTCAGCGGGCAGGTCCGATACGTGTCGATGTCTGAGGCCGACAGCACCACGCCGTCGCCGCGCAGCGGCAAAAACGGCTGCAGCGAGGGCTCGTCGCGGGCCACCAGCGCCTGGGCCCGGCGCCGGGCGTCGCGCTCGGCGTCCAGCAGGTAGTCGTCGAGCGCCGAGGACTCAAAGATCTCCCGCTGCTCGGCGGTGACCGCCTGGAGGATGCGGGCGTTGACGTCACGCAGGGACTCGGCCACGCTCTGGCCCTCCGGCCGGGCGATCAGGGCGGCGAGCTTGAGCAGCTCCAGGTAGCGGACGACGGCGTGCGACACGTCAAGATCGGTGTCAAAGCGCAGCTCGCCGAGGCGGCTGCCGGCCCGGGCGGTGCCCTCCAGCAGCTCGTCGCGCAGCAGCCGGTAGGTGGAGTGCAGGGTCTCGGCGGGACCGAACAGCTCCTCCTCACGGTCCTGCCAGCCGGCCCCCAGCCGGGCGCGCACCGCCTCCAGCTCCGGCGCCGGTGCCAGCGGCGTCCCCCGGTCGTCGGCGCGGGGGTAGGCGAGCACCAGCCGCTCGCGGGCCCGGCTGAGCGCCACGTAGAGCCGCCCCCGCAGCGCCGCGCGCCCGGCGTCGTCAGCGCCACCGTCCGCCGGCCCGGATCGCAGCGCCTCCGGGACCGGCTCAAACGCGGGCGCCGCCAGCCCGGCGTGGAGCCCCAGCACGTAGACGTGGTCGGCCTCCAGGCCCCCGGCGGCCTCGAACGTCAGCACCTGCACGACGCCGCTGCCGGTCAGGTCAGGCTCCTCCTGCTCACGCAGGCCGAAGTCAGCGACGGCGGCGATCGACCGGGCGAATTCCCGGGGCGTCGCTTGCGGCGAGCGCCCCACGAACGCGGCGGCCAGCCGGCCGAAGGCGGCCAGCGCCCGCAGGCGCTCGACGACGTCCGCCTGTGCGGTGAACAGCTGCTGGCGGCGCAGCCCGAGGCGCTCGATGAGGCGGTGCACGTAGACGTCCGGCCGCGTGGTGTCGATCCCGGCGGTCCCGGCCCGGTGCAGCTTGAGGAACACCCGGATGCGCTCGCGCGCCTCCGGGGGCACCTGGGGAGCCTCGATCGCCGCGGCCAGCGCCGAGACCATGTCCAGCTTGCGCCGGCGCGCGATCTGGGTGCAGCGGGCGATGTCGACCGACCGCAGCTCGATGGGCGGCCGGGCCAGCGCGCGCACGACGGCGGCGGCGTCGGTGGGATCGGCAAGCAGGCGCAGCCAGGCGAGCACGTCGCGGATCTCGGCCCGCTGAAAGAAGGCCGCCTCGCCGATGAGCCGGTGGGCGATCGCCCGCTCCTCCAGCGCCACACCGACCGCCTGCCCCTCATGGGCGATCTCCGGCACCAGCACAGCGATACGGCCGGCGCGCTCGCCCAGCCGGGCGAGAAGCCGCTCGATGTCGACGGCCACCGCCTGGGCCTGGGAGCGCTCGTTGGCACAGCGCCACAGCTCCACCTCGCCGCCGGGGGCGGCGCCGGCACCCCCGTCCGCTCCCAGGGCCGCCCGGGCCGCCGTCCACACCCGCTCCGGGCACCGGCGCGTGCACTCCAGGACGACGGTTCTGGCTCCGGGCGCGGCGGCAAACCCGCGCATCCGGGCCGCCCCCGCGCTGCGGCCTCGGCGCAGAGCGCCGTCCGGATCGCCGGCCACCGTGAGCGTTGCCCCGGTCACCTCGGCGACCAGCTCAGCGCCGGCCCGGTCAAGCTCCTGGGCGTCGTCGACGAGCACATGCGCAAAGCGGTGGATGAGCGCCGGCTGGCGGTGGGCGAGGGTGAGCGCGTCGGTCAGCAGGGCGCCGTCGTCGCGGGCGCCGGCCTCCTGGAGCATGCGCTCGTGGGCGAGGTAGACGGCGGCAAACTCGCGCTCGCGCGCCGCCTCCGGCAGCGCGGCCGGGGCGCTCTGGGCGGCGGCCGTGGCGGCCGGGGCGCTCTGGGCATCCGGGGCGCCGGCCTCCGGCAGCGCGTTGGCCCAGTCGGCGTACCGGCGGGCGCTGATCAGCTCGGCCTTGAGCCGGTCGATGCGCCGGACAAACCCACCGAGGAGCACGGTCGGCCGTCCGCCGAAGTCATGGTGCGCCAGCGTCAGCTCGTCGATGCGCTCCACAAGCATGGCCAGGCGGTCCCCGGGGCTGAGCACCGACTCAAACGGCTCGCCCACCGCCCCGGCGCCGCGGAGCACCCGGGCGGCCAGCTGCGCCGGCGTGAGCACCGCCAGCTCCTCATACCCGCCGGCCAGCCGCTCCTCCAGCCGGGCCCGGAGCGCCGCCGCCCGCGCCTCGGTGGGTACGACGAGGCCGATCCGCTCCGGGGGGCAACCGCGGGCGACGAGCCATTCAAAGCGCCGCTCCACCAACGACGTCTTGCCGGTCCCGGCGGCGCCGCAGACGACGAGCCGGGACTCGGAATGGACCACGGCACGCCGCTGGGCGTCCTCCAGCCCGGCGAGCGGACGGTCAGGATCGGCGACGTCTGAGAGCAGGCTCGGCTCGACGCCGGTGAGCAGGTTGGGCTCGCAGCCTCCGGCGGTACTCAAGTGCTCCTCGCTCACCGTCTGACAGCATAGGTTGAGGATGGCGCCCACAGGAACGGCACTTGACGCAGACTGGCTGGCCGCCTGCCGGCGTGCCGTGCTGGGCCTCCAGGACGTCCTGGCGGCGGCGCCGAGCACGGCCGAGCGCGCCCGGGAGACGGGCACCCGCGGCAGCGGCGGGGACCGGACGCTGGTGCTCGACAGCTCCGCCGAATCGGTCATGCTCGACGAGCTCGCCGGGCTCCGGGAGCAGGGGCATTTCTTCCGCGCCCTCTCCGAGGAGCGGGGCGAGATCGACTTCGGCGGCGACGACGTCACGGTGATCATCGATCCCATCGACGGCTCGCTCAACGCCAAGCGTCACGCCTGCCACTACGCGCTCTCGGTGGCGGTCGCCGACGGGCCGACGATGGCTGACGTGCGCTTCGGCTTCGTCCATGACTTCGGGTCCGGCGAGGAGTGGTGGGCGCGCCACGGCGAGGGGGCATGGTGCAACGGCCAGCGCCTGGACGCCTCGCTGCCCGAGCGCCGCTCCCGGGACGGCAAGCTGGAGCTGCTCGGCATCGAGTCGGCAGATCCGCGGTGGTTGGCGGCGTCGATCGATCCGCTGGTCGCCGCCGCCCATCGCCTCCGCGCCCTGGGCACGATCGCGGCCACGCTGTGCCAGGTCGCCGCCGCTCGCTTTGACGGGATGGTCACGCTGCGGCGCTGCCGGGGCGTCGATGCCGCGGCGGGCCAGCTGATCGTCCGCGAGGCCGGCGGCATGGTCAGCTTCTCCGATTGCGACGAGCCGCTCGGGGCCCCGCTGGATGCGACGCCGAGCTCGCACCTGGCGGCCGCGCGCACCGAGCAGACCCTGCGCGAGCTGGAGGGGATCCGAGCATGATCGACTGGATCCTGGCCGAGAAGATCGCCGGCTACGTGGCCGGCACCGGCGATGCCACCCCGCCCCGGGCCGACCTGGACGCCCTGGCCGCCGAGTCCGAACGGCGGGTCACCGCGTACACCGGGCTGGAGCCGGTCCGGCCGCTGCCGCCGCCGGAGGGGATCAGCCGACGCGAATGGGTGCACACCAACATCGGCGCGATGCGCGGGCTGATGGACCCCATCCTCCAGCGGGCCGGCCAGGGACTGGGGCCGCTGCGTCCCGCCGCCCAGCTGACCGCCGGCATCGTGGTGACGACCGAGGTGGGGGTTGTGCTCGGCTATCTCGCCCAGCGCGTGCTGGGGCAGTACGAGCTCGTGCTCCTGGACGAGGTGGCCGATCCTCGCCCGCCCCGGTTGCTGTTTGTCATGCCCAATCTCGGCCAGGCGGTGCAGTCCTTCGGCGCCCAGGAGCAGGAGTTCATGACCTGGGTCGCGCTGCACGAGGTCACCCACGCGGTGCAGTTCTCCGGGGTGCCCTGGCTGCACGGGCACGTCGCCGGGCTGGTGCGCGAGCTGCTGCGCAGCGCCGAGCTGCGCCTCGACGGGCCACGGAAGCTGCGGCTGCCGACGGGCGAGGAGATCCGCCGCATCACGGCCGGGATCCGCAGCGGCGACATGGTCTCGATCTTCGCCACCGAGGGCGAGCGCGAGACGCTTGACCGGGTGCAGGCGGTGATGGCGGTGATTGAGGGGCACGCCGAGCACGTGATGGACATGGTGGCCCCGGACCTGCTGCCCTCGCTTCCCCGGCTGCGCGCCGCCCTGGACCGCCGCCGGCACACCCAGTCTCGCCTCTCCCGCCTGCTGGCCAAGCTGCTCGGCCTGGAGCTCAAGCTCCGCCAGTACGAGCAGGGCAAGTTCTTCTGCGACACCATCGTGCGCTTCGCCGGCCGTCCGGCTCTGACCCACGTCTTCTCAGGGCCCGAGGCGCTGCCGACGATGGCCGAGCTCACCGAGCCGGTGGCGTGGCTGCGCCGGGTGGGCCTGGGCGGCGAACTACCGCAGCGCTCCAGCGCGTAGCCCGGCGGGTCGTCGCACCGGTCGCCGGTATGGCAGGTGACCCCGGCCCCCGCCGTTGTGTGCGACGCACCAGAAAGGGGTACGCGACCCTGAGTCAATCTCCCGGTCAGAGATGTAACCCCGGCCGCGCTTTCGTGTACAAACATATGTTCGAGAAACATGTGTTCGATGATCACACGCAACCGAGCTAAAATTTCCATCACTGACTGAGCGGAGGGGCACCATGGCCACCAGCACAAACGCAAATTCATCAAGATCCAAGTCCGCCGCGGCAACGCGGACGACGACGCGCAAGCCGTCGACGACATCGACCCGCAAGCCGGCGACCACGGCGAAGGGCACGGCGCGGCGCGGCGCCACGGCCGGCCGCTCGACGGCCCGGCGCACAACGGCGAGCCGCACCACGTCGACGCAGCCGCGCACCCGGGTGCAGACCGCGCAGGTCCTGGCCGAGCGTGCCGTGCTCGTCCCGGTCGGCGCCAGCCTGCTGGCTCGCGACAACCTCGTCTCCACCGTCAAGGGCCTGGCCACCAAGTACGGCACCCGGGCCTCCGTGGAGCGTGAGCTCAAGCGCTACGAGCGGCGCGGCGCCAGCGCCCGCAACCGCTTCGAGCGCCAGGTTCGCCGGACGCGGACCAAGTTTGAGCGCGAACTGCGCCAGCGCCGGACGACCGTCGAGCGCACCGTGCGCCAGAACCGCCGGCGAGTTGAGCGAGAAATTAGTTCGGCCCGCCAGGATCTGGGTAAGCAGTCTGGAGCGATCAGCGCGCGGATGGAGAAACTCGTCACGGAGGCGCAAGGCCGCATCGGCTCGCTGTCGTAGATCACCTTCCCCCGCTTCACGCGTCAGGAGAGCGCTGACAGCGGGACAGGTTCGCCGGCCTCATAACCTCGCCGGCGAATGCAGCACCCTCTCCTCCCTCAACCGCCGGGGCGTCACGCAAGTGGCGCCCCGTCGGTCTTTAATCGCTCAGCACCGAGAGCCGCCAACAAGGAGCCGATGCCATGCAGCTGTGTCTGATGATCGAGGGGCAGGAGGGCGTCAGCTGGCCGCAGTGGGTGGCGATCGCCCAGGCGTGTGAGCGCCA
>DASSZQ010000335.1:0-15671 GCA_035702755.1 Solirubrobacteraceae bacterium | reverse complement strand
TCGGAGAGCAGGCCGATGAGCACACAGATGAGGCCCAGGGACGCCAGCTGGAGGGTGACGTGCCCGCGGGAGGGCTCGACGAACTGGGGCAGCAGTGCCGTGTAGACGAGAATCCCCTTGGGATTGGTGGCGCCGACCGTGAAGCCCTCCCGGACGATGCGCCGGGTCGGCCGGGGCTCGATGCGCAGTGACCCCAGCGTGCCGGACAGCGCCCGGCGCTCGCGGATCGTCCGCACCCCCAAAAACACCAGGTAGGCGGCCCCGGCGAGCTTGACGGCGGTGAAGACCGTCTCCGAGCGCGCCAGGACCGAGCCGAGCCCCACGCACACCACCACCAGCTGGAACAAGAAGCCGGCCGTGTTGCCCAGGACGGTGGCCAGCGCCGCCCGGCGCCCCAGGGCGAAGCCGCGGCTGACGACGAAGAGCACGCTCGGGCCCGGGATGAGGATGATCACGTAGACGGCGAGGACAAGCTCGACGAGATGATCGGTGGGGACCACGCGCCCCGGATCTTCTCAGCGGATGGCGAACCCGTCCAGACCCTCAGGCGGCTCCTCCCGCTCCTCCACGTGCTCCACCCGCGCCCGCTCCGGACCGCGGCGCGAGTAGGCGGCGACCTCCTCGACCGCGGCGGGCGGGCCCTCCAGGACGACCTCCACCGATCCGTCCGAGCGATTGGCGACCCAGCCGGAGACGCCCTCGGCCTCGGCCTTCGCCCGGGTCGAGTCCCGGAAGAAGACGCCCTGCACCCGGCCGGAGACGACCAGCCGCCGGCGGACGACGTCAGCGCTCATCGTCTCGCTGGGCGCGATCGACCATTCCGTCCGCGGCGCGCGCAATTCTCAACCACTCGCCCATGAATGCTGTCTTCCTCGCTCTCGGAGTTCTAATCGGCGCCGCCATCCTGCTGGTTGCGCTGCGGCCGCGGCTGCGGGCGCTGGCCGCCGAGGCCGGCCGTGCCGGGGAGCTTGATCGTGAGCTGGTCAAGGCGCGGGCCGATCTGGAGCATGAGCGCCAGCTCGCCGCCGAGCGCCTGGCCACGGTCAGTGACGCCCAGGAACGCCTGTCGGCGTCGTTCAAGGCGCTCAGCGCCGAAGCGCTGCAGTCGAGCATGGCCCAGCTGACCGAGCTGGCCCGCGCCCAGCTTCAGGCGGTACAGACCGAGGCCAAGGGGGACCTGGAGAAGCGCCAGCACGCCGTCGAGCAGCTCGTCGCGCCGCTCAAGGAGCAGCTCGGCCGCGTCGACAGCCAGCTGCTTCGCCTCGATCAGGAGCGGCGCGAGTCCCGCGGCCGCCTGGAGGCTCAGCTGCGGACCCTGTCCGAGACCGGCGAGCGCCTGCGAACCGAGACCGGAGCGCTCGTCACCGCGCTGCGCAAGCCCAACGCTCGCGGTCAGTGGGGGCAGATGCAGCTGCGAAACGTCGTCGAGCTCGCCGGGATGGTCCGCCACTGTGACTTCTCCGAGCAGGCGTCGATGGCCGGCGACGAGCGGACGCTGCGTCCGGACCTGGTCGTCAACCTGCCCGGCGGCAAGCACGTCGTCGTCGACGCCAAGGCGCCGCTCCAGGGCGTGCTTGACGCGTACCAGGCACGGGATGAGGCCGAGCGCGAGCAGCATCTGCGGGACCACGCCCGGCTTCTGCGCAAGCACGTCAAGGGGCTGGCCGACAAGGCCTACTGGGCCGGCATGGAGTCGGCGCCGGATATGGTCGTCATGTTCCTGCCCGGTGAGCATCTGTACAGCGCGGCGCTGGAGGCCGATCCGACGCTCATCGAGGACGCGATGGGGCGGAGGGTGCTGATCGCGACGCCCACCATCCTGCTCGCGCTCCTGCACTCGGTCGCCTACGGCTGGCAGCAGGAGCGGGTGGCCGAGTCGGCTCAGGAGATCTCCGAGCTCGGCCGGGAGCTGCACACGCGGCTGGTCAAGCTCTCAACGCTGCTCGGCAAGGTGGGGAGCCGCCTCAACAGCGCCGTCAGCGCCTACAACGAGACGATTGGCTCCTACGAGTCACGGGTGCTGCCGAGCGCCCGCCGCTTCGCCGACCACGGCGCCGTGTCCGAGGGGACGGAGCTTCCGGAGCTTGAGCCGGTCACCGTCGGTGCCCGCACCGTCCACGCCGCCGAGCTCCAGCTTGATCTCGGCCCCGACGTCGCCGCCGGGCAGTCACCGCGCCGGCGGCTGCGGGCCGCCGAGTAGCCGCGCCGTCACCGCGCCGGCGGCTGCGGGCCGAGTAGCCGCGCCGCCACCGCGACGGGGGCTGCGAGGCCGCCCAGTGGCGCCGCCCGGCCGGCGGCTTTAGTGGCGGTGCAGCCCGCTGCGCTCCGCCCACCAGGTGAGCAGGTCCTCGCGCTGATGGGGGAGGGGCTCAGCGAACGGCTTGCGCTGGCGCACGTACGCGAGCGCCTCGTCGATGCTCAGCCCGTCGTAGATGGCGACCGCCCCGGCGGCCACGGCCGCCGAGCGCTGGCGCCCCGCCCGGCAGTGGACGTAGGAGAGCACGCCGTGCCTCATCCAGGAGAGCACCTCCTGGACCGCGGGCTCCAGCCGCTCGGCCGGCAGCCGGCCGAAGTCGGTCAGGCTCATTCGGTGCTCCTCGATGCCCGCCGCCCGCAGCGCCGCCTCCACGACCTGCCGGTGCCCCGGCGCGTACTCCTGATCCTCGACGAGGTTGAGGACTCGCTCGATCCCCATCCGCTCGAGCACCGCCACGTCCTGCTCATCCAGCGGATAGGCGCCGACCAGCAGGTTGTCGTGCACCTCGGCGAAACCGTATGTCATGAACCAGTCAGAGATGGCGTAATCATCGCTGGTGGGAGCGCGACGCGGCTTCACGGTGGAGGCGACCATGATTGGATGTCCTCATGGCGGTGGCCCTGACAGACGGGATCCATGTGGCGGAGACGCTGGCGCGCGCCGGGATCCTGCGTCCCTCGCGCCCGGACCGGGCGCTGCGGGCGATCGTCGGTCTGCACCGGTTCGGCCCCACGCTGGCCGCCGGATATCTCGGCGCGGCCGCCCGCTATCCGGACGCTCCGGCGATCGTCGACGAGCGCGGCACCCTGTCGTTCTCAGAGGTGGACCGGCGCACGAACGCGCTGGCGCGTGGGCTGGCCGGCCATGGCATCGGTCCCGGGGACGCCGTCGCGCTCATGTGCCGCAACCATCGCGGCTTCGTTGAGACAAGCGTCGCCTGCTCCAAGCTGGGGGCACACGCCGTGTTTCTCAACACCGGCTTCGCCGGCCCCCAGGTCAGCGAGGTGGTCGCCCGTGAGAACGTCAGCGGGATCGTCTACGACGAGGAGTTCGGCCCGGCGGTCGCCGGCGCCCGGCAGGGCCGGCTCGGCGTTCTCGCCTGGCAGGAGGCCGAGGCGCCCGGCGCGGACACGCCGCTGGCGGCCGAGGTGTCTGGGGTGGACACGCCGCCGGCAGCCGAGGCCCCGGGCCCGGACACGACGCTTGAGGAGCTCATCGCCACCCGCGTCGACACTCCGCTGCCGGCCCCGGTCTCGGCGGGCCGCGCCGTCATCCTCACCTCCGGCACCACCGGCACGCCGAAGGGCGCCAACCGCCCCAACCCCAGTTCGCTCAGCCCGGTCGCCGCCATCCTGTCGGTGATCCCGCTGCGCGCCCGGCAGACGACGCTCATCGCCGCGCCACTCTTCCACGCCTGGGGCTACGCCCACATGCTCCTGAGCACGTCGCTGTCGGCGACGCTGGTGCTGCGCCGGCGCTTTGATCCCTGCGACAGCCTGGCGGCGATCGCCGAGCACCGCGTCAACGCGCTCATCGTGGTGCCCGTCATGCTGCAGCGGATCCTGGAGGCGGGCAGCGACGCGATCCAGGCGAGCGACACCTCGTCGCTGAGCGTGATCGCGGCCAGTGGGTCGGCGCTGCCCGGACCCCTGGCCGAGCGCGTCATGGACGCCTTCGGCGACAAGCTCTACAACCTGTACGGCTCGACCGAGGTGGCGTGGGCGACGATCGCCTCCCCGGCGGATCTGCGCGCCGCCCCGGGCACCGCCGGGCGCCCGCCGCGCGGCACCGTCGTCAGGATCCTTGACGACCAGGGCCAGGAGGTCGCCGGTCAGGCGACCGGCCGCATCTTCGTCGGCAGCGAGCTGCTGTTTGAGGGCTACACCGGCGGTGGCGACAAGGACCGGCACGCCGGGCTGATGGCCACCGGCGATGTCGGCCACTTCGACGCCGCGGGACGGTTGTTCGTCGACGGGCGCGACGACGACATGATCGTCTCCGGCGGCGAGAACGTGTTCCCGGCCGAGGTTGAGGACCTGCTGGCGGCCGCGCCCGGGGTCCGCGAGGCGGCGGTCGTCGGCGTGCCGGATGCGCAGTTCGGGCAGCGGCTGCGGGCCGTCGTCAGCCTGGTGCCCGGTGCCGAGGTGACCGAGGCCGAGCTGCAGGAGCACGTCCGGCGCCACCTGGCCCGCTACAAGGTGCCGCGCGAGATCGTGTTCATGGCTGAGCTGCCCCGCAACGCGACGGGCAAGATCCTCAAGCGCGAGCTCCACTGACCGCCGCCGGGGCGGGCTCGCCCCTCCCGGCGTCCCCGCTCACCGGAGGTAAGCTCGTCTCATGGCCCTGCGCACCGACACATTTGACCTCGGCGGGCTGCGGCTCACGAGCGGAGAGGGACGGCGCCTGGAGCTTGTGGTGGCGATCGATCCCTTCATGCTGGGCGGCGAGCAGTACGCGGTCGATCCGCCGGTCATTCCCGTCACGCTCGACATCTCCCGCACCACCGGCTCCGGCTATGCCCTGCGCCTGTCCTTCGCG
This sequence comes from Solirubrobacteraceae bacterium, assembly GCA_035702755.1. GTDB lineage: Bacteria > Actinomycetota > Thermoleophilia > Solirubrobacterales > Solirubrobacteraceae > Palsa-465. The sequence goes on along the minus strand of DASSZQ010000335.1, from coordinate 10,876 downwards.
GCCACCATCTCTGGTCCGTGCATGCGCTGCCTGCAGCCGGCCGCACCCCGCTATGAGGTGCTCGCCCGCGAGGTGTCCCAGCCGGGAGAGGGCGACGAGCTCGAATCGCCCTACGTGCAGGACGGCCTGCTCGACCTCCGCGCCTGGGTGCGCGACGCGCTGGCGCTCACGCTGCCCACCCAGGTGCTGTGCCGCGCCGACTGCGCCGGCCTGTGCCCGGTGTGCGGGGCCGACCTCAACCAGGCAGGCCCGGATCACCACCATGAGGCGGCCCCGGACCCGCGCTGGGCCAAGCTCTCAGAGCTGCGGTTCGACTGACCCGCCGCCGCCCGCGGCGCGGCCGGTGCCCGCGCAGGGGATTATTCCGGGCATGAGCCGCCGGGTATGCGTGGCGCCGTTGGTCAAGTTCGCGCCGTTTTCGGTCGAAGATCCCCCAGCATGAACCCCGCCGGCGAGTCGTCGGAGCCCACCCGCGCGGGTGAGGCGATCGCGCCTCTCCGTGGGCTTCTGGAGCTGTCGCGCCTCATCCGGCGTCACCCGACGCTGCCCGAGACGCTGCGCTCGCTCTCCGCCACGGTCTCCGAGGCGCTCGGCTTCGCCACCGCCGTGATCAACGTCTACCGGCCGGAGAGCGACGACTACGAGACGGTCGCCGTCCACGGCCCGGAGGCGGTGCGGGCGCAGCTCCTCGGCCGGGTGACGGACCCCGGGATGTGGGCGCCGCTGCTCGACCGCCGGTTTCTGCGCCACGGCGTTTACTTCGTGCCCGCCGGTGACGCGGACTACGACGAGGCACTGCGGTGGCGCGGACCGGCGCCGTCGGCCCCCGCGCCGCCGGATGGGCACCGCTGGCGCGCGGGCGACGCCCTCCTCGCCGCGCTTGAGGGCTCCGCCGGCCATCGCTACGGGATCATCTCGGTCGGCGACCCGGTCTCTGGGCAGCGCCCGGATGACGAGCTGCTTGAGGTCTTCGGCGCCCTCGCCTCCCATGCCGCGCTGGCGCTTGACAGCTCACGGCAGATGACGGCCCTGGAGGGCGCGCTGGCCCGCCACCGAGCCGTCATCACCTCGGCGCTGGACAGCGTGATCGCCGTGGACGCCGAGGACCGGGTGATCGAGTTCAACCCGGCCGCCGAGCGGACCTTCGGCTACGGGCGCGACGACGTGCTGGGGCTGGGGGCGGCGGACCTGTTCGTGCCGCCGGATCTCCGTGACAGCTACCGGCGCAACGCGCGGCGCCTGCGCGAGAGCCCGCACGCCCGGCTTCTGGACCGGCGCATCGAGACGAGTGCGCAGCGCCGCCACGGGGAGGTCTTCCCGGTGGAGCTCACCGTGACGCGCGTGGAGAGCGCCGACGGCGAGGGACCGATGTTCTACGCGGTCATCCGCGACATCTCCGAGCGGCGCCGCGGCGAGGAACAGCTCGCCTACCTGGCCTACCACGACTCGCTCACCGGGCTGCCCAACCGCCACATGGTCGAGCAGCAGCTCGATCTCGCCCTCGCCCGGGCCCGGCGGGCGGAGGGTTCGGCGGCGCTGATGTTCGTCGACCTCGACGACTTCAAGGACGTCAACGACCGGCTCGGTCACGCCGCCGGCGACCGCCTGCTGGCCGCCGTCGCCGCGCGGCTTCGCGGGGTGCTGCGCGGCTCGGACATCCTCGCCCGCCAGGGCGGCGACGAGTTTCTGGTGCTCATTGCCGACCTCGCCGAGGACGCGGCACCGGCGGCCGAGAACGTCGCCGTCAAGCTGCTGGAGGCCCTGCGCGAGCCGTTCGTCGTCGCCGGCACCGAGGTCCGGACGACCGCCAGCATCGGTCTCAGCCTGTATCCGGCCGATGCCTCGGATACCGAGGCGCTCATGCGCCACGCCGACGCGGCCATGTACCAGGCCAAGGCGGCGGGGGGCGGCCGGCTCTCCTTCCACCAGCCCTCCGGCGCCCTGCAATCCCGGCGCGCCAGCGTTTCGGCGCAGCTGCGCGCGGCGATGACCCAGGGCGAGCTGGAGCTCCACTATCAGCCGGTGTGGCGCCTGGGCGAGGGGCGCGGCATGCTCGGTGTGGAGGCACTCCTGCGCTGGCATCACCCCGAGCGGGGCCTGCTGGGACCGGACGCGTTCATGAACCTCGCTGACCAGACCAGCGCCGGCGACGAGCTCATGGACTGGGTCATCGGCGAGGCCTGTCGTCAGGCCGGCGAGTGGCGGGGCGAGGGGCTGGAGCCGCTGGTCGGCCTCAACGTCTCGCCGCATCAGCTGCTGGCTCCCGGCTTCGTCGCCCGCTGGCAGCGCCACCTCGACGCCGCCGGGCTCGCGCCCGCGGGATTTGTGGTTGAGCTCACCGAGTCGGCATGGACGGTCGACTCCGCCGACGTGCTGGCGGTCATCGGCGATCTGCGCGCGGCCGGCGCCACGCTCGCGCTCGACGATTTCGGCGCCGGCTACTCGTCGCTGTCGCGGTTGCTTGAGCTCGGCTTTGACGTGATCAAGGTTGACGGGCGGCTGCTGCGCGACATTCCGGATGACCGGACCGCGGTCCGGCTTTTGGAGGCCGTCTTTGACCTCATCGCCGCCTGCGGCGCGGACATCATCGCCGAGGGGGTGGAGACCGAGGCCCAGGTGGAGTTCCTCACCGGCCACGGGATCAGGTACGCCCAGGGCTTCGGCCTGCGCCGCCCGATGCCCGCGGCGCAGGCCACCGCGGCGCTGAGGGAGAGCCTGGTGCCGGGCCCCCCGCTCCGGCGACGTGGCGCACAGCCCGGCGCCCCGGGTGCCTGCTAGCCTCCTGCGTCGCATGGCGGTCCCCAAGCAGAAGCAATCTCACGCGCGCACGACGCAGCGCCGGTCACAGCACAAGGTCACCGCGCCCACGTACAACGCGTGCCCGCAGTGCCATAGCCCCCGCATCCCGCACCGGGTATGCCCCGTGTGTGGCAGCTACCGGGGCCGTGAAGTGGTGGCCGATACCGGCCAGCAGTCGGCCTGACCCCCGGCCGCAATGGTGACCGTCGCCGTGGACGCGGGCGGGGCGGATCTGGGCCCGGCCGAGGTCGCCGCCGGGGCGGCGCTGGCGGCGAAAGATGGCATCCGGGTCGTGCTCTTTGGCCCGGCGGCCGAGATGGCCGGATCCGCCGACGGCGTCGGCGGCGTGGAGATCGTCGACGCCCCGGTCTCCATCGCCAAGGCCGCCGATCCCGCCTTCGCCGTGCGCACGACGCCGGAAGCCTCGATCGTGCAGGCTGCCAAGGCCGTCGCCGCCGGGCGCGCCCAGGCCCTCGTCTCCGGCGGCTCCACCGGTTCGGCGCTCGCCGCCGGCCTGTTCAACATGCGCCGTGACCGCGGCATCTACCGCCCGGCGCTGGCGCTGCCCGTCCCCGTGCCCGGGGGCACGCCCGTGCTCATGCTCGATGTCGGCGCCAACGTCACCTGCCGCCCGGAGCATCTGGTGCAGTTCGCGCATATGGGCTCGGCGTTCTCGCACGCGATCCTGGGGATCGCCTCGCCGCGCGTGGCGCTGCTCTCCAACGGTGAGGAAGCGGTCAAGGGGACCCCGGATCTCATCGCCGTTCACGAGCAGCTCGCCGGCGACAGCGGAACCGGGCTGAACTTCGTCGGCAACATCGAGGGCACCCAGGTGTTCGACGATGCCGCCGATGTCATCGTCATGGACGGCTTCACCGGCAACATCGCGCTGAAGCTGATTGAGGGGGTCTCCGGGCGGACGCTGCGCGCGCTGCGCGATGCGGCCATGACCTCGACGCGGACCAAGCTCGGCGGCTGGCTGCTGCGCCCCGCCATCCGGCGGCTGCGCGACGAGATCGATCCGGAGGGTCCGGGCGGCGCCTACATGCTCGGCCTGCGCCAGGTCGGCGTCGTCGCCCACGGCCGTTTCACGCGCCGAGGGTTCTCCCGGGCGATCCACGTCGCCGCTCGCGGTGTGGAGGAAGATGTGATCGGCGCCACGCGCGCCGCGCTGAAGGGCGCGGGCGCCCTGCGAACTCCCGCTCAGGGAACAGAGGAGAACGACGATGCCTAGAACCGCGTCCGACCCGGCGGCTACGGTGTGCCGGCGATGAACCGTGATCAAATCTTCACGCTGATCCGCGCCCATCTCGTCGACGAGCTGGAGGTGGATCCGGCCTCCATCCAGGAGTCGACCCGCTTCCGCGAGGACCTGGAGGCCGACTCGCTGGACCTGTACACGCTGGTGCAGGAGCTGGAGGACTCCTACGGCGTGCGGATCTCCGACGAGGAGGCGAGCCGGATTCTCACCGTCGGCCAGGCCGTCGACTTCGTCATCGCCAGCGGAGTTCAACCGGCGACCGCAACCCAGGGCCCTGACTCTGAGTGACAGCCGAAAGCGAGTGGACGGGGCCGCAGAAGCCGGCCGCGCGCCGGAGCGAAGCGGCTGCTCCGACGCTGGCGGAGATGCTCGACCAGCTCTCCCCGGAGTTGGCCGGCAGCGTCTTCACCCATTCGTCGTGGACGGCACGACGGTCGCTGTCCTACGAGCGCCTGGCGTTCCTGGGCGACAGCGTGCTGGGGCTGGCGGTCACCACGCATCTGTTCCCGCGGTTGGACGCCGACCGCTTCGGTCCGGGACGGCTGACCAAGATCCGCGCCCAGGCCGTCTCCGGCCGATCCTGTCGCGCCGTGGCCGAGCGACTGGGGGTGCCGGAGCGGCTGCGCGCGGCGGCGCCGCCGAGCGCCGCGCCGGGACTCGAGGCGCTCATCTCGACCGAGCGCGTGCTGGCGTCGGTGATCGAGGCGGTGATCGGCGCCTGCTATCTGGCCTATGGGTACGACGAGACCGCGGCGGCTGTGGTCGCGGCGTTCGAACCGGAGATCGAGGCCGCCCTGGAGCACTCGGTCGACTACAAGTCGGCGCTGCAGGAGCGCTTGGCCCGGCGTGGGGAGATCGTCAGCTACGCGGTCGTCGAGGAGCAGGGCCCGCCGCACGACCGCACGTTCACGGTCAGCGCCACCATCCGCGGCAAGGAGGTCGGCTCCGGCGTGGGGCGCAGCAAGAAGGACGCCGAGCAGGAAGCCGCCCAGAGCGCGCTGGAGGAACTGCCGAAATGAGGGCGACGGCATGTATCTGAAATCGATCACCGTCAAGGGCTTCAAGTCGTTCCCGGACCGCACCCGCCTGGAGTTCGGCCCCGGGGTCAGCGTCATCGTCGGTCCCAACGGGTCCGGCAAATCCAACGTCACCGATGCCGTGCTGTGGGCGCTGGGCGAGCAGTCCCCGGTGGCCGTCCGCGGGCAGTCGATGCAGGACGTCATCTTCGGCGGCGCTCCCGGCCGCCAGGCCGCCGGCCATGCCGAGGTCGAACTCGTCCTCGATGACAGCGAGGGCAGCCTCGGCCTCGGCGTCCCGGAGATCTCGGTCTATCGCCGGCTGGACCGCTCCGGCGACGGCGAGTACCGGCTGGCCGGGGCCAGGTGCCGGCTCGTCGATATCGTCGAGCTCCTCTCCGACACCGGGCTGGGCAAGGAGATGCACTCGGTCATCTCGCAGGGGCGCGTCGAGTCGCTGGTTACGTCCAAGCCGCGGGAGCGGCGCCTGCTCATCGAGGAGGCCGCCGGGCTGGGCAAGCACCGCAAGCGCCGGCGCCGGGCTCAGCTCAAGCTCGCCCGCACCCAGGACAACCTTGACCGCGCCCTGGACGTCGAGCGTGAGGCCCGCTCGCGCCTGCGGCCGCTCAAGCGCCAGGCGGAGGCGGCCGAGCTTCACGCCCGGCTGGAGCGCCAGGCGCTGGAGATCCGCTGGGAGCTGGCCCGCGACGACGTGCGCGCCCACCGGCAGTCGGCGGCGGCGGCCAAGGTCACCGCCGGCGAGGTGCGTGAGCGGCGCACGGCGCTGTCGGCCGAGCTGGAGTCGGTGGCCAAGCGCCGCGAGGCCGCCGAGGAGGCGCTCGCCGCCCGCAGCGCCCAGCGCGAGGAGCTGTCGCGCCGGGCGTACGGCGCCAAGAGCGCGGCCGAGCGCATCTCCTACCGGGCCGAGTCGGTCCGCGCCGCCGGAGACTCGATCCGACGCCGCCTGGAGCGCTACGCCGAGTCGATCGCCGCGCTGGAGGCCGAGGCCGCCGCCGATCAGGACGATCCGGAGGCCGCACAGCGAATCGCCGGGTTGGAGGAGTCGCTGGCCGCGCTTGACCGCGACCGGGAGGCCGAGCTGGCCCGCCAGCTGCGCGAGCTGGAGGAGCAGCTGGCGGTCGCCGCCGGGGTCGTCGCCGAACAGTCCGAGGCCGTGGCCGCCCGCCAGGGCGAGCGGGCCGCCGGCGATGCCGAGGTCGAACGCGCCCGCGGTGAGCTGCGTGAGGCCGAGCGCGCCGTGGAGGCGGCCCGCCGTGAGGCGGCGCGCGTCGGCGCCGATCTCGCCGCCGTCAACCAGTTCCTGCGCAACCACGCCGGGGCGCCGCACGGGGCCGCGGCGCTCGCCGACGAGCTCGACGTCGCCTCCGGCTATGAGCTGGCGGTCGCCGCCGCACTTGACGGGCGCCTGCGCGCCGCGGTCGTCGATGACCGGGACACGGCGGCGTCGCTGCTGGACCGCACCGGCGCCGACGGGGGCCGCGCCCTCGTCATCGGGGCTGAGGAGGCCGGCGAGTCCGGCCCCGGCCCGGGGGCGGCCCCCGCCGACGGCGCCGTCCGGCTGCTTGACCACGTCCGCGGAGGCGGCCGGGCGCTGGCGCTCGCCCGGACCCTGCTGCGCGACACGTGGGTCGTCGAGGACCTCGGCAGCGTTCGCGAGGACTTCAGCGGCGTCGCGGTCACCCGCAGCGGCCGGGTGTGGTCGGCGCGCACACGGGAGCTGCGCCAGGCGCCCGCGGTGGGGGAGGACCGCGTCCTGGCCGAGCGCAACCGCCGCGAGCAGCTGGTGGCCGAGAGCGAGCGGGCGGCCCAGGCCGAGGTCAACGCCCGCGCCGCGCAGGAGCGGGCCGCCCGGGCGATGTCCGAGGCCGACTCGCAGCGCGACCGGATGACGAACGCCCACCGGGTCGCGGTCCGGGCGCTGGATGAGGCGCGCGAGGAGCAGCGGCGCATCGAGGCGCTCATCACCCGCCGGCGCAACGCGCCGGACGACGGGCCGGATGCCGGTCGCCGCTCGCAGCTGGCGGCCGAGCTCGCGGCCGAGCGCCGCATGCTGGAGCGGGCCGAGCGCGAGCGGGCCGAGCGCGAGCGGCGCCTGGAGCGCCTGCGGGCGGGGCTGGCCCGCGACCGGGATCTCGTCCCCGCCGTGGCCGGGGTCAGCGACGCCCTGGAGGACGCGGCCGCCGCCATCTCCGAGCGCTTGGCCGGCTTTGACCAGGCCCTCGCCGCCGACCGGGAGGCCGGTGAGCACGTGGCCGTCGAGCTGCGCGCCTGCGCCCAGCAGGAGGCGGAGCTGCACGCCCGGCTGGGGCGGGAGAACGAGGCCCTCACCCAGGCCGAGGTCCGCCTGCAGCGGGCCCTTGACCAGCTCGGCGACGCCGAGCAGGAGCTCGGCGCCATCGCCCAGCGTCTGGAGCTTGCCGCCGAGGCCGGCGAGGAGCCGCTGACCGACGAGGATCGCCAGGCGCTCAACACGCGGCTGGAGCGCGTCGCCCGCCGCCGTGAGCAGCTGGGGCCGGTCAACCCGCTCGCCCAGCAGGAGTACGCCGAGGCGGTCGCCCATGTCGAGGAGCTGGAGGCGCAGCGGTCGGATCTGGAGACGGCCCTGCGCGAGCTGGAGAAGCTCATCGCCGACACCGACAAGCAGATCAAGACGACGTTCGAGCAGACGTTTGCCGCCACCGCCGCAGCATTCGAGGAGCTCGCGGCGCAGCTGTTCCCGGGCGGCAAGGGACGCCTGCGACTCGTCTCCGAGCGGGACAGCAGTCCGGCGCGGGTGATCGGCGGACAGAAGCCGCCCGCCGACGGCGCCGAGGCGGCCGACGGCGCGGAGGAGGCCGAGGAGGAGACCGCCGAGGACGACGAGCGGACCGAGGAGGACCTGCTCGGTGTCGAGATCGAGATCACGCCGGCGGGCAAGGACCCCAAGCGCCTGTCGCTGCTCTCCGGCGGCGAGAAGTCGATGACGGCGCTGGCGTTTCTGTTCGCCGTGTTCCTGGCGCGGCCGTGTCCCTTCTACATCCTCGACGAGGTTGAGGCGGCGCTGGACGACCTCAACATCAGCCGCTTCCTTGAGCTGCTGCGCCAGTACTCGTCGCGCGCCCAGTTCATCGTCGTCACCCACCAGAAGCGCACGATGGAGGCCGCCGACTCGCTCTACGGCGTGTCGATGAGCTCCGACGGGATCTCCAAGGTGATCTCGCGGCGGCTGGCCGAGGTCGAGGCCGCCGCCTAGCGTTCGGCCGCCGGGCCGAGGTGGACGCGGGGCCGCCTGAGCCGACCGGGCTCACCTACCACCGCCGATCTGTTCGAATTCCGCCGAGCCCGGCCGGATTTCGCCCGCAGGTGCGCCGGAGCATCCAGTTCGTACGAGATCCGGACGGCGATCTCGGATCTCGTACAGATTGGGGGTTCTGCGCGGGGTGACCGCCGCGGCGGCACGGCAAGGGGGGCGCGACCGCGCGCTGATAACGTCGCCGCCGTTATGGCGCGTGATTGGCGAGACCTGTTCATCATCGACGGAGCCCAGCCGGGCGAGGCGGCGGGCGAGGAGCCCCAGGAGCGGCGCATGGGGCGCTTCCGCCGCCTGCGCGACAGTCTGCGCAAGACCCGCCAGGCGCTCCAGACCGAGATCCAGGCCACCCTGTTTGAGGATCTCTCCGAGGAGACGTGGGAGCGTCTGGAGGAGGCCCTCATCTACGCCGACGTCGGCGCCCAGACGACGGCCAAGGTCGTCGCCCAGCTTGAGCAGGAGGCGTCTGAGAACAAGCTCTCCGGCGGTCAGGAGCTGTCGGACCGCCTCGTCGAACTGCTCACCGAGATTGCCAGGACCGGCAGCGACACGATCGACCTGCGCCCGGAGCCGACCGTCATCCTGGTCGCCGGCGTCAACGGCACCGGCAAGACGACGACGCTCGGCAAGCTCGCCTGGCACCTGAGCCGGGAGCTCAAGCGCTCGGTGGTGCTCGCCGCCGGCGACACCTTCCGGGCCGCTGCCGTCGAGCAGCTGGAGCTGTGGGCCCAGCGCGCCGAGGTGGGGTTCGTCAAGGGCAGCCTCGGCGCCGACTCGGCGTCGGTGGCCTATGAGGCGATCGACGTCGCCCGCCGCGACGGGGCCGACGTCGTGCTCATCGACACCGCCGGGCGCCTGCACACCCAGGACAACCTCATGGCCGAGCTGGCCAAGGTCCGCCGGGTGATCACCAAGCAGATCCCGGAGGCCCCTCATGAGACGCTGCTGACCGTCGACGCCACCACCGGCCAGAACGGGCTGCGCCAGGCCAAGGCGTTCTCGGAGGCGATCGACGTCACCGGACTGGTGCTGACCAAACTCGACGGGACCGCCAAGGGCGGCATCGCCCTGGCCATCGCCAACGAGCTGAAGATCCCGGTCAAACTGATCGGCGTGGGGGAGCAGTTGGAGGACCTGCGCCCGTTTGACCCCGCGGAGTTCGCGCGGGCCCTGGTGACGTGAGCCGGGGCGGTGCGGGGGCGCGACTCCGAGCGGAGTTCGCGCGCGCCCTGGTGACGTGAGCCGGTCGCGCGGCCCTCGCGCAGCCCTAGACTTCACAGCGTGTTCGACTCTCTCGCCGAAAAGCTCCAGGCGACGCTCGCCGATGTCCGCGGCCGCGGCACGCTGACCGAGGACGACATCAACTCCGCGATGCGCGAGATTCGCCTCGCGCTGCTGGAGGCGGACGTCAACTTCAAGGTCGTCAAGAGCTTCACCAGCGCGGTCAAGGAGCGCGCGCTGGGCGCCGACATCATCGGCCAGCTCAACCCCGGCCAGCAGGTGGTCAAGATCGTCTCTGACGAGCTCACCGAGCTCATGGGGGGCTCCGGACGGGAGCTGTCGTTCTCCCCGCGGCCGCCGACGATCGTGCTCATGGCCGGCCTGCAGGGCTCCGGCAAGACGACGGCCACCGCCAAGCTGGCCCGCTACCTGCGCACCGAGCGCAACTCCTCGGTCGCCGTTGCCGCCTGTGACGTCTACCGCCCGGCCGCCGTCGAGCAGCTGATCAAGGTGGGCACCCAGGCCGGCGCCGACGTCTACGAGCAGGGGACCGACCGCAACCCGGTCCAGATCGCCCGCTGGGCGGCTGACCGGGCGCAGTCGGAGGGCAAGGACGTCCTCATCATCGACACCAGCGGTCGCCTCCACGTCGACCAGGAGCTCATGCAGGAGCTCGCCGACATCAAGAAGGCGGTGCGGCCCACCGACATCCTGCTCGTTGTCGATGCCATGACCGGTCAGGACGCCGTCAACGTCGCCGAGCAGTTCGCCGAGGTCGTCGACTTCGACGGCGTCGTCATGTCCAAGCTCGACGGCGACGCCCGCGGCGGCGCGGCGCTGAGTGTCAAGGCGATCACCGGCAAGCCGATCCTGTTCGCCTCCACCGGCGAGAAGCTCGACCAGTTCGAGCGCTTCCACCCGGACCGGATGGCGCAGCGGATCCTCGGCATGGGCGACGTCATGACCCTGATCGAGAAGGCCGAGGCCAGCTTCGACGAGAAGCAGGCCGCGGAGCTGGAGCGCAAGCTGCGCAAGCAGGAGTTCGGTCTCGACGACTTCCTTGACCAGATGCGCCAGATCCGCCGGCTCGGCCCGCTCCAGTCCCTGCTGGGGATGATCCCCGGAATGGGCAAGGAACTGCGCGGGGTGAAGATCGACGAGCGGGAGTTCGATCGCCTCCAGGCGATCATCCTGTCGATGACCCCGGAGGAGCGCCGCCGCCCGGAGCTCATCAAGGGCTCGCAGCGGCTGCGGATCGCCAAGGGATCC
>DASSZQ010000270.1:0-7720 GCA_035702755.1 Solirubrobacteraceae bacterium | reverse complement strand
CAGCGCATCGCTGTCAGCGGCAGCCGGTGACGGCGGCAACAGGACCGGGCGGCCGCCGCTGGCGGTGACGGCATCGACATACCCCTGGGGCACGAGCACCGCCGGCAGGTCCCACGGGCCCCAGCGGGCCGGAGCCACATATGTGGTGATGCCGATGACCGGCCGCCGCGGCGGGCCGGCGGCCACCTCGCCTGTCTCGGATGCGCTGAGCATGGTCCCGGGCAGAGCTTAAATGCCGACGCCCGCGCCGGCTGATGGGCCGACGCGGGCGTGGTGTCCGGTCTTTGGATTCTCAGTCCAGCTTTCAGACGGCCGGCGTGGGAGTCGCGTGCACCGGGAAGATCTCCTTCTCCGGAGCGGTCTTGCGGGCGTGGGCGAAGCCGAGCCCCACCAGGATGGCCATGATCAGCGCTCCGACGAACGAGGCGATCGCGCCCCAGAACATGACCTGGCCGATCATCCAGAACGCGTAGGCCTCAAGCAGCATGCCCCGCAGGGTCGTGCCCTGGAAGACCGTCTGCTTCAGAGCGATGAGCTTCGCATTGGTGGGGTTGGCCATCTGGGCCGCGCTCACCTTCGAGTAGACGCCGCCGTACGGCATCTCAGACAGGTGGACCTTGATGAAGTTGTTCGCGTACGTCTTGGCCTGCGGCCCCGTGAGGACCTGCTGGCCGGCGTATTGCGAGACCGACGGGATCATCGACGGGGTGATCTCCGTCCCCGCCTTGGGATGCTCGAACGCCGCCTTGGGCGGGAAGTAGATCTGCTGCATGGCGAGCTGATCGTGAACGTTGGAGTTCGCGAAGCTGTAGCCCCACATCAGCAGCCCGCCGGCGACCAGCAGGATGACGACGGCGACGATGCCGGCGGCACTGGCGAGCTTGTCGAAAACCTTGCGAGACATGAGGACTGACCTCCAATTGCTATTCGGTGTGTCTCAGGACGTAACACGGTTCATCGTCGGTCCTGGAGGCACGGGAGCCATCAGGGGTCGCCCGCATAGCTTCGGCGGGAAGTCCGTAGCCGCCCCGGAAAACGGTTCAGCGGTGCGAATCGAGCGCTGGACGCTCCGGCCCGCGCCCGGTTCCGGCCGTCCGCAGCGACCGGGCGACGCCGTCCAGCAGGTCCCAGTAGCCGCGGTAGACGCGCTCGGCGTGCCGCAGCAGCGCGAACGGATCGGCGAGCGGCAGCAGCCCGGTCAGGCCGGCCTCGATCAGTCCGGCCGGCCCGGCGTCGCCGCGCAGGCGCGCCTCGAAGTAGCGCACCGCATCGGACCCCGCGAGCCCGTAGTGCCCCAGCAGGCCGTCGAGCGCCGGGCGGGCGATGTCGGCCTGCGCCGTCTCCAGGGCGTAGATGGTGACCAGGTGGGCGGCGAGCGACCGCTCGTCGTCACCGAGCCAGGCGGCGGTGGCGAGCTCGGTCTCCGGCAGCGGATCGGCGGCAAACCACCACGCCTGCATCGGATCCCAGCCGGTCGCCAGGGCAAACCGGCACCAGACGCCGATCTCGCGATCGCGCTCCCGGGCATGGCGGTCAAGCTCGGCGCCGAGCATCCCGTCGGCGAGGGCGGCCGCCCGCCGGGAGACGGCGGCCAGGGTCAGCGCCACGTGATGGTGCTCGGCGGCATACGTCTGCAGATCGACCGCGGACAGCGCCCCCGCCGCCCAGCTGCGGTAGAAGGGATGGCGCGCGGCCGCCCACTGGTCGCGGCGGTGATCGATCTCGGCCATCAGCCACGCCGCCTGCTCAAACCTCCCCTCGATCACGGGTGCCCTCGCCTCCCCCGAGCCCGTCAGACGTCGTGAACCGGTCGCGCCCGGCTCACGTCCGACTCTCCTCCGGGCGCGGATACCCGCGGGCGGCCGGCTCCCGGCCAGCACGGCGCGGTGCCTGCGGCCGCGTCTCGCGCTGCCACTCGTAGGTGGCGATGAGCTGGTTGAACGTGAAGTAGTGAAAGCCGGCGATCCCCAGCTGCGGGTCGCCGACCAGGGGAGCGAGGGCGGTGTGCAGGTCGTCGCCCGCCGACCGGCGAAACAGGCCGAACAGGTTGCGCAGCCCGCGCTGCTTGCGCACGAATGCCATCGACGGGCCGACTCCGATCCGCGCCGACATCTCAAGCAGCCGCGCCGCCATCACCTTGCCCGGCATTCCGATCAGCACCGGCAGGACGATCCCGCGCCGGCGCTGGGCAGCGATCCAGTCGGTGAGCGCGACCGGGTCAAAGCACAGCTGCGTCGTCACGTAGTCCGCGTGCTGGCTCTTGGTCAGCAGGGCCTGCTCAAGCGTGGCGTCGTCGATGAGCGGGTGGCCCTCCGGGTAGCCGCCGATGCCGATCGTCCGCGGCCGCTGGGGGTGCTCGGCGACGAGCGGCAGCAGCTCGACGGCCGAGGCAAACTCCCCCAGGGGCGGGTCGGCGTCGCCGCCGATCAAGAACAGGTCATCGGCGCCCGCGTCGGCCATCTCGCCGAGCAGCTCGTCGAGGTGGGCGCGGTCGCGGACCATGCGGGCGGCGACGTGGACGGTGACGGCGTGGCCCATCGCCCGCAGGCGCCCCGCCACCTCCACCGAGCGGTCCGGGCCGTGCTTGGGCGAGCAGGTGACGGTCAGGCGGACCGGCTCAGGCAGCTGCGCCGCCTGCTCCTCGCTGGAGCCGAGGGGCAGGATCTCAAAGCGGGCGTCGCTGTCGCCGAGCGCGTGGGAGAGGGGCTCCATGACGGCAACGATGCCCAACTGACGCCCGGTGTTGCACTCTCAGAGGTTGAGCTTTTCCCTCCCATTCGGGGTGCAGAGTCGGCACGGACGGTCAGCCTCCTGCATGCAGAACCCCCGCGACGCGCCGCGGCGGCCTCAGCGCCGGATGATGTGGACCCGGGCCTGGCGGCCCGGCTTCAGTCCCAGGCGGACGATCGCCTCGCCGACCGGGACGTCCTCCAGCCACACGTGCTCGCGCTCGTTGAGCGCCGCCAGGGCGCCGACCTGCTGCATGACCCGCGCCAGGTGGGCGACCTCCTCGCAGCTGCCCTCCAGTGGCTCCACGCCCCGTTCGGTGGCGAAGGTGACGGCGATGCCATCGGCCGTCTGATGCGCATCCAGCAGTTCCAGGCTCATGTTCGCTCCTCTTGAGACGTCCCGTCTCCGGGGTCGAACTGTAGTCCACTTTGCGGCTGATCGCTACAGGTTTGTCGCCCGCCGCCGGCCCCCTGGGGCAAGATGGCGCGGTGGCCCTGTCCCCGTCCCCCACCTCACAGCGCGCCTTTCGCCGGCTGTGGCGCCGGCCGGGGTACCCCGGGTTCGTCCTGACCGTGGGGCTGTCGCGCACCAGCGCCACGATGTTCAACACCGCGGGCGTTCTGCTCATCCTGGCCCGCACGCACAGCGCGGCGCTCGCCGGGGTCACCGCCGCGGCCGCCGTGCTGCCGGGCGCGGTCACCGGGCCGGTGCTCGGCGCCTGGCTGGACGTGGCCCGGCGCCGGCGCGTCCTCATCGTGTTCGACCAGCTGCTGAGCGTCGTCGCGCTCATCGCCATCGTCGCCGTCGCCGGTCACGCGCCGGACTGGACGATCCCGGCCATCACGGTCCTCTACAGCGCCACCCGGCCGCTCAGCGTCGGCAGCTTCTTCAGCGCCCTGGCCGAGATCGCCGGGCCTGAGCTGCTGGATCAGGCCAGCGCTGTGGAGGCGACGAGCCTGAACCTCTCGGTCATCGTCGGTCCGGCGCTCGCCGGAGTGCTCGCCGGGATCATCGGCGCCGCCGCCACGGTTGAGGTCCAGGCAGCGCTCACGCTCGTCGTGGCTGCACTGGTCGCGGCCAACCCGGCGTTCGAGGCCCGGGGGCCGGAGCGCGCCGCCAGCGTCTCGCATGCGCTGCGCGCCGGGCTGACCGCGCTGAGCCGGGAGCGCGTGCTGCTGGCGACCTCGTTCTCCAGCGGGCTGGCCGCCTTCGGCTGGGGGCTGATGCTGGTGGGGTTCCCGCTGTACGCGGCGCGGAGCCTTCATGCCGGGGCGCATGCCAGCGGCTATCTGTGGGCGGCGGTGGCCGCCGGCTCGATCCTCGGCACGTTTGGGCTGCGCGGGTCGCCCAGCCTGCGCCGCGTCGGTCTCTCCTACGGGGCGCTCGGCGTCTCGGCCCTGGCCTGGCCGGTGGCGGGAACGCTGGCGGCCGGCATCGGCCTGATCGGACTGACCGGCTTTCTGGAGGGGCCCGCCTACTCCGGGACGATCGCGCTGCGCCAGCGCCACGCCCCCGCCAGCGTCCGCGCCCAGGTCATGACCACGCTCAACGGCGCGACCGGGGCGGCGCTCGCCGCCGGGGCCGCGCTCGGCGGCGCGCTCGCCGATCCCGGGGCGCTGATCGTCGCCTTCACCGCCGTCAACCTGGTCGCGGCCGGGGGAGCGCTGGCGGGCGCGGCGCTGCGGCCGGCGCCCCCGGCCTGAGCCGCCCCTCGGGCGCACGGCCGCAGGCAATCCACGATCCCGTGCCAGCATGGCTGGTGTGCCCCGTATCGCCACCATCGGCGTCTATGACTTCGACGCCTCCCGCTTCATCGCCGCGCTCGACGACGCCGGCGTCACCAAGGTGTTCGATATCCGCCAGCGGCGCGGCGTGCGCGGCGCGCAGTACGCCTGGGCCAACGCCCAGCGGCTCCAGCGCCTGCTTGCCGAGGCCCACATCGGCTACGAGTACCACCCGGAGCTGGCGCCGGACACCGAGCTGCGCCACCTCCAGTACCGCGACGACGATCGCCAGGGCGTCGGCAAGCGCTCGCGCCAGCGGCTTGCGCCCGAGTACATCCGGGAGTACACCGAGGAGATCCTTGACCTCGTGCCCCTGGAGCCGCTGGTCCGCCGCCTGCCGGTGCACGGCATCGGCGCGCTGCTGTGCGTGGAGGCGACCGCGCGCGCCTGCCACCGGTCGCTGGTGGCGGCGCGGCTGGCGGAGCGGTTTGGGTTTGACGTCATCGACCTGGAGCCGGCATGACCGACGCCACCGGTTTCCACATGCGCGAGGAGTTTGAGCTCGACGGCGTGCTGCGGCTTGACCTCATCGGCGAGCTTGACCTGCCGGCGGCCGACGACTTCCTCGTCCGGGTGCGGCAGCTGCGCCAGGGCGGCTACCCGGTCCGCGTCGACCTCTCGCAGGTGACGTTCATCGACAGCGCCGGCCTCGGGGCGCTGGTGGGCACGCTGGCCGGCGCCCGCCGGGACGGATGGGACCTGACGCTCGATGAGGAGATCACCGATCCGGTGCGGCGGCTCATCGATTTCGTCGGCTTGACGTCCTACCTGTGGCCCGCCGACTGAAATACCTAAAGCCGGTGTTGATTTTTCTGGATGATCTGCGTTGGTAGCCAACACTCGATGGAGGATTGGCGCGGGATTAGGGGTAGTTTGCCGCGGGGGGTTGTAACCGACACGGAAGGTATGTCGATCCGGTGGACCCACATAACCAGGTGGCAGCGTTCATGGAGCGCGCTGCCGCCGCCCAGCGCGAGGCGGATCTGCTCCATGAGCTGGCCGCCTCGCTGACCCCCCGCGAAGGGTCGCGGCGCTCCGCGCCGCCCACGGTCCGCCGCTGCTACGCGGCCGAGGCTCGCGCGGTGCCGCTCGCCCGGTCCGCGGTGCTGTGGCTGGCCAGGCGCGCCGGAGCCGGCGAGGCCGAATCCGAGTCGATTCGCCTGTGCGTCTCGGAGGCGGTCACCAACGCCGTCATCCACGCCTACCCGAACACTCCCGGGCAGGTCCACCTCACGGCGATGGTCGCCGGCGACGAACTGACGGTGATCGTCGCCGACGACGGCGTTGGGGTCGATGCCCCGCCGGTTCGGCCGGGGCCCGGCTGGGGATGGCCGCTGATCAAGGACGCCAGCGATGGGTTCGCGACCACCCAGCGACCCGGCGGTGGCACCCAGGTGCAGATGCAATGGCTGCTCTCCGGCGGGATGTGTCGGACCACTGCCGATGCGGGGACCGCCCGCACGCGCGACGGCGCCGGCCGGGACCAGACCGGCCGGCTGATGCCGCGACCGCAGACCTCGTCTTCATGCGTGATCGCCGTTCCACCCCCCGCGCCGGATCCGGCCACCGAGGACGCCTGAGTCTTCCTGGGCGCTCGGACGCCCCCGGATTCCGGTCACGAGGCGAACGGTCCAACACACTGTTTTGACGGGTGGGGCTGTGGGGCGGGTAATCATCAAAGATGACGACCGTCACCCCCTCCGCGAGCGCCAACCAGCGCGTCGCCGGGATCCTCGCCCGCCAGGATCGAATCAACGTGTGGGCGCTGCCCTGGTTCTACCTGGCGATCATCGGCACCGGCTACTTCTTCACCTTCTACGACATCAGCGACATCGGCTTTGCCATGCCGCAGATCCAGACGCAGTTTCACCTCACCGGGAACGAGAGCACCTTCCTGGCGCTGGCCATCGGCCTCATCGGCTACGCGGCCGGCTCGGTGGCGATCGGCACCCTCGCCGATCGGTTCGGCCGCTTCCGGATGCTCATCCTGACGATCACGCTCACCGCCATCGGCTCGTTCGGCGACGCGGCGTCCAATGGCGTGGTGGCGCTCATCATCTTCCGCTTCATCACCGGGATGGGCGTCGGCGCCGACCTCAACCTCGTCTCCACCTACGTCGGCGAGCTGGCCCCGGCGCGGCTGCGCGGCCGCATCTCCGTGCTCACCTTCCTGGTGGGGATCATCGGCCAGGCGGTCACCCCGTTCATCGCCCTGGCCCTCATCCCCGGGCTGCACAACGGCTGGCGCTGGCTGTTCATCATCGGCGGCATCATCGCCGTGATCGCCCTGGTGGCCCGGTTTGAGCTGCCGGAGTCGCCGCGCTGGCTGGCCCTCCACGGCCGCCTGGACGAGGCCGACGAGCTGGTGAGGCAGATGGAGGAGCGGGCGACCCGGCGCGGGGTCAGGCTGCCGGAGCCCGATGCCTCGCACGTCGACACCCGCAGCGGCTTTCCCTATCGCGATCTGGTCACGCCCCCGTACGTGGGCCGCGTCGCCGTGTTCCTCGCGTTCTGGTTCTTCTGGTACATCGGCAACTACGGCTTCCTCGGCGACGCCGCAGACCTGTTCAAGCACCATGGGCTGAGCGCCGGCACCCTGTACCTGGCGATCGGCGCCGTCGGCTATCCGGTCGGCGCGCTGATCATGGCCTGGGCGATCGACCGGTATGAGCGCAAGCTGCTGCTGCTCGGCTCCACCGTCGTGTGGCTGGCCGGGATGCTCATCATCGGCTCCGCCGCCGGCGAGGCGCTCGTCATCGTCGGCGCCTTCCTCGCCTCCACGGCGCTGGGCATGTTCCTGCAGGCCGGCTACACATACACGGCCGAGAGCTTCCCCACCCGCGCCCGGGCGAGCGGCTTTGCGCTGTGTGACGGCCTCGGCCACGGCGGCGGCGCCCTCGGCGCCCTCGTCCTGCCGTCGGTGGTCGCGAGCGCCTCGTTCTTCGTCGGCTTTGCCGGCATCGGCGTGACCGGCCTCATCGCCGGATTGATCGCGCTGCTCGGCCCGGCGGCCAGCGGCATGTCGCTGGAGCGCGTCTCGGCGTAACGTTCACCGCGTGACCACCTGCACCCATCTTGACCAGGTCCGGGTGCAGCCTCCGGCCGAGGTCGCCGGCTGCGAGGACTGCCTGGCCATCGGCGCGTCCTGGGTCCATCTGCGCGTCTGCCGGACGTGCGGGCACATCGGCTGCTGTGACTCCTCCCCC
>DASSZQ010000215.1:0-3749 GCA_035702755.1 Solirubrobacteraceae bacterium | reverse complement strand
ACCAGCTCGCTCCGGGAACCGAAGGTGGGGTGACGACCTACCTGGGGTCCGACGGGGAGGGCGAGCAGATGTCGATCTATGACGCGGCGATGAAGTACATCGCCGACGACATCCCGCTGATCGTGCTCGCCGGCAAGGAGTACGGCTCGGGCTCCTCGCGGGACTGGGCGGCCAAGGGCACGCGGCTGCTCGGCGTGCATGCGGTCATCGCTCAGAGCTTTGAGCGCATCCACCGCTCAAACCTGGTGGGCATGGGCGTGCTCCCGCTCCAGTTCACAGACGGCGAGTCGGTGGAGTCCCTCGGCCTGACCGGCTCCGAGCGCTTCACGATCAAGGGCATCGCCGACGCCGACGAGGTCCCGCGCGAGCTCACCGTCAGCGCCGATGGCAAGGAGTTTCAGGTCCGCGTGCGCATCGACACCCCCAAGGAGCAGCGCTACTTCCGCCACGGCGGGATCCTCCAGTACGTGTTGCGCGAGCTGCTGGGCTAGATTCCCCGCCCATGGCAATCCCGGAGCTGCTGCACTCACTGCTGGTCGCCGCCGGTCCGTCCGGTCATGAGACCGCCCCCGCCACGGCGTGGCGCGAGGGCGTGGCCGCGTTCGCCGACGAGGTGCGCGGCGACCACGTGGGCTCCTCGATGGCCCGGGTCAAGGGCACCGCCGGCGGTCCGACGCTGGCGGTCATCGGCCACATCGACGAGATCGGCGTCCACGTCACCCACATCGAGGACGAGGGCTACCTGCGCTTCGGCGACGTCGGGGGGTGGGATCCGCTGGTGCTGGTCGGCCAGCGGGTGTCGCTGACGACGCGCGGCGGCGCCATCCCCGGGGTGATCGGCCGCAAGCCGATCCATCTCATCAAGCCCGACGAGCGCGAGAAGGCGCCCAAGATCAAGGACCTCCACATCGACATCGGGGCCAAGGACGCCGACGAGGCCCGCGAGATGGTGCGCATCGGCGACGTGGGCGTCATCGACGCGGCGCCGCTCGAGCTGCCCAACGGCCGCGTCGTCTCCCGCTCGCTTGACAACCGCGTCGGCTGCTACGTCGCCGCCGAGGCGGCGCGGCTGGTGGCCGCCGACGGCGGCGCCCCCGGTGATGTCATCGCCCTCGCCGTCGCCCAGGAGGAGACGACGTTCGCCGGCGCGCGAACGAGCGCGTTCGCGCTTGCGCCGGACCTGGCCATCGTCGTCGACGTCACCTTCTCCACCGACCAGCCCGGCGTCGAGCTGGGACCGATGACCAAGCACCCGCTCGGCTCCGGACCTGTCATCGCCCGGGGGACGACGCTTCACCCGCTGATCAGCGACCTGCTGGCCGACATCGCGCAGGAGAGCGAGTTCCCGCACACGCTGGAGTCGCTGGGCCGGGCCACCGGCACCGACGCCGACGCCGTTCACGCCAGCCGCGCCGGTATCCCCACCGGCGTCGTCTCGGTCCCGCTGCGCTACATGCACTCCCCGGTGGAGCTGGTGTCGCTGGCCGACATCCAGGTGGCGGCCGAGCTCATCGCGGCGTTCGCCAAGCGCCTGGAAGCCGGGATGTCGTTTCAACGGTAGTGGCGGCGCCGCTCCTTCTCCTGTTTGACATCGACGGCACGCTCGTGTGGCGAGCGTCCGCCGAGCATGCCGATGCGCTGCACGCGGCGATCCGCGAGGTGCACGGCGTCGACACGCACGGGGTCCGCGCGCAGGTCTCGCCCGCCGGACGGACCGATGGGGAGATCGCGCGGCTGATGCTGCTCGCGGTCGGCGTCTCGCAGTCGGCGATCGACGAGCGCGCCGACGAGGTGGCCGCGGCGACCGTGCGGGCCTACGTCGATCTGTGCCCGCCGGATCTGTCGCCCACGCTGGTGCCGGGAATCGTCGACGTGCTCGACTGGCTGGGGGACCAGGACGGCGTCCGGCTCTCGCTGGTCACCGGCAACTTCGAGGGCGTCGCCCGCCTCAAGCTCAAGCGTGCCGGCATCGGTCATTACTTCCCCGCGGGCCAGGGCGGCTTCGGCTCAGATTCCGAGGATCGCGCTGCCCTGCCTCACATCGCGCGCAAGCGGGCCGGCCACGACGGCATCGCCCACCCGCGGGATCGCACGATCGTCATCGGCGACACCCCGCGCGACATCGCCTGTGCCCGCGCCGACGGCGTGCGCTGCTTTGCCGTCGCCACCGGGGCGGCCGCGGCGCAGGAGCTGACCGGCGCCGATGCGCTGGCGCAGGACGCAGCGCAGCTGCGCCGCCTGCTGTCAGATCTCCTGTGACGAAACCACAGGGTGGCGCGGATGCGCCACCCCCCAAAAAAAATCAGTTCCGGACGAGCTTCTTGTAGGTGATCCGGTGCGGGCGATCAGCGGCGTCGCCGAGCTGCTCATGGCGGAAGCTCTCGTACGCCTCGAAGTTGCCCTCAAACCAGCGCACCTGCGAGTCGCCCTCAAAGGCGAGCACGTGGGTGGCGATCCGATCGAGGAACCAGCGGTCATGGGAGACGACGACGGCGCAGCCGGCGAAGCTCAGCAGCGCCTCCTCCAGCGCGCGCAGCGTGTCGGTGTCCAGGTCGTTGGTCGGCTCGTCGAGCAGGAGGAGGTTGCCACCGGTGCGCAGCAGCTTGGCCAGGTGCAGGCGGTTGCGCTCACCGCCGGACAGCTTGGCCACCTTGACCTGCTGGTCGGTGCCCTTGAAGTTGAAGCCGGCGGTGTACGCGCGGCTTGAGACCATGCGGTTCTCGCCCAGCGGGATCTGGTCATAGCCGCCGGAGATCTCCTCCCAGACGGTCTTGTCCGGGTCAAGCGCGTCACGTGACTGATCGACGTAGGCGAGCTTGACCGTGTCGCCGACCTTCAGCGTCCCCTCGTCCGGCGTCTCCTGCCCGGTGATCATCTTCAACAGCGTCGTCTTGCCGGCGCCGTTGGGGCCGATGACGCCGACGATGCCGCCGGGCGGCAGCTTGAAGCTGAGATCGTCGATGAGCAGGCGGTCGCCGTAGGACTTGCGCAGCGAGTCGGCCTCGACGACGACATCGCCGAGGCGCGGTCCGGCCGGGATGTGAATCTGGACCTGGTCAAGCTTGACGTTGCGGTCCTGGGCGAGCAGCGCCTCGTAGGCGTTCAGGCGCGCCCGGGGCTTGGTGCGCCGAGCCGATGCATTGGAGCGCACCCACTCAAGCTCCTGGGCGATCGTGCGCTGGCGCGCTGACTCCTGGCGCTCCTCCTGCGCCAGGCGCTTTTGCTTCTGCTCCAGCCACCCGGAGTAGTTGCCCTGGTACGGGATGCCGCGGCCGCGGTCAAGCTCCAGGATCCAGCCGGCGACGTTGTCCAGGAAGTAGCGATCGTGGGTGACGGCGACGATCGTGCCCCTGTAGTCGCGCAGGTGCTGCTCCAGCCAGGCCACCGACTCGGCGTCGAGGTGGTTGGTGGGCTCGTCGAGGAGCAGGAGATCCGGCTGGCGCAGCAGCAGCCGGCACAGCGCGACGCGGCGGCGCTCGCCGCCGGAGAGCGTGGCCACCTCGGCGTCGGCCGGGGGGCAGCGCAGGGCGTCCATCGCGTACTCAAGCGTGGTGTCCAGGTTCCAGCCGTCGACGGCGTCGATCTGCTCCTGGACGCGCGCGAACTCCTCGGCCGTCTCCTCGGAGTAGTTCATCGACAGCTCGTTGAAGCGGTCCAGCAGGTGACGGATCTCGGCCACGCCGTCCTCGACGTTGCCCTTGACGTCCTTGGCCGGATCGAGGTGGGGCTCCTGCTCCAGGATGCCGACG
>DASSZQ010000183.1:0-5716 GCA_035702755.1 Solirubrobacteraceae bacterium | reverse complement strand
AGGCCGTGCGGGTGCTCGGTGTCCGGCTGCAGGCGCATGAGGTCGACGACGTTGATCACGCGTACGCGCAGGTCCGGCAGGCGCTCGCGCAACAGCGCGGCGGCCGCGACGGTCTCCAGGGTGGGAATGTCGCCGGCGCAGGCCAGGACGACATCGGGCTCCTGCACGCCCTCGTCGGTGGACGCCCACGGCCAGATGCCGATGCCGCGCGTGCAGTGGGCGATCGCCTCATCCATCGTCAGATAGTCGAGCGCGGGCTGCTTGCCGGCGACGATGACGTTGACGTAATCACGGGAGCGCAGGCAGTGGTCGGCCACCGACAAAAGACAGTTGGCGTCCGGCGGCAGGTACACCCGCACGATCTCCGCCTTCTTGTTGACGACGTGGTCGATGAACCCGGGATCCTGGTGGGAGAACCCGTTGTGGTCCTGACGCCAGACATGCGAGGAGAGGAGGTAGTTCAGCGACGCGATCGGGCGCCGCCAGGGAATGTCACGTGTCACCTTCAGCCATTTGGCGTGCTGGTTGAACATGGAGTCCACGATGTGGATGAACGCCTCGTAGCAGTTGAACAACCCGTGGCGTCCGGTGAGCAGATATCCCTCCAGCCAGCCCTGGCACAGGTGCTCAGACAGCACCTCCATCACCCGGCCGTCGGCCGCCAGGTGATCGTCGCCGGGCAGCGTCTCCGCGTTCCACGCCCGCGAGGTGGTCTCAAACACCGCCTGCAGCCGGTTGGACGCCGTCTCGTCCGGGCCCATGATCCGAAACGTCGCCGGGTTGGCGCGGATGACATCGCGCAGGAACGTGCCCAGCACCCGGGTCGCCTCGCTGGTCGCGGCGGCCGGCGTGGGCACGTCGACGGCATACTGGCGGAAGTCCGGGAGTTCAAGCGCGCGCAGCAGCAGCCCTCCGTTGGCGTGGGGGTTGGCGCTCATGCGCCGCTCGCCCCGCGGCGGCAGCGCCGCCAGGTCCGGGCGCAGCGCGCCCGCCTCGTCAAACAGCTCCTCCGGCCGGTAGGAGCGCAGCCAGGCCTCCAGCTGCGCCAGGTGCTGCGGGTTCTCGTGCACGTTGGCGAGCGGGACCTGGTGGGAGCGGAAGGTGCCCTCGGCCGGCAGCCCGTCGACCTCCCGGGGGCCGGTCCACCCCTTGGGCGTCCGCAACACGATCATCGGCCACCGCGGCCGGGCGGCGCCGGAGCCGCCGGCGCGCGCCTGGGCCTGGATGTCCGCGATCCGAGCCACCGCCTGCGCCAGGGCCTGGGCCATCAGCCGATGCATCGTCACCGGCTCATCTCCGGAGACGAAGATCGGCTCATGGCCGTAGCCCTCCATGAGCGCCCGCAGCTCGGTCTCCGGGATCCGCGCCAGCACGGTGGGGTTGGCGATCTTGTAGCCGTTGAGGTGCAGGATGGGCAGCACGGCACCGTCGGACACCGGGTTCAGGAACTTGTTGGAGTGCCAGCTGGCGGCCAGCGGTCCCGTCTCGGCCTCGCCGTCGCCGACGACACACGCGACCAGCAGATCCGGGTTGTCCAGCGCGGCGCCGTAGGCGTGCAGGAGCGAGTAGCCGAGCTCGCCGCCCTCATTGATGGAGCCCGGGGTCTCCGGCGCGACGTGGCTGGGGATCCCGCCCGGGAACGAGAACTGGCGAAACAGGCGCCGCAGTCCCTCCTCATCGTGACCGATGTGCGGGTAGACCTCCGTGTAGGTGCCCTCCAGGTAGGCGTTGGCCACGAGTCCGGGGCCGCCGTGCCCGGGACCGGTGACGTAGATCGCGTTGAGGTCGCGCTGCACGATGAGCCGGTTGAGGTGGGCATAGATGAAGTTCAACCCCGGCGTCGTCCCCCAGTGCCCCAGCAGCCGCGGCTTGACCTGCTCACGCGTGAGCGGCCGGCGCAGGAGCGGGTTGTCAAGCAGATAGATCTGGCCGACCGACAGGTAGTTGGCGGCCCGCCAGTAGGCGTCGATGAGCTTCAGTTCCTCGGCGGTTGGCGTCATCTGGTCAGCCTACCCGGGCACCTCGGTCCACACGGTGAACATACGGGAGCGTCACCAAACGGGGACGTGACCGGCCAGCAGCGAGTGCCCGGTCATCGCCGGCGGCTGGGGCATCCCCAGCAGCGCGAGGATCGTCGGCGCCACGTCGGCGAGCGTGCCCGCCGGCGTCAGCGCCACGCCGCGGGCAGTGACGATGAGCGGCACTGGGTTGACCGAGTGGGTTGTCACGGGGGCGCCTGTGGCATCCACCATGCACTCGGCATTGCCGTGGTCGGCGGTGATCACGCAGGCGCCACCGGCCTCGTGCACCGCCGCCACCACCCGGCCCAGGCAGCGGTCGACGGTCTCCACGGCGGTGACCGCCGCCGGCAGCACCCCCGTGTGGCCGACCATGTCGGCGTTGGCGAAGTTGATGATCGTGAAGCCCGGCTGATCCTCGGCCAGCGCGGCCAGGAGCGCGTCGGTGATCTCCTCGGCGCTCATCTGCGGCCGGTGGTCGTAGGTGGGCACGTCGCGCCGCGACGGCACCAGGCAACGGCGCTCGCCCTCGTAGGGCTGCTCGCGCCCGCCGTTGAAGAAGTAGGTGACGTGGGCGTACTTCTCGGTCTCGGCCACGTGCAGCTGAGAGATCCCGGCGGATTCCAGCACCGCGCCCAGCGTCGTCGCCGGCCGCGCCCCCGTGAAGGCGACCGGGTAGGGCCAGCCGTGTTGGTACTGGGTCATCGTCGTCAGCCGCTTCACGACGGGGCCGCCGTCGCGGCTGCGCCAGCCGGGGAGGGGCTCGGCGAGGCCGAACTGCGGGTCGGCGAGCGCCCGCACGATCTGGCGCATGCGATCCGGGCGGAAGTTGAAGCAGATCACGCTGTCGCCGGCCCGGATGCGTCCCTCCGGCCCCACGGTGGTGGGCGTGATGAACTCGTCGGTCTCACCGCGGGCGTACGCGGCGTGGACCGCCGCGGCCGCGCCCGGGCTGTGGTGTGGCGCCCGCCCGTGGACGATGAGGTCGTAGGCGAGCTGCGTGCGCTCCCAGCGGCGGTCGCGGTCCATGCCGTAGTAGCGGCCGACAACATCGGCCACGCGGCCGACACCCGCCCGGGCGAATACGTCCTCCAGCTCCGCGAGGTAGCCGGCGCCGGTTTTCGGCGGCGTGTCGCGCCCGTCGGTGAAGCAGTGCACGACGACGTCGCCGACGCCCAGGCGGGCGGCGAGGTCGATCAGCGCCCGCAGGTGCGAGAACTGGGAGTGCACGCCCCCGTCAGACACCATTCCCACCAGGTGGACGCGCTCGGCGCCGGTCAGCGCGGCGCGCAGGACCTCGTTTGCGCCCAGTCCCGCCGCGACCGCGTCGTCGATCAGCGTGAGCGTCTGGGGGACCGCAGCTCCGGCGCCGAGGGTCAGATGGCCCACCTCGGAGTTGCCCATCTGGCCGGCGGGCAGGCCCACGCTGCGCCCGCTCGCCTCCAGTTGCGCATGCGGGCAGGTCGACAGCAGCTCGTCGTATGTGGGCGTGGCGGCCAGCGTGATCGCATTGCCGGGCCCGGACGGAGCGATCCCCCAGCCGTCCATGACCACCAGGCAGACGCGGGCGACCTCCGCCAGCTCCGGACCGGGCGGGAGCACTACTCGCCTGCGGGCACGATGAGCACCGGGCGCTGCGAGTGGCGGATGAGCCCCTCCGAGACGCTGCCCAGGCTCCCGTCCTGAACGGCGGTCGCGCCACGGGTGCCGGCCACGATCAGCTCGGCATCGACCTCGTCGGCGACCTCCAGGATCGTGTGCCACAGCTTGTCGTCGCCGCGGGCCTCGCGCACCTCGGCGTCGACGGGCAGGTCAAGCTCGGCGGCCAGGGCCCGCCCGGTATCGATGACCTGATGCGCGCGGCGGGACGCGATCGTCTCCAGGCGGTCCTGGGAGGTGGCGCCTGCGGACGGATCGGATCCGCGCGTGCTGAAGGCATCGGCAAGCACCGCCTCCGGCGCGCCGTAGACGTGCAACAGGGTCGCGGGGTGGTGGGCCAGGGTGCGCCGGGCCGCGGCGAGCGCGCGGCGGGCGCTCTCGGAACCGTCATAACAGATGAGAATGGACATGCTCCGAGCATCCCCCGGCGGCCGCCCGGGAGCATCCGTGCCGGACCGGTGCGGATCACTGAAGTTCTGCCGGATCGCGCCCCAGCGTCCGTAGGTAGTTGCTGCGGTCCCCGGGTTCGGCTCCATCCGGGTGGCGGGGCCGGGCCGATCGCTCTACCGTAGGTCGATGACCGGCTCGTCTTCCCCACTGCGCGTCCTGATCGCCGGAGGGGGCGTGGCCGCGCTGGAGGCGGCGCTCGCTCTGCGCGAGCTCGCTCCAGATCGCGTGGCGACGACCCTCCTTTCGCCGGAGGGCTTCTTCAGCTACCGGCCGTTGAGCGTCCTGGATCCGTTCCCGGGCGAGGGCGGCCGCCGTTATGACCTGGAGCGCATCGCCCGCGACGCCGGCGCCGAGTTGCGCCGGGACCGGCTGCGGGCTGTCGATCCCTCCCGCTCGGAGGTTCACACCGTCGCCGGCGCGCGGCTGCCCTACGACGCCCTGCTGATCGCCTACGGCGCGGAGATCCGCCCCCGCTTTGACCATGCGCGAACGATCGATGACGGCCTGTTGGTCGCGCGGCTGCGGGGACTGGTCCAGGACGTTGAGGAGGGCTACGTCCGCCGTCTTGCGTTCGTCGCCGCCGGGCCGCCCGGGTGGCCACTCCCGCTCTATGAGCTGGCGCTGATGACCTCGCGGGCGGCCTATGACATGTGCGCGCAGGTGTCGGTGACCGTCGTCACCCCGGAACGCACTCCGCTGGAGGTGTTCGGCGACGCGGCCAGCCGGTCGGTGCGGGCGCTGCTGGACCGCCACCGGGTCCAGACGATCAGCGCCGCCGACTGCGATGTCCCCGCGCCCGGCCACGTCAGCCTGGGACCGGATCGGCCGGCGCTGGAGGTGGAGAGCGTCGTCGCCATGCCGCGGCTGGAGCCCCGGCCGGTTCCCGGCGTCCCGCTGGCGCCGGACGGGTTCATCCCGGTCGACGACCGCTGCCGGGTCGCGGGGCTGACCCATGTCTTCGCCGCCGGTGACGCCACTGACTTCCCGGTCAAGCACGGCAGCGTCGCGGCCGAGCAGGCCGACGCGGCGGCCGCCGGCATCGCCCGGCTCGCCGGCGCCGATGTCCCGGACGCTCCGTTCGCGCCCGTCCTGCAGGGGATCCTCCTCGGCGGGGAACGTCCCCTGTACATGCGCGCGCACCTCAACTGCGACCAACCGGTCGACTCCGAGTGCTCCGAGGAGCCGCTGTGGAAGCCCGGCGACAAGATCGCCGCGCGCCACCTCGGCCCGTACCTGCACCACGCCGATCAGCTGAGCGGGAGCTTCACGGCAGCGGCGCTGTAGCGAGAACGGTCGGTGCAACCCGGGTGGGGCGGAAGGCCGGCCGGGTTTGACTGGCGGCGGTGACGCTCGCCCGCCCACGAGGAGAGCGCTGCCGTGAGTCGGTGGTGGCGGGGTCTGGGTTGACGACGGCGATGAAGGGGAGCCCGGAACGGGGCCGGCGCGGAGAACCCCCGGTTTGTTCGAAACCCGGATCGCACCTTCCGCGCCCCCTCTCCCCTTTTCACTGCTGCCGTTTTTCGCGTCAGCAAGCCCGTTCACCGATGGGCAGCCGCCGGGTCCCGCGAGCCGGCGTCTTGCCACCCGGC
>DASSZQ010000169.1:0-16340 GCA_035702755.1 Solirubrobacteraceae bacterium | reverse complement strand
GCCGGGTGGCAAGACGCCGGCTCGCGGGACCCGGCGGCTGCCCATCGGTGAACGGGCTTGCTGACGCGAAAAACGGCAGCAGTGAAAAGGGGAGAGGGGGCGCGGAAGGTGCGATCCGGGTTTCGAACAAACCGGGGTTCTCCGCGCCGGCCCCGTCCCGGGCTTCCCTTCATCGCCGTCGTCAACCCAGACCCCGCCGGCACCGACTCGCACCAGCACACTCCTGGCGGCCGGCCGTGCCCGCCAGTCCCTGCCGCTGTGAAACCGGCGAGTGGCCCCGGTTGCACCGACCGCCTGAGACCGACTCAAGCTTCGCGACAGGCTCCAGAAAGCACGCGGGTCGCCATCGTCAGGGGCGCAGCTCGCCCCGGAGCAGGCCGAAGGCGACCATGTCCTGGCGCTCCTCGGCGCCCTGCATATACGAGCGCAGGACCGCCTCCCGGGTGAAGCCGGCGCGTTCGGCGACCCGCTGGGAGGCCGGGTTGCCCGTGGCGGCGAGCAGGTCGATCCGCTCCAGGCCCAGCGACTGAAAGCCCCAGGCGCAGATGAGCTTCACCGCGCGGGTGGCGTGCCCCTGCCCGCGGGCGGCCGCGGCCAGCCAGTAGCCGACCTCGCCCCGGGCGTGGCGCCAGGCAAAGCGCAGCAGCGAGATCGAGCCGAGCAGCTCGCCGCTGGTGGCGTGCTGGATGGCGAAGGGGGCGGTGATGCCGGCGATCGTCGCCTCGTGGCGCTGGGCCAGGTAGAAGCGGGCGTCGGCCTCGCCGTAGGCGGCCGGCACCCGGGTCCAGCGCACGATCTCCGGGTCCTGGCAGGCGGCGACGAGGGCGGGCACGTCGGCGTCCTCCCACGGGCGCAGCAGGGTCTCACCGTCGGTGAGCGGCTCGCGCGGCAGCACGATCCGGGGTGCGGGCCGGGCGGCGCGGCCGGGGCGGGGCCGTCTCACGCCTGCGCCCGCCGCTCGAGGTCATGCAGGAGCGCCGCCACGTCGCGCTCCGGGTCCTGCTGCGCAAGCCACCGCTCCGCCTCGCGGCGCCCGCCGAGCGCGCGCAGGCCCCGGTCCCCGTACTCGGCGGCGTAGTCGGCCAGGGCGTGCATGCGCCGGCTGCGGGCGCGGCGGGCGGGCACGTCGAGCCGGGCCTGGTGGGCGTCGAGGGCGTCGATCAGCTCCTCGATCCCGACGGGCGGCGCGACCGAGGAGACGGCGACGACGGCGGTCTCGGCGCAGCCCAGCGAGCGCAGGGCGGCCCGCAGGTCCGACAGCGCCCGGGTGGCCACCTGTCCCAGGTCGGCCTTGGTGACGACGAGCACGTCGGGGATCTCCATGATCCCGGATTTCAAAAACTGGAGCACGTCCCCGGAGCCCGGCTGGACGACGACGGCGACGGCATCGGCGACGTCGGCGACCTCGGTCTCGGACTGGCCGACGCCGACCGTCTCGATCACCACGACGTCGAACGCGGTGGCCAGGGCGGTCGCCGCCGCGCGGGTGGCGGGGGCGAGGCCGCCGAGCCGGTCGCCGGCGGCGGTGGAGCGGATGAACACGCCGTGGTCGGCGGGATCGCGCTCGATCCGCGCCCGGTCGCCGAGCAGCGCGCCCCCGGAACGCCGGGAGCTGGGGTCGACGGCGAGGACGGCGACGGAGCGGCCGTCACGCCGCCAGGCGGCCACCATCCGTGACAGCAGCGAGGACTTGCCGACCCCGGGGGGGCCGGTGACGCCGACGATCTGCCCCGGTGCCTCCCGGCCAAGCCCGGCGGGGGAGACGGCGGCCAGGAGCGCCTCGGTCTCGGTCCGGGCCTCCGGCGTCCGGCTCTCGACGAGGTTGAGCACGGCGGCGGCGGCCGCAAGGTCACCGTCGCGCAGACGGGCGCCCAGGTGACGTCCGTCGGCGGCGACCGCGGTCAAGCGGGGGTTGCGGTGTCCACCCCGCGGCGCTGCGCCACCAGTCCCACCAGGTCGCGCATCATCGAGTTGAGATCCCAGTCCTTGGGCGTGTAGACGGCGGCGACGCCCGCGTCGCGCAGGGCCGCGGCGTCGGCCTCCGGGATGATCCCGCCGACGACGACGGGAACGTCCTCGACGCCGGCGTCGGCGAGCGCCTCCAGCACCGATGGGATGAGCTCGGCGTGGGATCCGGACAGGATCGACAGGCCGATCACGTGCACACCCTCCTGGGCGGCGGAGCTGGCGATCTGGGCCGGGGTCAGGCGGATCCCCTCATAGACGACGTCCATCCCGGCGTCGCGCGCACGCACAGCGATCTGCTCGGCGCCGTTGGAGTGCCCGTCCAGTCCCGGCTTGCCGACCAGGAACTTCAGCCGGCGGCCGAGGGCGGCGCTGAGGCGCTCCACCTCGTCGCGCAGCTCGTTGAGGTCCTCGTTGGGGACCCCGGAGGCTTCGCCCACCCCGGTGGGCGCGCGGTAGGAGCCGAACACCTCGCGCAGCGTGTGGGCCCACTCGCCGGTGGTGGCGCCGGCCCGGGCGGCGGCGATCGTCGCCGGCATGATGTTCTCGGTCTCGTCGCGGGCGACGCGAGCCAGTTCGACCAGCGCGGCGTCGACGGCCGCCTGGTCGCGCTCGGCCCGCCAGCGCTCCAGCGCGGCCCGCTGCTGGGCCTCCACCTCCGGATCGACGACGAGGATCCCCCCGTCGGCGTCGGCGGTCAGCGGCGAGGGCTCGGTGCTCTCAAAGCGGTTCATGCCGACGACGGTCAGCGCCCCGGACTCGATGCGGCGCCAGCGCTCCCGGTGGGACTCGACGAGCGCGCTCTTCATGTAGTCGACGGCCTCGACGGCGCCGCCCAGCTCAGCGACCCGCGCCATCTCCTCGCGGGCGCCGGTGACGAGCTCGTCCACCAGCCCCTCCATCACCTTCGAGCCTTCGAAGATGTCCGGGTACTCAAGCAGGTCGGTCTCGTAGGCGAGGATCTGCTGCAGGCGCAGCGACCACTGCTGGTCCCAGGGACGGGGAAGCCCCAGCGCCTCGTTCCAGGCCGGCAGCTGGATCGCCCGGGCGCGGGCGTCGCGTCCCAGCGTCACGGCCAGGGCCTCCAGGGCGATCCGATAGACGTTGTTCTCCGGCTGGGCCTCGGTCAGCCCCAGCGAGTTGACCTGCACGCCATAGCGGAAGCGGCGGTGCTTGGGGTCCTCCACGCCGTATCGCTGCTGGCCGAGCTCGTCCCACAGCTGCGCCATGGCCCGCAGCTTGGCGTGCTCCTCGACGAAGCGCACGCCGGCGTTGACGAAGAACGAGATGCGGCCAAAGACGCTGCCCATCAGGTCGTCAGGGACCCGCCGGCGCACCGCATCGAGCACGGCGATCGCGTTGGACATCGCGTAGGCGATCTCCTGCACCGGGGTCGCTCCCGCCTCCTGGAGGTGATAGGAGCAGATGTTGATGGGGTTCCAGCGCGGCACGTGGGTGACGGTGTAGGCGATCGTGTCGGCGATCAGCCGCATGCTGGGGCCGGGCGGGAAGGCGTAGGTGCCCCGGCTGAGGTACTCCTTGAGGATGTCGTTCTGCGTCGTCCCCTGCAGCGCCGACTGAGGGATGGGCGGGTCCTGATTTTCGGCGGCGACGATGTAGAGCGCCAGCAGCCAGGCGGCGGTGGCGTTGATCGTCATCGAGGTGTTCATCTGGTCAAGCGGGATGTCCCGCAGCAGGGTGCGCATGTCGCCCTCGTGGGCGATGGAGACGCCGACCTTGCCGACCTCCCCGCGCGCGAGCTCGTGATCCGGGTCATAGCCGGTCTGGGTCGGCAGGTCGAAGGCGATCGACAGCCCCGTCTGCCCTTTCTCCAGATTCCGGCGATACAGCTCGTTCGAGCGCTCGGCGTCCGAGTGCCCCGCGTAGGTCCGCATCATCCACGGCCGGTCGCGCTCAGGCAGGTGCACGGTTTCTCCCATCCGGGCATTGTATGGCTGCTGTCTGAATCGACGTGCCACAATGGCCGCAGATCGCCATGCCTGATCAGAGCTCAGCGGCCACCGAGCACGCGATTCTCCAGGAGATCACGCGCCCCCTTGAGGCGCTACCTGACGACCCCTTGTCGGTGGTCAATGCCGACTTCCCCACGGCCCTGCGCGGCTATGACCGCATGGCCGTCGACGACTACGTGCGCAAGACACGGCAGCTGGTGGCCGAGCTGCAGGCCACCCGCTCCCCGGAGTCGGCGGTGCGGCGCGCCCTGGAGCGCGTGGGGGAGGAGATCACCGGAATCCTGCAGCGGGCGCACGAGACGGCCGAGCAGATCACCGCGCAGTCACGCAGCGAGGCCGAGGACCGGCTGGAGCAGGCCCGCCAGGAGGCCACCCACATCGCCGGCGCCGCCGAGGAGCGGGTGCGCGAGCTCGACGCCGACACCGACCGCATCTGGCTGGAGCGCCAGCGGATCGTCGCCGATGCCGAGGAGCTGGCCGGCCAGCTGCTGGCACTGGCCAAGACGGCTGCCGACCGTTTTCCCGCCGACAGCGCCGCCGAGGGCGCGACCACCGTCTACGACGAGGACGAGGGCCCGGCCGACGAGGACGCCTCGGCGGCGTTCCCGGCGCCGCCCGCCTACGAGCCGGGAGCTGAAGACGAGGAGTACGCCGCCGCGGAGGACGATCTTGAGCCGACGGTGGAGGACGACGTCGAGGAGACGGTCGCCTTCCGGCCGCTGACACCGTCCGCGCCGGAGGAGTCCGCCGGGGCCGGCGATGCCGGCGAGGAGCAGGCTCAGCCGCCGGCGGGGCCCGAGGAATCCGACGAGCCGACCGCGGAGCGCCCGCCGGGGAGCGCCGACCCGCCGGCCGGCGGGTCCGAGGATGCGACCGCGGTGATCCCACCCGCGTCCCAGGCCGCGAACCGGCGCCGGCAGCAGTAGCCTCCGCGCCTCACGTGCGCGTCATCGACCTCATGCACCTGGGGCGTGCGCGCGTCATCGGCTGCTGGCAGGTCGGCGACGTGCTCATCGACCCCGGCCCCAGCTCCTGCCTGCCGACCCTGCTTGCCGCGCTCGGCGACGAGCGCCCGGCGGCGCTGCTGCTCACCCACATCCACTTTGACCATGCCGGCGCCAGCGGCTCTCTGGTGGAGCGCTGGCCGGACCTGCGCGTCTACGTTCATGAGCGCGGCGCCCCCCACATGGCCGATCCGGAGCGGCTCTACAACAGCGCCCGCCGGCTGTATGGCGACGATATGGAGCGGCTGTGGGGGGAGATGCGGCCGGTGCCGGAGGCCAACCTGGAGGTCCTCTCCGGGGGCGAGACGATCCGCGACGGCTGGCAGGTCGCCTACACGCCCGGGCATGCCTCCCACCACGTCTCCTACCTGCACGAGCGGACGGCGTTTGTCGGCGACGTGGGCGGGGTCCGGATTACGCCGAACTCGATGACGATCCCGCCGACGCCGCCGCCGGACATCGACGTTGAGGCGTGGCACGAGTCGATCGCGATCATCCGCGCGTGGCGCCCGGAGCGGTTGGCGATGACCCACTTCGGCGCCGGCGAGACGTCCCAGCTCGACGAGCTCGAGGCCCGCCTTGACGACTGGGCGCGGCTCGCCCGGGATTCGGACCGGGACGCGTTCGTGGCTGCCGTCCGCGAGGAGATCGCTCGCGAGGGCAGCCCGGAGGACGCGGCCGCCTATCAGCAGGCGGCGCCGGCCGAGCAGCTGTACGCCGGCTACGAGCGCTACTGGTCCAAGCGGGCCGAACCGTGACTTAAGGGGCTGCCGCGGACGCACGGTCGCGGTATGCTGCCTGGTCGATGTCACTGACGGTCGAGTTGCCTCGGACTGATCTCCCGGGCGGCGGCGTCGGCGGCCTGTGGCGGGTGGTCGTCCTCAACGACTCCTACAACACCTTCGACCACGTCGCCGAGACCCTGGCCCGCGTCGTTCCCGGCGTCACGTTGGCCGACGGCTACCGCATCGCCGACCGTATCCACAATCACGGTCTGGCGATCGTGTGGAGCGGCCCGCGCGAGGACGCCGAGGGCTACTGGACGGCGCTGGACGACGCCGGGCTGACGATGGCCCCGCTTGAGGCCGGCTGAGCGCCGCCTGCGGGAGCCGAGCCGCGCACCGGGTTCGGCCGGGTGCCGGCCGGCACCGGCCGCGTCGCTTCGTCAGGCGGCGGTGACCGTCTTTGACGGGCGCGCGGTCGACAGCGCCTTGGCCGCCTGACGGTCCGGGCTGACCCGCACGACGTTCCAGACGAGGCCGAGCTTCTCCAGCAGGGCGATGAGCAGCCCGGTGGGATCGGCGACCCGCTCCCAGAAGCGCAGCCCGTGGAAGGCCGAGGTGGGGAACGCGTGATGGTTGTGATGCCAGGCCTCACCCATCGAGAACGGCGCCAGCCAGAAGACATTGCGCGACTCGTCGTCGACGTCGAAGCGCTTGCGGCCGAAGAAATGGCAGACGGAGTTGATCGACCAGGTGACGTGATGCAGCAGGAACATCCGGATCACGCCGCCCCACAGCAGCGCGGTCAGCGCCGTGCCCAGGCCGCCACCGATGACCCAGCCGATCGCGAACGGGATCGCGAAGCCCAGCGCGACCCACAGGAGGAAGAGCTTGTCGACGACGCGCATGACGCGGTCCTTGACCAGGTCTGGGGCGAAGCGCTCGCGTTCGGCGGTGCCGACGGTCTCAAACAGCCAGCCGACGTGGGCGTGCCACAGCCCCTTGATCGCGCCCATGAAGCCCGGACCGGCGAGGTGGGGCGAGTGCGGATCGCCCTCCTGATCGGTGAAGGCGTGGTGCTTGCGGTGGTCGGCGACCCAGGTGATCACCGATCCCTCGACCGCCATCGACCCCAGGATGGCGACGATCGCCCGGAACGTCCGGGAGGACTCGAACGCCCGGTGGGTGAACATGCGGTGGTAGCCGAGCGTCACCCCCAGCGCGGTGACGATGTACAGGCCGATCATCAGGCCGAGCTCCAGCGGGCCGATGGCCCGGTGCCAGAGCAGCACGATCGCCACGACGAGCGCGAGCGGGGGCAGGCCGACGCCGATCAGGTTGGAAATCTTGTGGGTGCGGCTCATCCGGGGTCTCCGATCATACGTGTCAGGTCTTCAAATTTCTTCTGCCCTTAGCATGACGGTCATCCCAAATACTGTGCGGCAGGTATGAATCGTGGCTGATCAGCCCTGGCATGAGCTGCCCGCCGAGGTGGTATCGGTCCTGCGCCCGGCGCTCGACGACGTGGCCGGCGAGATCATCGAGGCGGTGGCGACGGTGCCGGCCTACGCCCGGCCGCTGGAGGGGCCGTTCGGCGAGGGGCTGCGGATCGGCGTCCAGGAGGCGCTTCGCCACTTCTCCGAGGAGATCGAGGCCGGCGGCCCCGTGGAGCGGCTCGACGTGTACCGGGCGCTGGGCCGGGGGGAGATGCGCGCCGGGCGGAGCCTGGAGTCGCTGCTGAGCGCGTACCGGATCGGCGCGCGCGTGGCCTGGCGGCGGTTTGCCGAACTGGGGGTGCGGGCGGGCCTGGCGCCCGACACCCTGTATCTGCTCGCCGAGTCGATCTTCGCCTACATCGACGTCCTGTCCGCCGAGTCGGCCGAGGGGTACGCGCTGGAGCAGTCCGCCGCCGCCGGCGAGGCTCAGCTCAGCCGCCGGCGCCTGGTGCGGATGCTGGTGCGCGAGGCGCCGGCCGAGCCCGAGGCGGTGCAGGCCGCAGCCGCCGAGGCCGGATGGGCGATTCCGCGCAGCCTCGCCGTGCTCGCCGTCGGCGGCGAGCGGCGCGAGCTCGTCCCGGTGCGCCTCCCCGGCGGCGCCATCAGCGAGGCGATCGGCGAGGTGGTGTACGCGGTGGTGCCGGATCCCGACGGGCCCGGGCGGCGGCCGGTCATCGAGCATGCCGTGGTGGGGGCGGGGGCCCGCGGCGGGCTGGGCACGACCGTCGAGTGGCCGCAGGCGCGGATCAGCTTCGCCCGCGCTCAGGCGGCGCTGGAGCTTGTCGACGGAACGGGGTGTCTTGTGGTGGCGCGCGACCGGGCGGGCGAGCTGCTGCTGCGCAGCGACCCGGGACTCGCCGGCGAGCTGGCCGCCGACCGCCTGGCCCCGCTCGCCGCCCTGTCACCCGGAGCCCGTCGCCGGCTGGAGGAGACGCTGCGCGTCTGGCTGGCCGAGCAGGGGCGGCTGGGCAGCGTCGCCCACCGCCTGGGAATCCATCCGCAGACGGCGCGCTACCGGATGGGGCGCCTGCGGGAGCTGTTCGGAGCCGCGCTTGACGAGCCGGAGGACCGGTTCTGGCTGGAGGTGGCGCTGCGCGTGCCGGAGCGCGGCGGCGACTGAGGCGTCCCGTCGTAGCCGGCGCCGGCGCCGGCGCGCGCTTACCGGACGGGTGGTGCCGCCGGCGTGGGCGCGGAGGACGTCGGCCCTCCGTTCGGCGCGCCGTTGCGCCCGTTGGGAGCGCCGTTCTCGGCGGCCGGGACCTCCGGTCCCAGCGCCCCGGCGGCGATCTCATCCTGCCAGGTGTAGGTGACCGGGATCTGGAAGCGACCGGAGTTCCGGGCCCGGAACTCCAGCATCTCCGGCCCGTCCCAGTAGCGGTACCAGTCGGTCTTGTTGGTGAACCACGCCATCTGCGTGACCCGGTAGCGGTCGTCGTTGTCGATCTGAACCGCGTACTGCGTGGCGCCGTAGCGCAGCGCCAGCGGCGCCACCGCCGCCACCTCGGCGGCCAGGGAGTCCTGGCGCAACACGGTCGCGTACCACTTGATCCAAACGAGGTCAGCCATGTCTGTCTACGCTCCTACCTCGGCACGGATGGCGCCGGGTCCCTCGGCGGTCCGGCCCTGTCCCTCGGCGGACGCGCCGACGAGGATCGCAATTTTTCCCAGATGGCGATTGTCGCGCAGCAGCTGATGCGCCTCCGCCACGCCCTCAAAGCCCATCGTCTGCCAGAGCACCGGCCGGATCTTGGACTCCTCAATCAGCTCGTTGGCCTTCATCGCCTCCCAGGCGTTGGCGAAGTGCGAGCCGACGATCTCCTTCTGGCGCATCCACAGATAGCGCACGTCGAAGTCCAGCTGATATCCGGACGTCGCGCCGCAGATGACGACCTTGCCAAACGGCTTGACGCACAGGACCGACGTGGGGAACGTCGCCTTGCCGACGTGCTCAAAGACGATGTCCGGCGGTCCGCCGAGCTGCTCCTCCACCGCCTTGCAGAACCGCCGCGACTCCTTGAAGCGCGCCTTCTCCTGCTCTGGCGTCTCGCCCCCCTGGCGCATCATCCCGTCAAACTCCCTGCGGTTGACGTAGCCGACGGCGCCCAGCTGCTCGATCAGATCGCCCTTCTCGTCAGAGGAGACGACACCGACGGCATCGGCACCGGTCAGCGAGCACAGCTGGGTGGCAAACACGCCCAGCCCGCCGGCGGCACCCCAGATCAGCACCCGGTGCCCGGCCTGAAGCCGGCAGCGGTCAATCAGCATCCGGTAGGCGGTGAAGTACGTCAGACCGTAGGAGGCCGCCTCCTCCCAGGCCAGATGCTTGGGCTTGGGCAAAAGCTGCTGGGCCTGGACCTTGCAGAACTGGGCAAACGAACCCCACGTCGTCTCATAGCCCCAGATCTGCTGCGACGGGGCGGCCAGCGGATCCAGACCGTGCACCTCAGGGTCCTCGTAGGAGGCCTGGTTGCAGTGGATGACGACCTCATCGCCCGGCTTCCACCGGGTCACGCCCTCGCCGACCTTCCACACCACCCCGGAGGCGTCCGAGCCGCCGATGTGATGCCCCCACTGGGGGTGATCGCCGTAGCGCCACACGCCGACGGGCTCGCCCAGCGCCGCCCACACGTTGTTGAAGTTCACGCCCGCGGCCATCACCCGGACGATGACCTCAAACGCGCCCGGCTCCGGTACCTCGATCTCCTCCAGCTGGAACGCGTCTACCGGTTCCCCCTGGCGCTCCTCGCGGATGACCCATGCGGTCATCGTCCGCGGCAGCTCGCCGGGCTCGGTCTCTACGGTGGCAACTTGGCTGAGATCAACGGCCACGTGTGTGGTCACCTTCCTGTGGTCAGGTGGGTCGAGATCCCGAGGATCGTACCCGGTAGTAGCCCCGGCGGCCGGGCGGTCATGCTGGCCGTCCCGGGTGCGTTTCGTCCGCCCACGGGCGCGGCCGGCGACGCCGGGGGCGGCTCAGGGCTGCAGGACCTGGTTGCTGGAGCTGGGCCGCGGGCGCCCGACGTGGAACCGGGCGCCGGCGACCGCCGCCTGCTGGGAGCGCTGGGCGTCGTTGGAACCGTGCGCCGCGGTGGCGATGGTGTAGGTGCCGGAGGCGAGGTTGACGGTCACCTGGGTCGTGCCCTGGGGGCTGATCGGCGCGGTGCTCGCCAGCGTCCGTGACCCATTGGAGATGGCCAGCGCCTCTGACTGGCTTGACTGGTTGGTGACAACGAAGACGACCGGGCCGGCGCCCACGGCGGTGGGGGATACCGAGATGCGCGAGTTCGAGACGTAGACGCTGAGGTTGACCGGGCTGGCCGGGCGCAGGATCGCCGCCGACTTGCCGCCCGTCGACCCGCAGGCGGACGCCAGCAGGGCGGTGACCGTCATCGCTGTCATCGTCCTCGTCCGCATCCTCGACCCGGCGCTCCTCTCCTCTGGATCGCCTCGCCGGTCCCGTCCGGGGCCCGCGGGTGGTCAATCCACCGGAAACCCTACCTAACCTGCGCTTGTCCTGACGTCTCTCGTGAAAACGGTGCTATGCGGAGTCGGCGGCCAGCGCCTCGCGCTCGCGCTCGAGGCGCTGCAGCTGGCTCTGCAGCTCTGCCCACGACTCCGATTCGGCCCGTTCGTACTCCTCGCCGCTGAGGTCGCGCAGCCTGTCGCTGTACGCGCTCCAGGCCTGACGGGTATCCGCCTCAAGCTCGCGCAAACGTTCCGTATCAGGGGCGGTGGCAGTCATCTGGTGTGCTCCTTCCCTAGGGCAGTCCGATGCTACCCAGCTGGGCCGTCGTCAATACATCTGATCGGATGCGGATCTGTGCGCACAGAGCGGTCTTCGGCTGCGGGCGCACCGATTCCTGCACACCGTCCGACCGGCCGCGTATCACGGGTCGGATGCAGCTGCTCCAGGCCCCCATCGCGACCGCTGAGTTCCTCGTCGTCGACACCGAGACCAACGGGCTGGGCGGCGACCGGTGCGAGATGACCGAGGTCGGCGCCGTGCTCGTCGGCGGGGGTGAACTGCATGATCGGTGGAGCTCGCTGTGTCGCACCAGCGCACCCCTGCGCCGCGGCGTTCAGCGGTTGACGGGGATCACCCAGGCGATGGTCGACGCGGCACCGTCGCTGGAGGAGGTGCTCCCGGAGCTCGCCACGCGCCTGGAGGGGCGGATCCTCGTCGCCCACAACGCTCCCTTCGATCGCCGGGTGCTGCGCCAGGCGTTTGACCGCATTGGCCTGAGCTGGCCGGACCCGCCGGTCATCTGCACGGCGGCGCTGGCGCGCGCGCTGCTCCCCCTGCAGCGCCGGCGGGGGCTGGCAGTGCTCGCCGACGCGCTCGGCATCGAGGTCGCCGGCGCCCACCGGGCGCTCGTCGACGCCGAAACGTGCGCCCGCGTCCTGTGCGCGCTGTTCCCGCGCCTGTGCGCTCATGCCGCCACCGTCACCGACGCCCTGGTGCTGCTGCGCCCCCGGCGGCGGGCGCGCCGCTCCGGCGGCGAGCATCCCGCCGGCTCATTGCTCGCCGGCCCGGGCCGCCCCGGCGTGCGGCGACCGCACCGCACCGGGGCCGGGGCCGGGGCCGGGGGCGGCGGGTCTGCCCAGGGGCCGGACTTCGCCGAGCTGCCGCGGGATCCCGGCGTGTATCTGTTCCGCGATGACTCCGGGCGCGTGCTCTACGTCGGCAAGTCGGTGTCGATTCGCAGCCGGGCCCGGGCACACTTCGCCCCCTCCAGCCCGCCGGCGGCGTGGACGGAGCACGCCAGCGTCGTCGACTACCGCACCACCGGGTCCGAGCTTGGCGCCCTGGTGCTGGAGAACCGGCTGATCAAGGAGCTTCGGCCGCCGGGCAACAAGCGCCTGACGCGGCGCGACGACCGCCTGGTCTACATCCGCTGCCGCCTGGACACCCCGTATCCGATCCTGGAGGTCTCGCCGGATCCGGCCGCCGGGCATGCGGTGACGATTGGACCCGTCCACGGCCGGCGCCTGGCGCTGGAGCTCGTCGAGCAGCTTGACTCGCTGTTTGGCCTGCGCCACTGCGGTCGGCGGCTGCCGCGCCGCGATCACCCGTCCGCCTACGGGCAGATGGGACGGTGTCTGTCACCGTGCTTGGGGGACCTGGACCCCAACCTGTACCGCCGGCGGCTGGATGAGGTGCTCGCGCTGTTCGTCGACACCAGCTCGGAGCGCCCGCTCATCGCCCACGTCTACCGCCAGATGCGCCGCGCCGCCGCCCAGCAGCGCTTCGAACGCGCCGAGGCACTGCGCCGGCGCGCTCACCGCCTGACGCTGATCCTCGACCGGCTCGGCGGCGTGCTGGAGGCGACCCACGCCCGGCCCCGTCTCATTCTCGCCCCCCATCCCTCGGATGAGGCGGTCGAGGCGTTCTGGCTCGTCGGTGGCCGGCTGGTCGACTCCGGGCGATTGAGCGAGGGGGCCGGGGAGCTGGCGGCGCGCACCGAGCGGGCGCTGGCCCGGGCGGGGCGCGTGGGCGAGCTCGGCGCGCATGTTCCCCCGGACGAGGTCGACGAGGTGAGGATCATCGGTACCTGGCTGGCGTCGCATCCGCAGACGCCCCAGCTCGTCCTGGAGCCGGCGCCGGAGCCCGCGGCGCTCGACGCCTTCCTCGCCGCCGCCGCTGGCGCCGGCGGCTCAGCCGGCGAACGGCAGCTCGACGACCGTGGCCGGGACCTCGTCGGGGCCGACGGTCACCTCTGACGTCGGCGGAGCCT
The DNA here is from genome assembly GCA_035702755.1 of Solirubrobacteraceae bacterium. Lineage (GTDB taxonomy): Bacteria > Actinomycetota > Thermoleophilia > Solirubrobacterales > Solirubrobacteraceae > Palsa-465. The sequence goes on along the minus strand of DASSZQ010000169.1, from coordinate 3,445 downwards.
CGCGGCGGACGAGCGCCAGGGCGATCGCGCCCAGCGCGGGGGAGAGGGCGACGCTGCCCAGGCGGCCCACGACCCGGTCCTGGAAGCGGATCTCGGCCCCGGTGGGGGCGGGGGCCGTCAGGCGGACGCCGCGCAGGCGGCGGTTGGGCTTGCCCCGGTAGTAGAGCCGGGCGACCGTCTCCTGGCCGACGTAGCAGCCCTTGGTGAAGGACACGGCCCGCTCGTTGAGATCGGCCTCCTGGGGGATGACGCTGTCGTCAAGGTCGATCCCGTAGCGGGGACGGCCTCGCTCCACCCGCAGGCACTCGGCGACGCTCTCGGAGACGGGTGCCGCGCCGCGGGCTCGCAGGGCGCCGGCCAGCGCCTCGGTGTCCGCCGCGTCACAGAGCAGGTCGACGCCGAGGTCGGTGCGGATGGCCCGCGCGCTGATCCCGTCGATCGCGGTGGCGGCGTGCGCATCCTCGGTCAGATCCAGATCCTCAACCCCGGCGACGGCCGCCGACCGGGGGCCGATGAGCGAGAGCAGCCCGCGCTGGACGGTGCGCTTGTGCAGTTGCACGTCGTAGCCAAGGCTGAAGCGGCGGATCATGTTGAACAGCTCCTGGAGGGCGACCCGCTCGGTGTCGAGCAGCAGTTCCGCCCCGGCATCGAGGATCCGGACGTCGCCGAGCATCTTGCCCTTGGGGGTCAGGAACGCCGCGTAGCAGCCCTGCCCGGGCTGGAGCGCCTCGACGTCGTTGGAGACCTGGCCCTGCAGAAACGTCTTGGTGTCGGCGCCGGTCAGGGCCAGCTTCCCGCGCTCGGAGCGGTCGATCAGGCCGCACCCGTCGGTCGCGGCCCGGTATTCGGTGTCAGACAGGGCGGCGGTGGTGCTCACTGCTCTGAAGGATAGGAGGCGGGAACGGGCGGGCAGCGGAACCGCGGTCGCCAGAAAATCAAGATCTGCGGGCCACAACCGAGATTTAGGCTACTATAACTTTTCGTGAGCATCCCCACCGACAGCCTGTCGCTGCGCTCCTCCGCCGTGGAGGACTACGCCAAGGCCATCTATGCGCTGGAGGCCCGCGGCGGCGGGCCGGTGAGCACCAACGCCCTCGCCGAGCGTCTCGGGGTGACGCCGGCGTCGGCCTCGGGGATGGTCAAGCGCCTGGGTGAGCTCGGCCTCGTCTCCCACCGCCCGTACCACGGCGTCCTGCTCAGCGACGCCGGCCGGCGGGTGGCGCTGGAGGTGATCCGCCACCATCGCCTGCTGGAGCTGTACCTCGTCGAGAGCCTGGGGGTCCCGTGGGATCGCGTGCACGAGGAGGCCGAGGTGCTGGAGCACGTCCTCTCAGAGGAGTTGGAGGAGCTCATCGCCGCCAAGCTCGGCGACCCGACGCATGACCCGCACGGCGATCCGATCCCCTCGCGCGAGCTGACGCTGGAGGAGGCGAGCACCGAGAGCCTGCAGACCCTGGAGCCCGGGACGCGCGGGACGTTTGCCCGCGTCTCGGATTCGGACCCGGACATGCTGCGCTACCTGGCCGAGCGCGGCATCGCCCCCGGCGATCCGCTGGAGGTCATCGAGCGCCAGCCGTTCGGCGGCCCGTTGTTCGTGCGCTTCGGCTCCGAGGTGCATCCGCTCGGCGGCGATCTCGCCCGCGCGATCCGGGTGACGGTGAGCGCGTGAGAGCCGAGCCGGTCCTGGAGGGCGCGGCGGCCGAGGGCCCCGTCGTCTCCGTCCCTGAGACCGCCCATACCCATCCCAACCAGCCCAGCCCGCTGCAGCGCCAGCTCCAGCGCGGGCGGCTGCGGTTCACGCTGTCCATGCTCGGTCCGGCGTTCGTCGCCGCCGTCGCCTACGTCGACCCGGGCAACTTCGCGACCAACCTGCAGGGCGGCGCCCAGTTCGGCTATGAGCTTCTGTGGGTCGTTCTGGCGGCCAATCTCATGGCCATGCTCGTCCAGTACCTGTCGGCCAAGCTGGGGGTCGCCACCGACCGCAACCTGCCGGAGCTGTGTCGCGAGCGCTTCCCGCGATGGGCCAGCCGCGCGCTCTGGGTCCAGGCCGAGGTGATGGCGATGGCCACCGACGTGGCCGAGTTCCTGGGGGCGGCGATCGGCCTGAACCTGCTGTTCGGCGTGCCGCTGCTCGTCTCCGGCTTCATCACCGGGATGATCGCGTTCGGCATCCTGGGGTTGCAGCGGCGCGGCTTTCGCGGCTTTGAGCTGGCGATCGCGGCGCTGCTCGGCGTCGTCTTCGCCGGCTTTTTGTACGAGACGTTCCACATCGGCCCGCCCGCCCACCAGGTCCTCGGCGGCTTCGTCCCCGGCCTGAGCGGGTCAAGCGCGGTCTACGTCGCCGTGGGGATCATCGGCGCCACGGTCATGCCCCACGTCATCTACCTGCACTCGGCGCTGACCAAGGGCCGCGTGCCCATGCGCGACGACTCCGAGCGGCGCAAGGTGCTGCGGTTTGAGCGCCTTGACATCGTCATCGCCCTCGGCCTCGCCGGGATCATCAACCTGGCGATGCTCGCCGTGTTCGCCAAGCTGTTCCACACACCCGGGCTGTCCGGGCTGTCCACCATCCAGGGGGCACACGCCGAGATCGGACGCCTCGTTGGGGGCGGGGCCGCGCTCGCCTTCGCCGTCGCGCTGCTGGCCTCCGGGGCGTCGTCCTCAAGCGTGGGCACCTACGCCGGGCAGGTCGTGATGGCCGGATTCGTCGGTCTGCGCATCCCCATGGTGGTGCGGCGCACGCTGACGATGCTGCCGGCGCTCATCATCCTCGGCCTGCATATCAGCGCAACCAACGCGCTCGTGCTCAGCCAGGTGGTGCTCTCGTTCGGCATCCCGTTCGCGCTCGTGCCCCTTGTGGTGCTCACCGCCCGGCGCGACGTGATGGGAGCGCACGCCAACGGGCGGGTGCTCAGCCTCGCCTCCTTCGTGGTCGCCGCCGTCATCACCGCCATGAACCTGTTCGCCCTCTACCAGCAGTTCCTCGGCTGACCGCAGTACGCTTGGACACCGATGCCGCTCGTGAACGATTTTGAGGAGATCCTGGCCGACCTCCCTGACGACTGGACCGACCTGGAGATCGACCTGCGGATCTTCGACGAGAGCCGTTACGTCGACGCGGCGATCATGCTCGTCTCCTGCAACGCCCAGCCGTACTCCCGCTCGGATTGGCACTGGCGCCTGGTCATCGCCCACCGCTTCGGCCATGCCGCCGGGGTCCCGGCGGTGCAGTTGGGGCTCAAGCTCCTCGATGACGCCGGCATCGACGGGGAACTGGCGCTGCGCGAGGTCCGCACCGGCCGCGCGCAGGTGCTCAACATGTGGGGCCGGACCGAGTCGGTGCGCAAGGAGTACCGCAAGCTCTGGGCGCAGTAGGGACGCGCCCGGTGGCCCGCGTCGTCGCCTTCGTCCCTGATCTGCTGTTCGGCTCCAACGTCGTCGGCGC
>DASSZQ010000104.1:0-27871 GCA_035702755.1 Solirubrobacteraceae bacterium | reverse complement strand
CTCATGCGCCCGAGAGGACTCGAACCTCCACGGACCTTACAGTCCACAAGGCCCTCAACCTTGCGCGTCTACCAATTCCGCCACAGGCGCGTGGGCGGCCAGTATACCCCGAGGCTGGGCGCCGGGGGAGGCGCCGGCGGCGGCGTTCGGTGGCGGCGGGACGGCCGATTGGCGGGGAATGCGGGGCATTTGGTTGAGTCCGTCCGTGGGCAGCGCTACATTCACGAACACATGTTCGACGAAGGGCCTGGCGGACTGATCCGACCAAGGAGTTGACCGCATGGACTTGACCAAGCGACAGCAGGAGATCTTCGACTTCATCAAGCGGTACTCGGCGAAGTACGGCTATCCGCCGACCGTCCGCGACATCGGCAAGGCGGTCGGCCTGGCCTCCTCCTCGACGGTTCACGCGCACCTGTCCAACCTGGAGCGGATCGGGCTGTTGCGGCGGGATCCGACCAAGCCCCGGGCGATCGAGCTGCTTGACCGGGCGGCGGCCGGGGTGCAGGCGGGGGTGCAGGCGCTGGTGCGTCCGCCGCTGCCGCTCGTCGGCCAGGTTGCGGCCGGGCAGCCGGTCCTCGCCGAGGAGAACATCGAGGAGTACATCCAGACGCCCGCGTTCGCCGGCGGGGAGGATGGCGAGTACCTGCTCCGGGTGCGGGGCGAGTCGATGAAGGACGCGGGCATCCTGGAGGGGGATCTCGTCGTCGTCCGGCCGCAGGAGACCGCCAGCGACGGCGACATCGTCGTGGCGCTCGTTGGCGAGGAGGCGACCGTCAAGCGCTTCTTCCAGGAGGAGGATCACGTGAGACTGCAGCCGGAGAACTCCGAGATGGAGCCGATCCGGACGCGTGACGTGCGCGTGCTGGGGCGGGTCGTCGGGCTGATGAGGAATATCTCGTGAGCGCGCTGGCTCTGGCGTTGCCGATCGCTCCGGAGCCGGAGAGCGTGCGCGACGTGGGGGCGGCGTCGGCGGATCCGGGCGGCGAGCCCACCCTGGACAGCCTGCTGTCCGGGGTGTGGGAGGGGCTCGCCGCCCACCGCTCCGTCGCATGCCCGGTGTGCGGGGGAGAGATGCGCCCGGAGTACGGGGTGCACGCCCGGCCGATCGGCGGACGCTGCGCGAGCTGCGAGACCCGTTTCAGTTGACCGGCGGAGGGGCGGGACCGCTATCCTCGCCCTCGCAGGCTGAGCAGTCGCGGAGGTGAATGCCTTCGAGGAAAGTCCGGACATCACAGGGTAGGGTGGTCGGTAACGCCGACCCGGGGAAACCCGCGGGAAAGTGCCACAGAAAAGACACCGCCTAAGCCTGAGACCGCTGCAGCGTCTCAGGCCGGTAAGGGTGAAATGGTGCGGTAAGAGCGCACCGGCGTCGCGGTGACGCGGCGGCCAGGTAAACCCCACCTGATGCTAGGCCAAGCAGGACCGTTCGTAGGCGACCCGCCAAGGTCCGGGTAGGCCGCTTGAGATGGATGACTGCTCTCGACAAGATCCGGCTTACAGGCCTGCTACGGAGAAGCCCCGCCTCGGCGGGGCTTCTCTATTTCCGGGCGATCGCCGGCGGGTGGCGGGCGGTGACGCGCCGGGCGGCGTATGATGCCCGCCCGCGGGACCGCCGCACACAGGAGGAGAGACGTTGAGGATGAGACGCCTGCCGGGTCGCCCGGTCCTGGGCGTGGCGAGTGCCGTCGCCATGTTCGCCGCCACCGCCGTCGCCGCCACCGGCGCGCTTGCCGCCGGGCGCTCCGGCGCGACGCTTCAGCTGCCGCCCAGCAGCCACCAGGTCACGGTCACGCGGGACGCCGCGGGCATCCCGCACATCGTCGCCGGCAACTTCACGGCGCTCGGCTACGGGGAGGGGTACGCGTTCGCCCAGGACAACCTGTGCACGTTCGCCAACGACGTCGTCACGCTGGAGGGCAACCGGTCCCGGTACTTCGGTCCCAACGGCACCGCCGTCAACTACTCGGCCGGGGTCTCCAGCACCAACCTCCAGTCCGACCTGTTCTGGCGCTACGTGCAGGCCACCGGGATCGTCCGGCGTGAGCTGACCGCCAAGGGCATCAACGGGCTGCTCCCCCAGGTCCGGCAGGTCTACACGGGGTGGATCGCCGGCTACAACCGGTACCTGCGCTCCGGCAAGCTCAACGATCCCACCTGCAAGGGCAAGCCGTGGGTGCATCCGATCACGCTCGCCGACATGCTGCTGCGCGGGGTGCAGATCACCACCGAGGCCTCCTCCCAGCAGTTCATCCCCGGGATCACGGGTGCGGCCCCGCCGGCCGCCGGGACCGCGGCGGCGCGCACTGCGCACGCTCCCCGCTCCGCTCGCTCCCAGGGCAACGCGGCCGCTCAAGCGGACCTGCCCGCGCTGAAGCGCCAGTTCGACACCGCCGACCGGGCCGAGGGCTCCAACGGCATCGGCCTCGGTGCCCAGGACACGCGCTCCGGACACGGCATGGTGCTCGCCAACCCGCACTTCCCGTGGCGGGGGACGGAGCGCTTCTGGATGGCGCAGCTTGACGTGCCGGGCCGCTACGACATGGAGGGCGGCACGCTGATGGGCTTCCCGCTGGTCGGCATCGGCTTCAACCGTCACATCGCGTGGACGCATACCGTCTCCACCGACGACCGGTTTGTGGCCTACCAGCTCAAGCTCGTCCCCGGCCAGCCCACCAGCTATTACCTCAACGGCCGGGCGGTGCGGATGGGACGCATCCGCGTCAGCTTCCGCTTCCGCGGCCACACGGTCCGCCACACCTTCTACACAACCCGCTGGGGCGTGGTGGCCACGGTCGCGGCGGCCGGGTATGAGTGGACGCCGACGACCGCCTACGCGCTCCACGACGCGACGTTCGCCGACGGCCCGCGCGCCGCCGATCAGTACTTCCGGATGGGACAGGCGGGATCGGTGAAGGCGCTGTTCCGCGTGGAGGCCCGGTGGCTGGCGATCCCCACGTTCAACACCATGGCCGCCGACGACAGGGGAAACGCGTACTACGGAGATGTCGGCACGACCCCTGCGGTGAGCGCGGCCGAGATCAAGTCCTGCATGCCGCCGGGGCTGCCGTCGCTGGTGTTCACGGTCGCCCGGGTGGTCACCCTTGACGGCTCACGCACGTCCTGTGCACCGGCGAGCTTCCGGGGAACGCCGCAGAAGGGCATCTTCCCGGCGCGCTACCTGCCGCATCTGTTCCGGCGCGACTACGTCGAGAACTCCAACAACTCCTACTGGCTGGCCAACCCCTCGCATCCGCTCACCGGCTTCTCGCCGATCATCGGCCTGACCAACGAGCCGCAGAACGGCCGCACCCGGCTCGGCAACCAGATGATCGCCGCTCGCGTGGCGGGCACGGACGGTCTGGGCAAGCCCAAGTTCACGATCTCCACCCTGCAGCGGATGTGGGAGGGTGACCGGTCGGATCTCGCCCAGCAGGTGCTCAGGGACCTGGTCGCCGACTGCGAGGCCCACCCCGTGCAGGTGGCCAGCAACGGCCAGACGGTCAATCTCGGCGCCGCCTGCGCCGCGCTCGCGCATGACAACGGCACCGGCCGGCTGAACGCCGGGGGAGGATGGCTGTTTGAGGTCTGGGCCGACCTGGACACGGACGCCGCGTTCTACGCGACCCCGTTCAACGCGGCCCAGCCGCTGACCACCCCCACCGGGCTGAACACCGCGCCGCCGGCAACGCCGCTGAAGTGGCTGGCTGACGCCGTGCTCAACCTCCAGGCCCACCACGTGCCGGTGAACGCCAGCTTCGGCCAGGTCCAGCACGCTCCGCAGTCACGCCGCATCCCCATCCCCGGGTGCGCCGGCGAGACCTCGGGCCAGGACATGGGCTGCTTCAACGCGATCTACGCCCAGGACGGAACCGCGGCGAACACGGGGCCGGTCAATGCCGCCCCGTACGGGCAGGTGTTTGACGGCTCATCGCTGGTGATGACGACGCAGCTCAATCCGGGCGGGCCGGTCTCGCAGGGCATCCTCACCTACTCGCAGGCGAGCAACCCCCGGTCACGGTGGTACGCGAACATGACGCGGCTGTACTCGCGGGGCAGGTGGGCGAAGCTGCCCTACACCGCGGCGGCGCTCCGCCATGACCATCCGCTGCCGGCGCAGACGCTGACGGCTCCCTGACCCCGGGCCGCCCCCGGCGCGTCGCCGTCAACCGGCGGCGACGCGCCGAAGCGCCTCGCCGTCGAGCCGGTGCAGCTCCCAGGCCGACAGACGACTGGCGCCGAGGCCCTCATAGAAGGCCAGCGCGGGCGTGTTCCAGTCAAGCGCCGTCCACTCCAGCCGGGTGCAGCCGCGCTCCACGGTGACGGCGGCCAGGTGCCGGAGCAGAGCCCGGCCGATCCCGGCCCGGCGGAAGCGCTCGGGGACGTAGAGGTCCTCCAGCCAGATGCCGGGGCGGCACTCCCAGGTGGAGAACGTCCCGTGAAAGACGGCGAAGCCGGCGGGCGTCCCGTCAAGTTCGGCGATCAGGGCCTCGGCGCTGGGCGCGGCACCGAACAGCGACTCGGCGAGCAGCTCTGGGGTGCCGGTCACCTCCTCCGGCGCGCGCTCGTACTCGGCGAGCTCGACGATGAACGCGTAGATGAGATCGACGTCGTCCGGGGTGGCCGGGCGGATGCGGACCTGGCCGCCCGCGCCGGCGGTGTCGGCGCCGCGGGGCCCGCTCACCCTTCCTCAGGGGTCTCGATCTCGCGCTTGAGGATCTTGCCCGTCGGCCCCTTGGGCAGGTCGTCGACGATCCACACCTGGCGCGGGTACTTGTAGGCGGCGACCTGGTCCTTGACGAAGTCACGCAGTTCCTCCGGCGTGGCGCTGGCGCCGTCCTTGAGGGCGACCGCGGCGCCGACCTCCTCGCCGTACTCGTCATGGGGGACGCCGACGACGGCGGCCTCGCGCACGGCGGGGTGCTCGTAGAGCACCTCCTCGATCTCGCGCGGGTAGACGTTGTAGCCGCCGCGGATGATCATGTCCTTCTTGCGATCCACGATGAAGAAGTAGCCGTCCTCATCGACCCGGCCCATGTCGCCGGTGTGCAACCACCCGTCGCGGATCGTCTCGGCGGTCGCGTCCGGGCGGTTCCAGTAGCCCTTCATCACGTTGTAGCCGCGGATCACGATCTCGCCGACCTCGCCCTGGGCCACCTCGTCGCCGGCCTCGTCGACGACCTTCATCTCAACGCCGGCGATGGGCGTGCCGATCGATCCCGGCTTGCGCTCGCGGTCGGCGTGGTTGAACGACGCCACCGGGGAGCTCTCGGAGAGCCCATAACCCTCCAGCACCTTGCAGTGGAAGGCGGCCTCGAACCCGCGGAGCAGCTCGACGGGCATGGCCGAGCCGCCGGAGGCGCACAGCTGCAGGGTGCTGGTGTCGAACTTCTCGCGCTCCGGGAGATGCAGCATCGCGCCGTACATCGTGGGGACGCCCTGGAAGATGTTGACGCGGTCGCGCTGGATGATCTCAAGCGCCTTGCCGGGGTCGAAGCGGGGGATGAGCGTCAGGGTGCCTCCACCGCCGAGCGTGGCGTTCATCCCGCACGTCTGTCCAAAGGAGTGAAACAACGGCAGCGCTCCCAGCGTGACCGCCTCGCTGCCGAGGCCAAACAGGTTGCGTGACCCCTCGGCGTTGCGGGCCAGGTTGGCGTGGGTCAGCTCGGCGCCCTTGGGCGTGCCGGTGGTGCCGGACGTGTAGAGGATGACCGCGGTGTCGTCGTCGGCGGTGTCGGCGACGCTCGTGTCGCGCTCGGCGGAGCCCACCTGCTGCTCAAACTCCCCCGGAGTGACGAGCAGGCACTGCGCGTGAGCATCCTCGGCGCCACCCTCGGCGTCCTGGGCAAACCCGTGCCAGGCGAACAGCAGCCGGGCGCCGGAATCCCGCAGGTAGAAGGCGACCTCGCGCCGCTTGAGCAGCACGTTCATGGGCACGACGATCCCGCCGGCGCGCAGAACTCCGTAGTAGCAGACCGGGAAATACGGGACGTTGGGGAGCATGATCCCCACGCGGTCCCCCGCGCTGAAGCCGTGCGCGCGCAGCAACCCGGCGAGGTGGGCGGATGCCCCATCAAGCGCCGCGTAGCTGAGCTCGATGTCGTCGAGCTTGATCGCGACATGATCCGGATCCTGCCGGGCGGAGTCGGTGAGGATGGAGGCGAGGTTCATAGCGACATGTCCGGGACGGGTTGAGGGGCGAAACCAGGGATGGCGAGACGACCGCGGCCCTACTCGCCGGTGAACTGCGGCCGCCGCTTCTGCAGGAACGCCAGGACGCCCTCGACGAAGTCCTTGGACTCGGCCCGCTCCTGCTGGACGGCCGCCTCCAGCTCCAGCAGGTCGGCGAATCCGTCATAGGCGCGGTGGTTGATCGTCCGCTTGATTGCCGCGTAGGAGCCGGGAGGCCCGGCGGCCAGCCGCTCGGCCAGCTCGGTCACCGTTGGCTGGAGCGCGTCGTCGGCGACGACCTGGTTGACCAGGCCCCAGTCAAGCGCGCGCTCGGCGCCGATCCGCTCGCCCAGATACGCGATCTCGAACGCGCGGGCGCTGCCGACGCGGGCCACCAGGCTCTGCGAAGCCCCACCGTCAAGCCCCAGGCCGATGTTGACGAACGCCATCAGGAAGTAGGCCGACTGGGCGGCGACGACGAGATCCGCGGCCAGCGCCAGCGAGCAGCCGATGCCCACGGCGGGCCCGTTGACGGCGGCGATCACCGGCTTGGGGAGCGTGCGGACGCGCAGGATGAGCGGGTGGTAGACCTCGGTGAGGGGAGTGCGCACGTCGGGGGCGCCCCCCTCGGTCGGCGGTCCCAGGCCCGCCCGCAGGTCGGCTCCGGAGGAGAAGGCCCGCCCGGCGCCGGTGAGAACGAGCGCGCGCACCGCGTTGTCGGCGGCGACATCCTCCAGCGCCTGGCCCAGCTCCTCGCCCAGCTGCCGGGTCCACGCGTTGAGCGCGTCCGGGCGATTGAGGATCAGCCACGCGACGTGGCCGGATCGCCGGCACTCGATCGTTTCGAGGTTGAGCAGGCTCATCGTCGGCAGGCGCACAATAGCGCCCGTCCGGTATCCGGTGGTGCCGTTCCCGCCCAATCAGGGAAGATGTGCGTGACCGATGGATCTGCTGCCCAAGACGATCACGGGGCCGATCGGCCGGCTGGGGGCCGCCGCGCAGAACGCGCTGGAGGTGGCGCGGTTCGGCGGGCTGGCCACCGACGAGGAGCCCTCGCCCTTCGAGGTCCCCGTCGAGCACCGCGTCTACCGCCTGCGCCACTACTACCCGGCGGCCGCCTCTCCGTCCGAGGACGGCGGCGCGGCGGCGAGCCGGACATCGAGCCGTCCCGCCGTGCTGCTCGTGCCCCCGATGATGCTCGCCGCCGAGATCTACGACGTCGCCCCCGCGACGAGCGCGGTGACCATCCTGCACCAGCACGGCGTCGACCCGTGGGTCGTCGACTTCGGCGCGCCGGAGCGGGAGGAGGGGGGACTGGAGCGCACGCTGGCCGACCATGTGCTGGCGGTCTCAGGCGCCGTCGAGCGGGTGCGCGAGCTCACCGGCCGCGACGTCCACCTCGGCGGCTACTCCCAGGGCGGGATGTTCTGCTACCAGGTCGCCGCCTACCGGCGCAACGAGGGGTTGGGATCGCTGATCACGTTCGGGAGTCCCGTCGACACCAAGCTGGGGATGCCGTTCGGTCTCCCGGAGCAGTTCGCCTCCGGCGCGGCCAGCCTGATCGCCGACTTCCTGCGCGCGTCGGCGCTGCCCGCCTGGGCCAGCCGCTACGGGTTCCGGATGCTCGATCCGGTCAAGTCGGCGCGCAGCCGGCTTGAGTTCCTGGCCCAGTTGCATGATCGTGAGGCGCTCCTGGCCCGCGAGGGGCAGCGCCGTTTCCTGGAAGGCGACGGCTGGGTGGCGTGGCCCGGTCCCGCGCTGGCTGACTTCGTGCGCCAGTTCATCGCCCACAACCGCATGCTGGAGGGCGGGTTCGTCATCGACGAGCGGTTGCTGACGCTCGCTGACATCCGCTGTCCGATTCTGTCGGTCGTCGGCACCGTTGACGAGATCGCCCCCGCCGCGGGCGTCCGGGCGATTCGCCTGGCCGCACCCCGGGCCGACGTCTACGAGCTGACGCTCAATGCCGGCCATTTCGGACTGGTGGTGGGGCACACCGCCAACGAGCTCACCTGGCCCAACGTCGCTGCCTGGATGCTCTGGCGAGACGGAGCGGCGGAGGCGCCGGAGGCGATCGCCGCGGTTCCGGATGCGCCGGGGGCGGAGCTCGGCGGTGCGGGCGGCTCCAGCCTGCCCAGCCGCATTGGCTACGGCGTGGAGCTGGCGGGGGCGGTCAGCAGCGGTATGGCGCGCTCGGTCGTCGGCACCGCCCGCCGGACCGCCCGCAGCATGCGCGAGCTCACACGGGAGGCGGCGGGAGCGCTACCCCGGCTGGCCCGCCTGGAGCAGATCCAGCCGAGCACCCGGATCTCGCTGGGGCTGCTCGTCGAGGAGCGCATGCACCGGGCGCCGGACGACATCCTCTTCCTGTTCGAGGACCGGGCGTACAGCGCCCGGGACGTCAACGAGCGCATCGACAACGTCGTGCGCGGGCTCATCTCGATCGGCGTGCGCCAGGGCGAGCACGTCGGCGTGCTGATGGGACCGCGGCCGAGCGGGCTGGCCATCGTGGCGGCGCTCAGCCGGCTGGGCGCCGTCACCGTGTTGCTGCGCCCGGACGGCAATACGGCGCGCGAGGCCTCGCTGGGCCAGGTGCACCGGATCATCGCCGACCCGGAACGCGCCCAGCAGGCCGCCGGGCTCGGCACCGTGCACACGTTCGTGCTCGGCGGCGGGGGCGGCCCGCGGGACCTGGGGATGCCGCTGACGACCGACATGGAGCAGATCGACCCGCGGTCGGTCTCGCTGCCGCGGTGGTACCGGCCCAATCCCGGCCGGGCGAGCGATCTGGCCTTCGTCCTGTTCACCGGCGAGGGTGACCGCGTGCGCATGAGCCGGATCACCAACCGGCGCTGGGCCATGTCGGCGTTTGGCACGGCCTCCTCGGCGGCCCTGTCCGGTGCCGACACCGTCTACAGCGTCACCCCGCTGTATCACCCGTCCGGCCTCATGATGGGGATCGGCGGGGCGATCGCCGGCGGCGCCCGGCTGGCCATGGCATCCGAATTTGAGCCCGCCACCTTCTGGGACGAGGTGCGCCGCTACGGCGTCACCGTCGCCTCCTACACGTGGACGCTGCTGCACGATCTTGTGGAGGCGCCGCCGCACCCCGGCGAGCGTCATCACCCCGTCCGCCTGTTCATCGGCTCCGGCATGCCCCGGGGGCTGTGGCGCCGCGTCCAGCGGCGCTTCGCGCCGGCGCGGGTGGTGGAGTTCTACGCCTCCACCGAGACCGGGGCGATCCTCGTCAACCTGCGCGACGCCAAGCCCGGATCCATGGGACGGCCCCTGCCGGGTACGCCGGAGGTCCGGCTCGCCGCCTACGACCCGGACGCAGAGCAGCTCATCCTCGGCCGGGGCGGGTTCGTCCGCCGGTGTGCCACCGACGAGGTGGGGATGCTCGTCGTCCGGGCCCGGCCGAGCGAGACGGCCGTCACGCCGATGCGCGGCGTGTTCTCCCGCGACGACGCCTGGCTGTCGACCGGCGATCTCTTCCGCCGCGACGCCGACGGCGACTACTGGCGGCTCGACAGCGTCTACGACGTCATCCACACCGCTGAGGGGGCCGTCTACCCGGCCGCGATCCGGACCGCGCTCGGCGACCTTGAGGAGGTCGACCTCGTCGTCGCCTACGGGCTGCGGCTCGGCGGCGCGACCACCGAGACCGCCGTGGCCGCCGTGACGCTGCGCACCGGCCAAGCCCTGGACGCGGCGACGCTCACCAATGCCCTCGTCGAACTGCCGGAGCCGGATCGCCCGGCCGTCGTCCACGTCGTCGACGAGATCCCGGTCACGACGTGGTTTCGGCCGCTCACGGGGCCGCTGCGCGAGGCCGGCCTGCCCCGGCCGGATGCCGGCCGCGCCTGGTATCTCGACCGCTCCGGGCGCCGCTACCGACCGCTCACCGACGCGGCCCACCGCCGGCTGTCCGGGGCGTAAGCGCGCCGGCTGCGCCGGGCGCCCCGGGTGCCGCGTCGACCCGCCGATCAACGCGTCGCGGAGCCTGTCGCGGACGGGGGGTCGCTGCGCCCGGCTTACCGGGCGGTCCGTGGACGGGCGCGGCGGGGCAATAAAGGCAGCAGTGAAGAAAGGGGGGCGGACGCCGGGAGGCGGGGGCGGAATGCGGGTGGGCATCCCCGTGTGGGGTCAGATGTGTTCGAAATTCGGATTGAGGCTGACGATCTGGAACGGAGCCGCCGCTATAGCGCGCTCACAGACGAAATCGCATGGCGCGAACAGGATTTCGAACAAGACGGAGGCTCCGCCCGCGTCCGCCGGTCCCGTCATCGCCCTCCCACGGACGTGATGTCCATCTAAGCCCCTCCGCGCGGCATTAGATGACACACGTCATGTCGGCCGGCCGCGAGGGGGCGGCAGGCCGGACATGGCGGCCGCGGCTCAGGCCGAGCGGGCGGCGACGGCCTCGGCCGTGGCCAGCACCCGCCAGGCCGCGGCTCAGGCCGAGCGGGCGGCGATGGCCTCGGCCGTGGCCAGCACCCGCCCGGCCGCGGCTCAGGCCGAGCGGGCGGCGATGGCCTGGGCCGTGGCCAGCACCCGCCGGGCGTTGTCGACGTGGAGGTTCTCGATCATCCGCCCGTCGACCGTGGCCACCCCGGCGCCGGCTCGCTCGGCCTCCTCGAAGGCCTCGATCACCCGCCGGGCCTGGACGACCTCCTCCTCGGAGGGGGCGAACACGCGGTTGCAGGCGTCAAGCTGGCCGGGGTGGATGAGGGTCTTGCCGTCAAAGCCAAGCTCGCGGCCCTGGCGGCACTCCGCCTCAAAGCCCTCCAGGTCGCGCACGTCGTTGAACACGCCGTCGACGATCATCTTGCCGGCCGCCCGCGCGGCCAGCAGGCACATCGAGAGACCGCTCCGCAGCGGCGCCCGACCGGGCACAAGCTCGGCATGAAGCTCCTTGGCCAGGTCGTTGGTGCCCATGACGAGCACCGTCAGGCGCTCGCTGGCCGCCGCGATCTCCCAGGCACGCAGCACCCCCGCCGGGGTCTCCAGCATCGCCCAGATCCGGGTGTGGTCCGGGGCGCCCGCCGCCTCCAGCGCGGCCTCGGTCGCCCGGACGTCCTCCGGTGAGTTGACCTTGGGGACGACGATGGCCGATGGCCCGGCGGCGGCCGCCGCCCGCACGTCATCGGCGTGCCATTCGGTGCCGATGCTGTTGACGCGGATCGTGACGATGCGCGGCCCGTAGGCGTCGGAGGCCGCGGCGGCGCAGACGCGCTCGCGCGCCTCCACCTTCGCCGCGGGGGCGACGGCGTCCTCAAGGTCGAGGATGAGGGCGTCGGCGGGCAGCTCCTCGGCCTTCTTGAGGGCCCGCTCGTTGGCGCCCGGCATGTACAGCACGGAGCGCAGGAGCGGCGGCGTCGCCGTCGGACGTGAGTCGGTCATGGGCGGGCGGCCTACGCCGCGGCGCCGGACAGGCCGTAGGCCTCGGCGAGCTCAGGATCCTTGGCGGCGAGCATCTCGGCGAGCTCCACCATCACCTTGCACTGCTTCCAGGTGGCGTCGTCCTGCATCTTGCCGTCGATCATGTGCACGCCGCGGCCGTCCGGGATCGCCTCCAGCACCTTCTTGGCAAACCGCACCTCGTCCGGGTCCGGGCTGAACACCTTCTTGGCGATGTCGATCTGGACCGGGTGCAGCGACCAGGCGCCGACGCAGCCGAGCAGGAACGCCGCCCGGAACTGGGTCTCGCAGCCGACGACGTCCTTGATGTCGCCGTACGGGCCGTAGAAGGGCAGAATCCCGGCCGAGGTGCAGGCGTCGACCATGCGAGCCAGCGTGTAGTGCCAGGGGTCCTGCTGGGCGGTCGGCCGCGCCGCCTCCGGGTTCTCCGGGTCCGGGTCGCCGATCACCCGGTAGCCGGGATGGCCGCCGCCGACGCGCGTCGTCTTCATCCGCCGCGAGGCGGCGAGGTCGGCCGGCCCCAGGCTCATCCCCTGCATCCGCGGGCTGGCGGTGGCGATCTCCTCCAGGTTGCTCATCCCCAGCCCGGTCTCGAGGATGGCGTGGATGAGAAGCGGCCGCTGCAGGCCGGCCTTGGCCTCCAGCTGGGCGAGCAGGCGATCGACGTAATGAATGTCCCAGGGGCCCTCCACCTTGGGGATCATCACGACCTCCAGCCGGTCTCCGATCTCGGTCACCAGCGTGGTCAGATCATCGAGAACCCAGGGCGACTCCAGGCTGTTGACCCGGGTCCACAGCGCCGTGCTGCCGAGATCCATCTCCCGGCCGACCTTGACCAGCCCCTCGCGCGCCGGAATCTTGCGGTCGACCGAGACGGCGTCCTCCAGATTGCCGAGCAGGATGTCGACGGTGGGGGCGATGTCCGGCACCTTGGCCACCATCTTCTCGTTGGAAAAGTCCAAAAAATGGATCATCCGGGACGGCTTGAGCGGGATCTCAAGGATCGGATCCGGGGCTCCGATCGCCAACGGCTTTCCGAAATCACGGGGGTTTCGCACGGCGCATCTCCTGGTCGCTTGCCGCGTGAAAGCTACTGGGAGCGCGTCAATGTCATGCTCTCGCCCGGCGTTAGCCCCCAAACCGAGGAGTTCTGACCATGCCGGAAGTCGACACCGATCAGGCCAGCCGCGAAGCCAGTGGCGCGCATCCCTACGGCCGCTACCTGGAGGAGTTTGAGGTCGGCGCCGTCTACAAGCACTGGCCCGCCAAGACCGTGACCGAGGCCGACGACCACCTGTTCTGCCTGATCACGATGAACCACCATCCCCTGCACATCAACGACGTCTACGCCTCACAGTCTCAGCAGGGGCGCAACGTCGTGGTGGGGCCGTACGTCTACTCGCTGGCCCTCGGCATGAGCGTCTCGGACGTGAGCGGCAAGGCGATCGCCAACCTCGCCACCGAGGAGCTGAGCCATCCCGCCCCGGTGTTCCACGGCGACACGCTGTTTGCCGAGTCCGAGGTGCTGGAGAAGCGCGAGTCGCGGTCCAAGCCGGATCGCGGCACGGTCAAGGTCCACACGCGCGTCTTCAACCAGGATGGGGTGCTGGTGGCGGAGTTCAAGCGCCTGGTGCTCGTTCCGCGCAAAGACCCGGCCTGAGCCGGGCCGCCCCGTCGCCGCCGGACCCTACTCGTCAGTAGCCATACGGACTGACGACGGGACTTCGGATCGACTTTGTGAGCACCTTGTAACCCCCTCGGGTAGCCTTTCTCTGCCACCGACGAAGTCAAGGAGCGCCTGAAGCCCATGGCCCATACCGCACCCAAGCGTCAAGCCACCACCGATCACGCCGGCCTGCAGGCGTGGGTAGAGGAGATCGCCGCGCTCACGCAGCCTGACGATGTCCACTGGTGCGACGGGTCCGTCGAGGAGTACGACCAGCTGGCCCAGATCCTCATCGACGCCGGGGCATTTGAGCGCCTGTCAGACGACAAGCGCCCCAACTCCTACCTGGCGCTGTCAGACCCCGCGGACGTGGCCCGCGTCGAGGACCGGACGTTCATCTGCTCCGAGCGCGAGGAGGATGCGGGGCCGAACAACAACTGGCGCGATCCGGCCGAGATGCGCGAGCTGCTCGACGGCCTGTTCAAGGGGTCGATGCGCGGGCGGACGATGTACGTCGTGCCGTTCTCGATGGGCCCCCTCGGCTCACCCATCTCCTACATCGGCGTGCAGCTCACCGACTCGCCGTATGTCGTCGCCTCGATGCGGATCATGACCCGCATGGGCCAGGAGGCGCTTGACGTGCTCGGCTCCGACGGCGATTACGTCCCGTGCGTTCACTCGGTCGGCGCGCCGCTGGCCGACGGCGAGGAGGACGTGGCCTGGCCGTGCAACGCCGACAACAAGTACATCGTCCACTACCCGGAGACCCGGCAGATCTGGTCGTTCGGCTCCGGCTACGGCGGCAACGCGCTGCTCGGCAAGAAGTGCTTTGCGCTGCGGATCGCCTCCGTCATGGCCCGCGACGAGGGCTGGATGGCCGAGCACATGCTCATCCTCAAGGTCACGTCGCCGGAGGGCGAGGCCAGGTACATCGCCGGCGCCTTCCCCAGCGCCTGCGGCAAGACCAACCTGTCGATGGTCATCCCCACACTGCCCGGCTGGAAGGTGGAGACGATCGGCGACGACATCGCGTGGATGAAGTTCGGCTCCGACGGCAAGCTGTACGCCGTCAACCCGGAGGCGGGCTTCTTCGGCGTGGCCCCGGGAACCGGCGCCGACACCAACCCCAACGCGCTCAAGATGCTGGAGCACGACGCGGTGTTCACCAACTGCGCCCGGACCGACGACGGCGACATCTGGTGGGAGGGCATGACCAAGGAGCCGCCGGCCCACGCCATCGACTGGCGGGGCAACGAGTGGACTCCGGAGTCAGAGACCCCGGCCGCCCATCCCAACGCCCGGTTCACGGTGTCCATCGAGCAGTGCCCGTCGGTCGCCCCGGAGTGGGACGACCCCGCCGGTGTGCCGATCGACGCGATCCTCGTCGGCGGCCGCCGCGCCTCGATCGTGCCGCTCGTCCACGAGGCCCGGAACTGGACGCACGGCACGTTCATGGCGTCGATCATGTCCTCGGAGACGACCGCCGCCCAGGCCGGCCAGGTCGGCAAGCTGCGCTTCGATCCGATGGCGATGCTGCCGTTCTGCGGCTACCACATGGGCGACTACTTCGCCCACTGGCTGCGCCTGGCCGAGAAAACGAACCCACCCGCCCAGATGCCCCGCGTCTTCTACGTCAACTGGTTCCGCAAGGACGACGACGGCAAGTTCCTGTGGCCGGGCTTCGGCGAGAACTCGCGGGTGCTGGCGTGGATCGTGCAGCGCCTCACCGGTGAGGCCAAGGCGCAGGAGACGGCGATTGGGCTGGTGCCGCCGCTGGGCGAGGGCGGAATCAACATCGAGGGGCTCGACATCGGCTCGGAGACGATGGCCCAGCTGCTCGAGGTCGACCACGACGGGTGGATCACCCAGCTGCCCCAGATCAAGCAGCACTACGCGGGCTTTGGCGAGAAGCTGCCCGCCGCGTTGCGCCAGGAGCTTGAGGCGCTCGAGCAGCGCCTCAACGAGGGTCGCTGACCGTCGCAGGCGCGGTCCGTGCGGTGACATGACCGCCCGGTCGGGCTAGATCGGCGAGGAGGCCGGGGTAGACGCCGAGGCGATGGCCGTCTCGGCAACTCACCCCGGCCGACCGGGCGCGATCTGGGGCGCCCGCGCCGTCGCCGGCCTGGAGGCGGTCGATCCGGACGCCTGGGACGGCCTCGTGCCGCCGGGCAGCGGCGGCCTGCGCCACGCGTTCCTGCGCGCCTGGGAGCGGTGCGAGCTGGCCGGGCTGACCTCCCGGCCGCTGGTGCTGCCCGCGCCGGACGGCACGGGCGTGGCGGCGGCCGCCGCGGCCTACCGCTATGACCTTGATCTCGTCGGCGTCCACCAGCTTCTCCCCGGCCGGCTGCTCGCCGCGGTGCGGCGACTGTGGCCGCGGCTGATGATCGCGCGGGTGCTGGAGCTCGGAGCGCCGGTGGCCGCCGTGCCCCCGCTGCTGCTCGCCCCGGACATCGACCAGCGTCAGGCGGCGGGGGCGATTCTCGATGCGGCGCTGGCCGAAAGCGCCGCCGCCGGCGCCGGTTTCACGATCGTCCAGGACGAGGTTGCGCCCACCGGGCCGGTGGCCGAGGCGTTGCGGGCGCGTGGTTTCGCGCAGCTGCGGACGCTTCCCACCACGGTGCTGGAGCAGGACTTCGGCTCGTTTGACGAGTACCTGGGGGCGCTGCGCTCCCGGTATCGCAACCGGACCCGGCGGATCCTGCGTCAGTCCCGCCAGCTGCGGGTCGAGCGGGTGAGGGACTTCAGCGCCCTGGCCCCGGAGTTCACCGGGCTCTGGCGGCTCGTCCACGACCGGGCGACCGAGACCAAGCGGGAGATTCTGGCCGAGCCGTTCTTCACCCAGGCGGCCACGGTGCCCGAGACCGCTGCGCTCGTGCTCCGCCGTCCGGACGGGTCGATCGCCGCCTTCGGCCTGGTGCTGGAGGACGCGCCGTGGCTGCACTTTCTGCAGTGCGGGTTCGCGGTCCAGGCCGGGCGCGACGAGGCGGCCTACTTCCGGCTCATGCTGGAGGTGGTCCGAGCCGGGATCGACGGCGGCTTTCGCCTCATCCACCTCGGCGCCACGACGCTGGGGCCCAAGCTCGACCTCGGTGCGGCCGCGGTCCCGCTGTCTGCCTGGATCCGCCACCGCAACCCGGTGATCAACCTGGGGTGTCAGGCAGTCGCCCGCCGTTCCCGCGCTCAGGCGCTCCCAGCGCCGCGCGCGGTGTTCACCGCCCGCGGCTGACGTACGTGAGCGCGGGGGAGGGCCCTGCTCAGCGCGAGGAGGGCGCCGGACGGAACGACACCTGCTCATCTGGATCGCGCTCGGTGTGCGGGACCGACGGCAGTGTCTCGTGCAGGCGCCGCATGCGCGGCAGCAGGGCGAGCGCCGGGATGATCGGCAGCCAGAAGGTGACCAGCCGGTAGACGAGCACGGCGAGGACCGCGGCCGCCAGCGGAATCCCGATCGCGTGCAGCGACAGCGTGATCGTCGCCTCGATTCCGCCCGCCCCGCCGGCCGGCAGCGGCAGCGCGCTGATCACAAAGCTGGTGGCGTACGCGAGGATCAGGGCGATCACGTTGGGATCGCCGCCGAAGCCGCGAACCGCCGAGTACAGCGTGAGCATGTCTCCGGCCCAGTAGATCGGGTAGCCGATGGTGCCGCCGAGGTAGCGCAGCGGGTGCGAGAGGAGGTGGCGGACGAAGAGCACACCGGCGATCCCGTCGTCGAGTCCGGCCCGGATCTTGTTCTCGGCGGTGATCAGCAGCCGGACGATCCGGCCGTGACTCTCCCGGATCTCATGCTCCTCCGGGTTGACGAACCGCTCCACCCGGCGCGGTGCCGTGAACCACATCGCGCCGAACACGCAGGCCGGGACCGCGCACAGCCAGGCGACCGCCATCCCCACCGGCGCGTGCAGGGCGAACACCAGCACAAGCAGCGCCGTCGTCCAGGCATAGATGGAGAGGACCGTCCATTCGATGGTGCCGACCCCCAGGACGCGGCGGCTGGCCACGTGCGGCTGGGTCCCGGTGCGCCGCAGCGCCCAGTAGTCGACGGCCAGGCCGCCGACGCTGGCCCCCAGCACCGAGGCGCCGGCGCCGAAGACGACGATCTGCGCCGTGGTGCGGTAATCGAATCGCGGCCCGCCGTCGGCCCGGGCGGCGTCGTGATAGGCGAGGATGTAGCCCAGGTAGGCCAAAAGCTGGCCGATCAGGCAGGGAATGAGCCACAGCTTGTCGGCATGGTGAACGGCGCGCGCCAGCCGGCCGAGGTGGGCCAGCTGGCCGAACCCGGTGATCGCGCCACCGGCAAGCAGGACCGCGAGCACAAGCGCGATCAGCGCCTTGCGCTTGTCCAGCGAGATCCCCTCGTCCTCGGCGGCGTCGTTGGGCCGGCGGTCCCCGTCATCGACGGAGGCGGCCTTCTGCGTGCGGTCGGCCATCTACGTGGCGGCCGGCCCCCGCCGCCACTGCTGTCGTCCCGGGACCCGCTGGAGAATCGTCGCGTCGTACACGTTGCTCGGCCAGCGGCTACCCCATTCGGCCGGGGACGGCGCCGGCATGTCTGGCCAGTGACAGACGAGGCGGCAGATGGGGGCCCCGTGTCAGCGTCAGGCCCTGCGGGCGATAGCACGGCTCACCCCGGGGTAGGCGGCGGGATGTGCCCAAATGCGGATCCGTCCCCGCCGCTCGGAGGACCACCACCTCCGGACGCCGAGGCGAGCTCGCGCCGGACGCCGGACGCGGAGGCGGACGCGCTCCAGCTCGGAACGGCCGGGCGCAAGCGGGCGGTCGCCGGTGCGCTCGTCACCGTGCTCGTCGGCGCCGGCGTCTGGGCCATCATTGGGCAGGGCGCGAGCTTCTCGCGGCTCTCGCACGCGGTGCAGACCGCCGGGCCGTTGTGGATGGTGCTCGCGGCGGCCGGCTCGGCGATCGCCTACATCGGCTACGCGCTGCTCTACCAGGCCGTCTGCCACGTGGGTGGGGGGCCCCGTCCGCGGCTGCGCCTGGCCCTGAGGATGACGGTGGCGGTGTTCGGCGCGGCGGTCGTCGCCACCGCCGCGGGGCGGCTGGGCGTCGAGTACTGGTCGATGCGCAAGATGCGCGAACAGCCGGCGCTGGCCGTGGCGCGGGTGCTCACGCTCAACATCGCGCTGTGGGCGGTGCTCGCCGCCCTGGCGGCGCTGGCCGGGCTGGTCGCCCTGGCCGAGCAGGCGTCCGGCGTGCCGCGGGTGGTCGAGCTGGTGTGGTTGGTGGTGGTGCCGGCATGCGCGCTGACGGCGTTTGTGCTGAGCTCGCCGCGGCGTCAGGGGTTCGCCGCCGGCGACGGGGGCCGGATTCGGCGCACCGCCGCGGCCGTCGTGCACTCGCTCGTTCTGTTGCGCGCGGTCTCGTCGTGGCGGCCGCTGCGCGTGGGCGGCATCGCCGGGGCGCTCGTCTACTGGGTGGGGCAGCTCCTCGTCGTCTGGGCGGCGCTGCGCGGCTTCGGAGTCCACATCGGATATGCCGCGTTCGTTCTGGGCTACGCGACCGGCTACGCGTCCACCATCCTGCCCCTGCCATTCGGCGGCGCCGGTGGGGTGGATGCGGCGACCGTCTACGCGCTCACGCTCGTGGGCGTCCCGCTGGGCCCGGCGCTGCTGGCCACGCTCGTTCAGCGGGTCCTGACGTACTGGCTGCCGCTGGGGGTGGCGATCCTGTTTGTGCGGGCGCTGAGACGCCTGGGACGCGACCTGGCCGTCGTGCCCCGGCCCAGCTCGGCTCTGTGAGGAGATGACGGTGGCAACGTTGGTGAGCCGGCGCCTGCGCTGTGAGTGCGTCCCCTCCCTGGGTGCCGTGCCCGCAGCCGACTGGGATGGGCTCGTCGATATCGGCAGCGCCGCCGTGAGCCATGGCTTTCTGCGGGCGTGGGAACAGTCGGCACTGCGGGGGCTGCGCTCCCGGCCGGTGCTGGCCCGGTCAGGGTCGCGGGCGCAGCCGGTCGGCGCCTGTCCGGGCTACTTCTACGATCTTGACATCGCCAGCGCCCGGTTTTCGGAGAGCCTGCCGGTGGTGCGCGCGCTGCGCAGGCTGTGGCCGGGCCTGCTGTACGTGCGCACCTATGAGCTGGGCCATCCCACTCCGCTGACCAGTCCCTTTCTGCTGGCGGCGGGAGAGCGGGAGGCCGAGCTTGTGCCGGCGCTGATCGATGCCGGCGTTGCGGAGGGGATCCGCGGCGGCGCGAGCTTCACCCTCGTCCAGAACTTCACCTCCACCGACGGGCCGGCCGGCGACCGGCTGGCCCAGCTGGGGTTCGCCCCGCTCAACATCCTGCCGAGCGCGGTCGTCGATCTTCCCTATGCCTCGTTCGACGAGTACCTGGGCGCGATGCGCGCCCCGTATCGCCGGCGCGCCCAGCGGGCCCTGCGCAATTCGGCCTCGCTGCGGGTCGAGCACCGGGAGCGGTTCGACGACCTGGCCGGTGAGCTGGCGCGGCTGTGGAAGGCGATCTATGACCGTGCTCACGAGATCCGGCGCGAGGTGCTCACCGCCGACTTCTTCCGCGCCGCCTCGCACGTCGCGGACACGCACGTCCTGCTCATGCGCCGAGCCGATCACACCATCGCCTCCTTCGCGCTGTTGCTCGCGGACGGTCCGTGGCTCGCCTTCCTTCAGTGCGGCTTTGAAACCGATGCCGGCCGCGACGAGGGCGCCTACTTCCGGCTCCTCTACGAGATCATCCGCTTTGCCATCGAGCGGGGCTATGAGCAGGTCGACCTGGGCATCACCACGCTCACGCCGAAGCTTGACGTGGGCGCGGTGCCGGTCCCGCTGATCGCCTGGCTGCGCCACCGCAATTCCGTCGCCCAGCACGCGATCCGCAGGTTTGCGCCGGGGGCGATGCGGCTGCCGGAGCTCCACCCCCGCCACGTCTTCAAGCAGGCGCCGCCAACGCCGGCGGAACTGGTGGCGCGGCGCGGCCTGTCGGTCTGAACGGGCCGGCGGGCGGCGAGCGCCGTCAGGCGGCCATCCGCCGCACCACCAGCTCGCAGAGCGAGACCGCCCCCTCAACCGTCTCATAGTCGACGCGGTCCGGGGTGTCGGTCGGCCAGTGGTAGTTGGAGGCCGCGCCGAAGCCGTTGACGGACATGAGCGCCGCCGCGGGCACGCCGTTGCGCAGCGCCACGTAGCCGTCGGTCCCCAGACGCATGGTGTGGCCGCGCCGGAGGGGAATCTGGGCGTCGGCGGCGCACTGCGCGATCAGGTCCTTGAAGCGCTCGTCGTACTGGCGCACCGTCAGCATCCCCTCGGCCTCGATCAGCACGAGGTGGGGCGAGCCCACGGCGTCGACACACAGGACGTGGGTGCGCTCCGGCGCCAGCTCACCGCGCCGCGGCGCAAAGAAGGCCCGCATCCCCTCCATCAGCGCCTCCTCCGAGCCCGTGGAGACGAGCAGGAGCCGGAGGCCGCGCACGGGCTTGTCGGCGACGGCCCGGGCCACCGCCAGCAGCGTCGCCACCCCGGACAGGTTGTCGTTGGCTCCGGGGACGGTCCGGCTGAGCGCGATGTGCGTGAAGGAGGCGATGATCCCGGCGCACACGCCGCCGGCGGCCACGGCGACCCGGCGGGCACCGATCAGGGCCGACACGCCCGCGAGTTCCGGGGCGGCGGCGATGGGGGCCATGGGGGCGAAGTAGCTGCGCCGCGACTTGGGCAGCTCGGCCAGCCGGCGCCCCAGGTGCTCGGCGATCCGCGGATCGAAGAAGACCCCGCTGTGGGCGGCGTCGTGGTGGGCGACGAGCACGAGCGTCTGCTCGGCGTCGGCATCGCCCATCACGCCGACGACGTTCGTCGTCGTCTGCTTGGGCAGCACGGCGCGCAGCCAGCGGTGGCCGGCTCCGAGCTCGTCGAACACCAGCGCCGCGCCGGCGGCGCCCAGCGCCGCCCCCAGCCAGCGTCGCCCGCGGACAGCGGCACCGGCCGCGGCGATCCCCATGGCGGAGGTGATGCCGAGCGGCCACCAGTAGGTGCCGTGGATCCGTGGCTGCTCGAGCGTGACCCGGGCGCCGGCATCCCGCAGGTCATTGGCGATCAGCTCAGCCGCCTCATGCTCGCCGGGCGAGCACGACGTCCGATCGATGGCGGCCAGGCGGGTGATGGTGGCGCGCAGGCTTTCGAAAGCCACACCTTGACCTTAGCCGCTGGTGATCTGGCGTCCCTACCCTTGAGAGCATGGCGCTCAGCTTCGTCCCGTCGGACGCCGCGATGCTCGTGCTGCAGGCGGCGGTCATCGTGGCTCCCCGCCGCCCGCCCCAGGTCCCGTGGATCCAGCGGATGTCCGGGCCGGCGTGGGCGCTGATCCCCATCGGCTCCATCGTGGGCGTCATCTTCGCCATCCGCTACGTATCGAACACCGCCACCGGGCTCACCTGGCTGGCGCTGATCGCCGTGCCGCTGCTCGCCGCCGCGGCGCTGGGCTGGGCCATGCGCGGATCGCGCCCGTGGCTGGCGCTGCTGGCCGCGCCCCTGTTCGCCCTCGCCTGGGCGAGCCGCACCACACTGTGGGGGCAGGGGGCGGCGGCCCTGCTGTCGGCGCTCAGCTGCGTGACCCTGGGCGTGCTGCTGGGGGCGGTCACGCCGCCGCGGTGGATGAAGCTGGGCATCATCGCGATGGCCGCCGCCGATGTCTGGCTCACGGTCTCAGACCTGCTCCAGGCGCCCAACAACACGCTGATTGCGGCCGCGCCACTGCCCGGAAGCGGGCTGCCCCAGCTCCAGTCCGAGCTGTTCGGAAGCGTCTCGCTCGGCTACGGCGACCTGTTCGTCGCCGGCCTGCTGGGGGCCGTGCTGGCCCGGGAGCTGCGCCGCCAGGCGCCGATGGCGCTGCTTGAGCTGTTCCTGGCCGGGCTGTTCGACCTGCTGTTCTTCGTCGTCCACGAGCTGCCGGCCACGGTGCCGGTGGCGGTCGCCCTCACGATCGGCGAGGGCTGGCGCTGGTACCGGCGCCGGGCCGCCCGCCGGGCGGAGGCGCCGGTGCGCGCGCCGGAGCGCCGGGTGGAGGCGGCTGCCGGCGGGTAGGGGAAGCCCCGCCTGCCGCTCCAGAAACCAGCGTTATGCGGCGGGTGATCAGTGCTGGTCGTCGCCGGTGGAGGCGGGCGGCCGCGACTCCTCGGCCAGCGAGGTGATCGTCAGCTGGCCCCGGGAGGCCTCCTCGAGCACCTCGGTCGCCTCCTCGGCCGAGCGCGAGTACAGCTCGACGAGCAGGTGGACGACGATCCGATCGTCGTCGTGCTTGTGAAAGCGCACGTGGGTGAAGAACTCACGCGTGCCGTGGTCGCCGAAGGCGGCGTAGGAGAGGGCGTCCCCGGCCTCCGGGCCGGAGCACGTCTCCACGTCGTCGGCGTCGACCGTGACCGTGCACGACGCCACCCACGGCGTCCCGGCGATCATCCGCTCCCAGCGATCCTCGATCGGCTCGACGCGGCCGTTGTGGAAGCCGAGATGGGGCTGGTCGTGCATGCACTCCAGGCACTGGACGACCGCCTCCTGCATCTCGTCGACGACCTCGCCGCGCTCGCCGGTCTCCGGGTCGATGCGGTGGATTCCTTCGTAATGGACCTGTACTTCAAGGTTCTGAGACCAGCAGCGATAACAGCGCAACCAGCTGCGGACCTCGGTCGAGCCCTCCATCGCCCTGATAATAGGACGCCCTCCGCGGGATCTTCGCTGCGGCCCTGCGTCCGCCGGATTTGGGCCGCGGTTATGCTCGCGGGGTGGCCCACCCGGAGCGCCAGGCGGTCGGAGCGCTCCTCGCCGGGGGCCGGGGCCGGCGGATCGGCGGAGACAAGGCCCTGGTCATGCTCGCCGGCCGGCCGCTGATCAGCTATCCGCTGGCGGCGCTGCGGGCGGTTTTCGCCGAGGTGCTCGTCGTCGCCAAGCCTGACACCGTCCTGCCGGCGGACCTCCCCGCCGGCGTGGCGGTGGTCCGGGAGCCGCCGCGGCCGCGCCATCCCCTGGTCGGCATCGTCCACGCGCTGCGGGCGGCCGCGGACCGCCCGGTCCTCGTCTGCGCCGCGGATCTGCCGTTGCTGACCGCGGAGGCGCTGTCCGAGCTGCTGATGACCGACCCCGCGGGTGCGCCGGCGGTCATCGCTGCCGGTCCCGGGGGCGGTCTTCAGCCGCTGCTTGGCCTCTACCGGCCGCAGGCGGCGGCGCTGCTCGCCGCGGCAGCGCGCGAGGCCACCGTCCCGGCACGTGCCGCCGTCGCCGCCATCGGCCCCCGGGTGGTGGAGGTCAGCGACCCGGATGTCCTGTTCAACGTCAATTCGCCGGAGGACCTGGCCCGCGCCGAGGCGATCCTGGCCGGCGGGCGGGAGGGACCACCGATTCAGCCGAACGTGAAGTCGTAGGCGCTGACGCCCGGCGGGATCTCGACGGTCAGCGTCTGGACGGCGTCGGTCCGCAGCGCGACCAGCGAGTACAGCCGCTGCCCGGTGACGGTCACCACGCCCCCGTGGACGTCGGCGCCCTGCTCGGAGGCGGCGATGCGACGACCGTCGATGAGCACCCGGGCCCGGCGGGGGACGTTGCCGCTTGAGGTCATCACCAGGTAGACATGGGCGGCCTGGAAGCGCCCGGTGATCGACGCTCCCCGGGAAACCGGAGTCACCGACTGAGAGCCGGCGCGCCACGTCCCGTGCAGGCCGAACTCGTTGAGGATGGGGGCGTTGACCCCGGGGTAGAAGTGAACGCCGGGCCGGAGCGGCTGGGCGAGGTTCTCGCCCTGGGCGCGCTCCGGGTCGAGATACGTCTCCGGCGTCCCCAGGTGGGCGGAGGGGGCGATCGCATGGGCGGTCATCGGCGGCGGCAGCTGGCGGGCCCCCGCCTGGAAGAGCAGGGACCGGACGGCCGCCTCGTCCTGGCGGTACTCGCCCTCGCCGAACTGGGTGTGGCGCACGCGGCCCGCGCCGTCGATCAGGTATTCGGCTGGCCAGTACTGGTTGCCGTACGCGTTCCAGGTGCCGTAGCGGTTGTCCTGGACGACGGGATAGCGGATGCCGTCGGAGGTGATCGCCTGCTGCACGTTGCCGGCCACCTGCTCAAACGTGAACTCCGGCGTTTCCACGCCGACGACATCGAGGCCGTACCGGTGGTAGGTGGCGTACAGGCCCTTGACGAACGGCAGCGTGCGCAGGCAGTTGATGCACGTGTAGGTCCAGAAGTCGATGAGTACGACGTGGCCGCGCATCTGGGCGAGCGTGAGCGGCTGTCCGCCCGGGGTGTTGAACCACCGCTCGGTGTCGGTGAACGGCGGTGCCGGACCGAGGTCAGGCAGAGCCGGCGTCCGCACCCCGGGAATGGCGCCGCCCTGCCGGTCGGCCACCGGCGTCACCGCCGCCTGCGCCTGGCGCAGGGCGAACCGCGAGGGCGGGCGCAACGAGGCCAGCCGCGTCTGCACCGCCCCGGAGGTCTCCAGCGAGTGCGTGGGGTCCACCAGGAACGCCGGCAGGCTCGTGTCATGGGCGAGCGCCTCCTCAAAGCGCACGTCGAGGTTGGCCGCCATCGCCACGCCGGTGACCAGGAGCACAACGCCGAGGCTGCGCTCCACCATTGGCCCGCGAGCATGCCGGCGCACCCGGTCAAGGACGGCGCGCCCGCCCAGCCCGTAGACGAGCATCATCGTGCTCAGTCCGAGCGCGTAGGCCAGGGCGACCGCCACCACCCGGGCCGTCGGCCCGGTGGAGACGCTCACCGAGGTCACGGCGGCGAGGATGGGGCCGGCGCACGGCGCACAGACGAAGCCGAGGGCCCCGCCCACGGCCGCCCCGGACCAGAAGCCGCTGCCGCGCGTGCGGGGTCCGAGCCGGGCCAGGCGCGAGAGCGGCGCCTGCACCCGCTCGGCCAGCTCCGGGACGAGGAGCACGATGCCAAAGGCGACCAGGACGACGATGGCCAGCGTGCGGGCGGCTCCGGCGGCGAGGCCCACGCCGTCGACGAGCTGGGCGAGGGCGACGATCGCGATCGTGAACGTGGCCGCCAGGCCGAGCACGATGCCGACCGGGCGCCGCCGCCCCCCGGCCGCACTCGCCGAGAGCAGCGCGGGGAGCACCGGCAGCACGCACGGGGTGATGGCGGTGCCGGCGCCCGCGATGAGCGCGAAGACGAGCAGCAGGAGCATGGGCGGCTCTCGATCATCCTCCGGAGAGCTTGCGTTTCCGTTAACCGGCTGGTTGGCTTGGCCCGGTGCATGAGACTCCGGACGATCTGGCGTCGCTGCAGGAGCTGATCGACTCAAGCTACGCCCGCGCCGGCGCCCACCTGCTCAGCATCCATGAGCCCGCGCGGCGCCTGACCGCCGAGCAGGTGGCGGCGCGGCTTCAGGGCATGTGCCTGCTCGCCCTGGCGACGGTGACCGCCGACGGCCGGCCGATCGTCGGTCCGGTCGACGGCATCTTCTACCGGGGCGCCTTTCACTTCGGCTCGGCGCCGGATTCGATCCGCTTCCGCCACATCCGCCGCCGGCCGCAGGTGAGCGCCACCCACCTGCCCGGCGAGGAGCTGGCCGTCACCGTCCACGGGGTGGCCGTCCCGGTCGATATCCGCGCCCGCGAGCACGCCGGCTTTCGCCAGACGCTGCTCGACATCTACCTGCCGCGGTACGGCGGGGAGTGGGAGGCCGGCTTCCTCGACGCGCCCGGTGAGTCGCCGGTCTACGCGCGGATCGAGGCGGAGCGGATGTTCGCGTTTGCCATGCCCGCCGCGGCGTCATGAGCTGATGTGAGCAGCCGATCCGTTCGAGATCCGACGGAGCCCCTTCGGATCTCGAACAAAACCGCTGCTATACGCCTCAAACCGACGAGACCCGGCGCCCAAATCCGGATTTCGCACAATCTGGCTGCCCGGCGGGATGTGAGGAGCGAAAGCCCGGCAGCCACGCCCATGCCCGGCGCCTTTTCATCACCATGCCGGTACGCCCGGGGCCCCCTGGGTCGGACCACAGCCGGCCCCAGACGACCGAGTCGGGTGAGGCCGGGCCGAGCCGGACCGCGCGCGGCCCGTCAGCCGCCGATCGCCGACATGCTCCGCGCCGGCTGAACGAAGCCGGGCTCGCCGACGTGGTGCTTGAGCTCCTTGCGCCAGACGGCGTCGCGGATGATCTGCTCCATGTCGGCATCGGAGGCGCCGGCGCGCAGGGGGGTGCGCAGGTCGGTCTCGTTGAGGGAGAACAGGCAGGTCCGCAGCCGGCCGTCGGCGGTCAGCCGCACGCGGTTGCAGTCGGCGCAGAACGGCTCGGACACCGGGTTGATGAAGCCGATCCGCCCGTTGCCGTCGGCGAAGCGATAGACCCGGGCGGTCGCGCTCGGCTCGCGCGGCTCCGCTTCCAGCGGGTAGACCTCCTCGATCGCCGCGCGGATCTCGGCGCCGGTGAGCACCTGGCTCTTGGTCCACGCCCGGTCGGCATCGAGCGGCATGAACTCGATGAAGCGCACCTGGTACGGCGTGCGGCGGGCGAGCTGCGCGAACGGGATGACCTCCTCCTCGGTGAACCCGCGCATGGCGACCGCGTTGACCTTGATGGGGTGAGCCTCCGGAAAGGAGGCGAGGACCTCGAGCCCGTGCAGGACCTTGTCCAGCGCGTCGCGGCGGGTCAGCTGGTAGAAGCGGTCGCGCTGGAGCGAGTCGACAGAGACGTTGAAGCGGTCGATCCCGGCGGCGACGAGGCGCTCGGCGTCCCGGGCGAGCAGGAAGCCGTTGGTCGTGACCGACAGCTCGCGCACGTCCTCCAGCTGGGCGAGCATGCCGGCGAGCACGGGGAAGTCGCGGCGGACGAGCGGCTCGCCGCCGGTGAGGCGCACGTCGCCGACGCCCATCGCGGCGAACAGACCGACAACCCGGGAGATCTCCTCGAAGGTGAGGATCTCGTCCCGCTCCAGCCAGGGCAGACCCTCGGCCGGCATGCAGTATTGGCAGCGGAAGTTGCAGCGGTCGGTGACCGAGACCCGCAGATCACCGATCCGCCGGCCGTGTCCATCCTGGAGTGGCTCGGAGCGCATTCCCTAAAGGGTACCCTTGCCGCCATGCGCCAACCTCGCGGGCCTGTGCTGCTCGGCGTGGCCTGCGTGGCCTGCGTGGTTGCGGGGTGTGGGGCCAGCGCCGGGCAGCAGGTGCAGGCCAAGCTCCAGCAGTTCGCCCATGCGGTCGCCAGCCGCGACACCCAGACCCTGTGCCGGCAGGTCCTCGCCCCGGCGCTCGTCAGCCATCTTCAGGCCGCTGGGCTGAACTGCGAGCAGGCGATGCACACGTTTGTCGACTCGGTCTCGGATCCCACGCTGAGCATCTCCAAGGTCCGCGTCACCGGCTCGACGGCATCGGCCGTGGTGGTCGCCGGCGCCGCGGGCCAGCCCTCCTCCACCGAGACCGTCGAGCTGACCAACACC
This sequence comes from Solirubrobacteraceae bacterium, assembly GCA_035702755.1. Classification (GTDB taxonomy): domain Bacteria; phylum Actinomycetota; class Thermoleophilia; order Solirubrobacterales; family Solirubrobacteraceae; genus Palsa-465. The sequence continues at coordinate 211 of DASSZQ010000104.1, read as the reverse complement.
AAGAACGGCTGGCGGCTGACGTCGCTGGCGTCCGCACGATGAGAGCCTGAGCACGACCGTTGGCGACAACTGTGCCGGGTGGCAAGACGCCGGCTCGCGGGACCCGGCGGCTGCCCATCGGTGAACGGGCTTGCTGACGCGAAAAACGGCAGCAGTGAAAAGGGGAGAGGGGGCGCGGAAGGTGCGATCCGGGTTTCGAACAAACCGGGGG